>CACZJD010000061.1 GCA_902781325.1 uncultured Lachnospiraceae bacterium
TCTTTTCAGGCATTTTGGGTGTGCTGCATCAGACAAGGCTCGCGCTGCAGGGACTCGGCGCCAAGTTCACGCCTTTAGTCTCGAGCTTTATCGAACTTGCAGGAAAATGCCTCTTTGCCTGGATCTTTGTGCCGAAAATGGGATACAGGGCTGTCATTATGTGCGAGCCGCTGATCTGGTGTGTGATGGCGCTGCATCTTGTGATCGCATTCTTTACGAATCCGTACATACGGGGGAGTGAGAAACCATAGGAATTGAACTGATATGAAACTGCTTAAGTCGACATTTGAGAGAAGATTTGTGGAGCACACGATGATGATCGCCCTTCCGATCATGCTTCAGAACGGGATCACCAACTTCGTGAATATGCTCGATAACATAATGGTGGGGCGGATCGGAACGTCTTATTTGTGTGGAATCTGTGCCTTTTCGGAGGTCTGTCGGGAATCGGGATCTTTACGGCTCAGTATTGCGGCAAGGAGGATGATGAGGGAGTTCGCCGGACCTTCCGCCTGCAGATCATTTTGGCGATTCTGCTCGTGGCAGCAGGAATCGCTGTCTTTGTGAACTTCGGGGAATCGCTGATCGGCCTCTATCTGCATGAAGACAGCGGCGGAGGCTCTGTAGAGGCAACAATGAGCGCGGCGCTGCAGTATCTCTCGGTCATGTGCGTCGGCTTTCTGCCGCTTTCACTTACGATGGTGTATTACACGACGATCAGGTCCTACGGGGAGACAGTCGCGCCGATGGTCGCGTCTTTTATTTCCGTGGGTGTGAATCTTGTCGGCAACTATGTTTTGATCTTCGGGAAATTTGGCGCTCCGAAACTGGGCGTTGTAGGTGCGGCGATGGCAACCGTGATCGCAAGGTTTGTGGAACTTGCCTATATTGCGGTGTGGGCGCACACACATGCCGCAAGGGTGCCGTTCGTGGAAGGCGCGCTGCGGAGCATGTATGTGCCGGCAGAGCTTACGGTCAGCTGCATCAAAAAAGGCGTGCCGCTCCTTCTCAATGAAGCGCTTTGGTCCGGCGGGCAGGCGACACTCACGCAGTGCTACAGTGTGCGCGGGTTGTCGGTTGTCTCGTCCCTCAACATTTCGCAGACGCTTGCGAATTTCTTTAATGTCGCTTTTATCGCGATGGGATCGGCGACTGCGATCATAATCGGGCAGAAACTTGGCGAATTGGGAGAGTCCCATCCGGACGAACTTAAAGATGAGGCGTGGCGTCTGACGATTTTCTCTGTATTTTTGTGCGTGATATCAGCCGTGCTGATGATCTCGACGTCCGCCTTTTTCCCCAAGATCTATAACACCAGCGATGAGATCAGGGCACTGGCGACGAGGCTTATCTGTGTCGCGGCCTGCTTCATGCCCTTTCATGCATTCAACAACGCGTCCTATTTCATCCTCCGCTCCGGCGGCAAAACATGGATCACTTTCCTGTTTGACTCCTGCTTCTGCTGGGTCGCGTCCATTCCGGCTGCTTACTTCCTGGCTCACTACACGCAGGTGCCGATCGTGCAGATGTTTGCGCTGGTGTCGGCCGTCGAGATGATCAAGGTGGCGATCGGATGGAAGCTTGTGAAGACAGGCTTCTGGATCAGGGATATTACGGTGTGAAGAGCGCCCTGCTTTACATCGGGCAGGAAGAGCGCGGTTCCTTGTCCATCGCTCCTTTCACGTAACGCGTGCTGAAGGCCATATTAATGTCCTTCAGTTCCATTTCGCCGCGAATATACGCGTCATACATATCGGCCACTCTCTGAGAGCAGCCGTCACATGCGCCGCTGAGGTTGCCGAGGGATTCCTCGACGATCTTGCGGCGTTCTTCTTCGGTGGTGTCTTTGATCAAATAACTCACTTTATCCTCCTGTGCAATGCGATTCACGGAAGACAGGGAACCGTCCCCTGTCTCCTTTAATTTAATCCATAAGTTGCCATATCCGCCTCAGACATGGTCTGCTCGCCCACGAAGGCCTTGCCCTTCTCTACGAGGTCGTCGACGGAGTAGTAGCGGCAGTAGCCGTATTTATTGTCCGAGGAGCCGGTTCTGCCGATGATCCGCTTCAGGGCGGGGCAGTAGCCCACGGCTTCGTGGACAGCCCCGGTAAGCGCCCAGTGCTCATAATTAATCATGAAGAGGTATCCTGAGCCGCTGTCAACGATCAGATCGCCGCCCGTGCCGTCGAAAATCTTAATGCTGGTGTGATACACCTGCTTACCAATATCGATCACGCCCTTTTTGGCTCCGCTGCGGGCGTCGTAAGCGTAGAGCCGATAGTTCTCCGTTGCCACGACGAGAGCGTCATTGTAGAAACGCATCGCGATTATCTCCTCAGGGAGATTATCGATCTGCCAGATGGCCTTGCCGCCTGCGTCGTAGACGTGCAGCTCCTTCCGGCTGTCGCTCTCCTGGGAGCCCTGATAGTAGCAGGCGAACATCCCGTCCGACTCACGGCGGGTACTGTAAGTCACACCCGGGATCTTAGCGTCGATCGGCGTAACTGTGCCGCTTCCGAAATCCGCCAGGTACAGCGCGTTGTCAAAATAGAGCACGCCCTTGGTACCGTCCTCTGCAAACATGCATTTTGGCACAACGGAAGAGCTTTTACTAAGGTCCTCATAGTAAGGAAGCGCCAGATAGGTCACACTTTCGTCTTTCATCGAGTATCGGAACCAATAGCTGGTCATGGAGTTATAATTGGAAACCCTGTAGAAGATGTAATCACCGCTTACGGCGCGGTTCGTGCAGTCGAATTTCCATTTGCCGTTCCCGGTGAGGAAATCCGCATTGCTTATATCTACTGTCTCACAGGTCCCTTCTTCCAGATCCACACGCAGCAAATTACGGTTGTAGATGTCTTCGGACGTTGTCATATAGAAACAGGACTGATCTGTGGTGCTGCATATGTAGGAGTAATGGTTTTCGCTTTCCAGCTCGATCTCGTGCAGTTTCTTCTCACTCTCCATATCGTAGATATAGATCTTGTTCTCACCGTTCATGAGGACCAGACGGCTGCCGAGGATATAGTGATGTATGATAGTCCCCTCGGGCGCTTCGAATCCGAAAAACGCGAACTCGTCATCCCCCTGCTCTGCCTTAAAGACGCGGATCGTATCCCCCTGCTCTACTACAAACTGGGACACACCGTCAAAAGCCTCCCTGGCGTGGTAGAAAAAGGTCGACTCCACTTCTCCGTCTATGTAAGACATTCCGTTGTAGCCCTCGGAGAAACTGTCAAAATAGTACTGCGTCCCGCTGGCTCCGTTCACACGGACGTACGGCTCAAAAGCCCCCTGTTTGTCTGCGAGTGATGTCCTTGATCTTTGTGCCGTCAGCCGCATCGAAGAGGCAGATTTTGTTGGAAACCGCGGCAAGAACCACTTCTCTTGCCGGATGCTCTGCGTCGCCGGGCACTGTCCTGATCTCAAAGCAGCTGTAGCTGCTCCCCCTCAGACCCATGTAATCCACAGAATTTTGCCAGAGGATTTCTCCTGTTCCCTCCTTGATCATAAGCATTGAGACCCGGCCGCTGTCAAAAAACGCGGATCCGCTGTCATAGGAAACACTGTAGTAATTATTGAGCGTATAGTCCGTTTCTTTCTCAGCATAAGCGAGCAGGATGTTGCCGTCCGTGTCCTGGCTGACGCCTTCAAACTGATAGTTCTCCTGTCCGAAGGGAGTCCAGACCGTCTTTCCGGTCTTATAGTAATAAGTCAGAACGCCCGACGCCGGCTCCGAGAAAGAATCATCGTCGATGGAGCAGAGGATCGCGCAGCTGGCGTTTTCCTCATTCGCGCTGGCGAAATTCCCGCTGCTGAATGAATAGGAGTATTTGTAGGACTGTGTCGCGCCGCCTCCCGATGCTTCCTCAATGCTGCAGCGGCTTACGACTTCGCCGTTTTCCGAATTCAGGATCATCACTTCTTTATCTGTGAGCAGCAGAAGAGAGGCTCCGTCTTTCCCGAGGCTCATGACTCTTTTATACCGCCCTTTGAACTGCTGGTGCCAGAGCACTTCGCCGTCGCTGAAACGGATCATGGCCAGATCGTCCAGAAGTTCGCCGTAGAGCACAAAGCGGTCGCTCCCGCAGGCGTCTGCCCTGTTCGCTGAGGCGCCAAAGAGACTGTAGGACGAGATCGTGTAAGGCGCTGTATTTTTTGACAGATCGCAGACTTCCACATCTCCTCCGGAGGAGACTATGGCCATGTAGTGGGCGTCTGCCGTAATGCTCAAATAGCTGAGCGTGCCGGACTGCGGCGTGTAGGAAGCGACGCCTCTGAGGTTCATGATCTGCCTGGTCTGATACGCCCCGATCGCCTTGGACAGTGTATAGACCGCTTCAGGCACTATCGGCCGCTCATTGCCCCGGTCGGGGAGTGCCGCCAGAGAGAGCTGGGCTGCCAGAATATTGTCGTTGACACTCAGCGCCTCCCGCGCCGAAGAAGCCAGATACTGGCTTTGATTGATCAGCGACCGGCGGTAATTGTTCTGAATGTTGATGTAACTCCAGATAAAATAGCCTGCCAGCGCCGCCGCAAAAGTACCTGCTGCCGCCGCAAGACGCATCCTGCGCTTGCGCATCTTCTGTCGAAGGTCCGCGTAGCGGCATCCGATCAGGACCGCGGCCAGTCTGGGGAATTCCTCGTTTCTCGCTCTGTGCCGATCCCCTCTGTAGTCGCAGCTCAGCGGTTCCAGCTTCGCCTCGATCGTGACGTCATTGCCATTCTCGTCCTTTACCGTTACTGTCTCTTTGCACAGGATCTCCGGAACAACTTCGTAGGGATCGCCTTCTGCGAGCACTGTCAGGACATGGTGTTTGTCGTGGTTCTCGAGAAAGAACTCAATTTCCTTCCGGCACCATATCGACTCAATATAGCGCGGCGAGCAGATACAGATCAGATACTCGCTGTTAATGATCGCGTTTTTGATATTGTCGTTGAGATCGCTGGTAGAAGGCAGCTCGTCCTTGTCACGGAAGACGCGGCCGATCGACTTGATCCCCAGCTCTTTGCGGATGCTGCCGGGTATGATATAGCGCTCGATCCGGTTCTGGATCTCCACAGCTACTTTGGTGTCCAGTTCCGCATGCTGGTATGAAATAAATGCTTTGTAGTGATATTCCATCAGACACCCCCGTCACTGTTCCGCTGTTATCAGGTCTGCCAAAGACTCGTCCTCTGTCAGCAGCTTCCGGATCTCCGCTTCATCCTCCTCCGTAAATCCGGAATCGTAATACATGGAATAACCGATTTTCATCTTACTGCCTGAGGCGGGCGCGTGAGTGAGGAACATCAGCTGCGTCATTCCGCTGCTGTCGATAAAATCGAATCTCATCCAATAGGTGAAGATCTCATCTTCAAGCTGCCTGAACACCCGGCTCATGACTGCCGCGATCTGCTCGTTTCTTGTCTCCCCTTCCGGCAGCGAGAACTGGAGGCACGGCTTTCCGGTTGTCAAAATACCGATCCGCGCATATTCTAAATCCCCGAGTTCGCTCTCAATCACAGCGTAGAGCTTGTCCCTTGGAATCCGGTATTGCTCAAGGACACAGGGATCCCCGTCCTCAGTCAAAAAGATCTGTTCCGTGTTTTCCAGCGTCACAGCCGGTGTGGTGGAATAGAGCATCGGGATCTGCGTTCCGCTGACCAGCGCCGCCCAGAAACCCGGCATCCACTCCGAGTCTCCGGTAAATCCGTTTTCACCGGTGATCGCATTATAGTCCATGACGAATTTTCCGTCATTGATCATCGAGTCGCAATAGCCATAGGCTACGGCATTCGAGTTTACCGACAGGACGATCCTGCTGCCTCCCTTTTTCACGCAGTTCATCGACAGTTTATTGAAAGTTTCCTTTCTTAGAGCAGACATGTCGAGGGCCAGCGCTTTTTTGCCGGATCGATCCGCAACGGAAGCCCTTATACCGGATGACGATTCAGTAAGGGAGTCACCGCAGGAACTGAGCTCGATAGTTGTATTGCCTGTTGCATAGTCGAGAAAATTGTCGGTAAACGTTCCCTTTTCCATGCGGATCACGATCGAGCGGTCAATACCGGGCCTTTGTCCCAGTGCATAGGGAATACCTGAGGCATCCAGTCTCTCGCGGATCGCCTGAAGAGTCTGCTCCCAGTTCTTGTCACTCACATACGCCTCATTGGGCACATATTCATTGACCATGGTCACAGTATTAAATCCGGTGTTTTCTATCTGCCCGGCACCTTTCATGGTCTCACCGCTTTCCCATTCCACGACGGGATAGGAGATAAGATTGAAAGCATCGGAGAGCGGCTCATGTGTAAAGGAATAGTATAGAGTTTTGCTAAATCCGGTCCGGTTTTCGCTCTCAGTAAAGATCATGCAGCGGCTTTCCGCATCCGGGTAAACTCTTATATGCGCATAGCCTTCAAAGCCCTCAATATCCTGCAGAATATTCGGCTGCTTCCACTCCCAGATCTGCGGATTTTTCCGGCAGAACTCCTCGGTTAACGTGATCTTAAGATAATTGAATTCCGCCAGCTTTATACCGTAATCCATCGGATTGAAGTGTTCCGGACATCCGTAAAGGACTTCCACAGACTCGATCGCATTCCTGGGAAGAGCAATTTGGTCTGTGAAGTTGTTCCACGTCCCGCTGCTTGTATCGTTGCAGAGCCAAAGATTCATTGGACGGCTGATCAGCATGCGGCTGATATCCCGAAGACTGTATTTGCCGTAAACCTCTTTGGGAACATAAAAACTGACGGCATCCCGAATTCCTTCCGGAGTCTCGAGTGCCGTCTCCTCCTTCAGATACTTGCCGTCTGTCAAGGCGTCGATCCGCCCCTCCACGATCTCCATATCCGCGTCAAAGTTTTCATCTCTTACATCTCTGTAGTAGCAGAGCATGGCCATCTCCTCGGGTTTGAGTCTGCTTGGAGCAGTGCGTGCGCCGTTGGTGCTTTGGCCTGCACTTGGTGCAGCTGTGCTGCCCCGGCCTGCGCCGCAGCCGGCAAAACATAGTGCGGCTGCGAGGATCACAAGAGCCGCAATACTGATTCTGTTCAGTTTCTTTCTATGCATCCCCGGTTTCATAGTTCACCCGCCCTCTGATAATTACTGGGATGAATGTGCTTCCTGAGCTTTTTTGACATCAAAGTCCCACTCGCAGATAAAGTGAGTCGTGTTGTCCATAAACGGCGCGTCATTCCAGGTTCCGTCGCTGGGGATTCCGGGCTTGCCACGCTCATAATTAAACTCGGCGTAGTCTTCATCGCCGCCCCATTCTTCACCGTTGTCGGGCAGATTCCAGTCGCCGTACGTAGTCCAGTTCGTGTAGCTGCTGTCACCGTCTGCCCACTGCCATTCGCCTTCCTCATCCTCGTCTGAATAGCCGAAAAATGCAGTTATCCCGGAGACATCCCGGAGAAGCTCAAACAGATATGTGTTCTCCGCAGCGTTATTGATCACGGCAAGATGGCCTCCCTGCTGCCGGCAGAAATCCGCAACCTGCGTGTAGGTCGTAAATCCGTATCGGGACGCGTCATAAAAAGCATATGTGTGATCTTTGAACAAATAGAATTCGTCCGGGAGCGATTGGGGGAGAATAACGTCCTTGTAGGGATCCTCCTGAACCGTATCGTCTGCAGCTTCTTCCGCGGACAAAACAGTGTCCGCTCCGGCCTCTTCCCCAGGCGTCACGTCATTCTCGGAGGATGTATCGGATGTTGTCACCGTCATGCCGGCTGCTGAGTCCGGTTCGTCTTCTCCTTTAACTTCTGTTTCTGCAGCAGTATTTGCCGCGGCAGCCGCTTCCGGACTTTTATCGCTGCTGCCCCCGCTTAAGGCTCGAAAACCTAATAGTCCTATCAGTACGACCAGGACAACAGGCACTGCGATCAATGCCGCGGGCAATGGCTTCCTGCCGTCTGGCTGTGGTGCCGCTGCAGCGTGACTGCCGTTCTGCTGCGAAGACGATGCGGAACTGTCGTTCCATTGCGGTTTCCCCCTTGGCTTGCCTGCGGTTAGCGATTGTCAATCTATAGTATAACATATATTAACTTTCGGAATACAGTTCTGCAGAGGGTGAAACCAGCGGTAAAGCGATGTTAAAATGTATATAGAGACCACATTGATTTGTCTTTGGAAAGGAGTCTCATTATGCGCAAATTATTGGATATTGGCAACCGTTATGCAAAAGAGAGCACCTGGAAGGACTTCGCCCTTGTGAAGTTCTGCCTGTTCGCCATGGGCCTGGCGGCGGGCACGCAGGTGCCTGACAAGTACAAGAAGGCGGCGGTCGGAGCGGCTGCGGGCGTGTTTGCCGTGACGTACGTACCGCTGATGACGAAGGTGTTCAGGATCGCGTTTCGCGGGGAGAGGTGACGAGCACCTATCTGACCAATAGAATAGCATAATGCTCTTGACAATAGATTTATGTAAAATATAATTGACATAATGCCACCGAAGCAGTATTATATCCATAACAAGAAAAACAAGCTCACCAAAGGAGGCATATATGTACAACAGTGCTCGTATGATCGGAGTAACAATAGGAATAATTGTCGGGTTGATTATCGCGATTTTCATCATTCGCTATGTGAACCGGAACAAGAAGCTGACCACGGAATACGATGAGATGCAGAAGCAGATCCGCGGCGAGGGATATAAGTATGCGTTTTATACGGTGATGATCCTTGAAGCCATACTGTGCGTGCTGACGCTGGGAATGGTGCTGCCGGCGGAGCCTTATGTGGTCCACTTCTTTGCGATTTTTGTAGGTATCACCGTGCAGGCTTGCTATTGCATTTGGAAGGGAGCCTATATCGGGCAGAATACAAACCTGCAGAGGTATATCATTCTCATGGCAGTGGTTTCGGTGCTCAATCTGTTCAGCGCGTTCATGGCCTGGAGGGCCGGCGAGCTCTTTGCGGATGGCAAGTTTCAGGCGCCCACAGTCAATCTGCTGTGCGGGCTGATGTTTGCGGCGATCGGTATAGTCGGCCTTGCCAAAAAAGTGACTGACCGGGAGGAAGAGGCATGAAGAATCTGAAGTTGAAAGCGGCCCGGGCAGGCATGGACCTGTCGCAGGCGGATCTTGCCGAAGCGGTCGGAGTCTCCCGGCAGACGATCAGCGCGATCGAGAAGGGAGATTACAACCCGACGATCAATCTGTGCATTAAGATATGCAAGGTTCTGGGAAAGACGCTGGACGAGCTTTTCTGGACAGAAGAGTAAAGCGAACGCCGGACGGGCTTTTCAAAACCTGTCCGGCGTTTTAGGAGTTATCGATCAGTGATGATGCCGTTTTCTGATCTCATATAAAGCAATTAATAAGAGTGTTGCTAAGGAAATCGCTGATCCTGCTTTTAATCCCTTTGGCCTGTAAATAAGCCGGATCTGATGGTCATCTGTGTTGTCTAACTCAAACGATATCAAGCAGCCCCAATTCTTTTGGATCACTGCTTTATTACCATTGTCGTATATAGTCCACCCCTCATCATATGGAATTGTGGTCGCTATGTTTTTCCTGTTCCCCTTGTAAGTCATTTCGATATGCGAACTGCTGACTTTGTCAATCGTAATATCGGTATCGTTGATTACCGCTGCATTTTCTTTAATAACTGATTTGTTTTCTGTATAGCATACTATATCGTCTAAATCATAGTTATCGCCTTCTGCCGTGGCAATAAGGCGGAACTTATCTCCTTCGGATAACTCACCTATATAATATATTTCGCTTTTATGATCATAGGTGAACTCTTTATCTATTGATGCTCCTTCTGCCTTAAAACCGGAATATGAGCTGTCAGGGACAAAAATATACACGGAACCGCTTTTGTTGACAGTTATTTCAAGAGTCAGGTCATCATCTTTACTTACGTTTTCTACGGTATTCTTTTCGAACACATCCTTTTCAATGCCATTGATGCTTCGCCACAGTTGATTCTGCATCTCAAAATTATTGATTCCTTCTATATCTGTGGCAAGTACTTCAGAAGGAAACAGAATCGGCAAAGCATTGGGATTCATATATAACTGTATTTCATCATAAGTTCCGATATTTTTATAATCTTTCGAGTTCAGAGTATCCGTCAACAGATACTTAATCCCGAGTAAGGACTCAGACGCCTCCGGCATATCAGCTGTATATCCGGTCCACCATCCCGCATTTTTCTTTACACCCAGCTTCTGGATAAATGCTAAGTGCGCAAGACTTACAGCTGATGAAAAATGTGATACTCCATAGTAGTTGTACAGAGTTCCGTCGCATCTTCCAAATCGAAAACTTGATTCCATGCGGTAGAAAGAATCATCTGCCATGCTATTCCTTGCTTCGCGCAGTATTGAGTTCTTGGCATCATATCTGTTTACGGAAAGCTGTGTGTCTTTTATAGGAGTATCGATCAGATAACAGTAACTGTTTGCCACAGAAAAGAATATCATCAGCAGCACTGCGAAAGCCATGAATGCCTGCTTATTCCGGTACTCTAAACAGAATGATCCGATTATGATGCAAATAAAGATGATATCCGCGGTTACTGCAATGGGACGCAGTTTATTACCGGCATCGTTAATAACAAAGGCTGCAATGGTCAGCAATACAGCGCCGGCTTTCATGTATTCACTTTTGCTGACAGACCCGGCCATAATAAGTGAATATGAATCATACGCTATAAGCAATAGAACAAAGCTCATAAAGAATGAGTACCGGTAGTTAAACCAGGCATTGCTGCTCAGTCCATGCCATATCACATTAAGAAAGCTATTTTCGAAGCTTAGAAAAAGAGTGACGATCAGTGCGGCATATACCATCTTCTTTCTGGCAGAAGCTTTCCGGCAAACAAAGAATAGTACCGCTAATACCAAGGGGAAAATACCGACATAGATCAGAGGGGCATTCCCGTTCAGCGAATTAAGCTGACCGGTGAAAAGGCCCGAGATGATCTCAGCAGGCTTGATGATAAAACTCATCTCCTTAATAAGCTCTCTGAGCGACATTACACGCGATTTAGGAAGTCCCAAATAAGTCGGCAGAAGGACAAACATCCCCATACCGACTGCAGACAATGAAAATAGCGCGTATCGGATGAACGAGCTTTTCAAACCTTCCCGAAAATTCTTCTTTTGAAGCAGCAAGCCCGCAATGTACAGGATAAATGAGCATATACAAAGCATAAAACCTATATAAAAGTTGGAGATTATTGCCATGCACAATGCGGCTGTATACTGAAGCGGGCTTTTGTTTTCTATAATCCTGATGATCCCTATATAGATGACCGGTAATAATATGACGCCGTCCATCCATGAGGTATTCCAGCCATAGAAGATCATATATCCCATAAAACTGTAGCACATAGACAGTGCTGCTTTCATAAGATAGGAATGATCCCTATGCAGATAATCCAAACAATAAAAGAATGCTAAAGATGCCGTTATAATCTTTATATAGGCAACAATGTGTGCCGCTAACATCATATGATCTTTTAAGATCAGGAAAATGAGATTAAACGGGCTGAATGAATAATATGCTAATTGAATAAACGCATTCCCGCCTAACGCATTGCTCCATGAGTAAAAAATATCATCCTTTCCGCCAATACTTCCAAAATAGTGAGCAAAAGAGAAGTACTGGTCACCATCAGTCCATAAGAATGCTTTATCGCCAAATGGATATATTTTCAGAGCAAGTGTCATTAAGACGATCGAAATCAGTGTTAATAGGGCTGTCACGCCATAAGGCTTTATTTTTGAAAGTTTTTTCATTGTGCAGATTTTCCCTCATATGTATAGAACCTGCGTCCTGCCAGCAGGTTAATGAATGTCAATTTACAGTATAACATATATCAACTCTTGTAATACAGTCCTGCAGAGCCTGTCCAGCGTTTTACAATTTATATTTGCACGGTTTGCCGCATATGCTATAAATAAGAATGAAGAGTTATCGGCAAGGCAAAGGAAGGCATTACTATGAATTATGTTTTTATTTCCCCTGCATACCCTGTAACCTGCACACAGTTTATCGACCGCCTGCACATGCACGGCGTGAACGTGCTCGGAATCGGCGATGTGCCCTATGATACGCTGAACGATCAGCTTAAAGGCGCGCTGATGGAATACTATTACGTGGATACGCTCGAGGACTATGACCAGGTGTACCGCGCTGTTGCTTTTTTCATACACAAGTATGGCAGGATCGACTGGCTGGAGTCCCTGAATGAATACTGGCTTCCTGTGGACGCGAGGCTGCGCACGGATTTCAATATCGCTGTCGGCACGCGGGAGGATGGAATCGGAAATCTCGTCAGGAAGTCCTGCATGAAGCGCG
The DNA here is from genome assembly GCA_902781325.1 of uncultured Lachnospiraceae bacterium. Taxonomy (GTDB): domain Bacteria; phylum Bacillota; class Clostridia; order Lachnospirales; family Lachnospiraceae; genus CAG-791. The sequence continues at coordinate 12,308 of CACZJD010000061.1, forward strand.
TCTTCCTCGATGCCAAAATACCGACGGCCCGCCAGCACATAGTATCCGATCTGGATGCTGCGCAGGCTTTCGTGAAGCAGGTGGGCTACCCTGTGATCGTTAAACCGGACATCGGCGTCGGCGCAAACGGCGCGATGAAGATCAATAACGAAGAAGACCTGCTGAGCTTTTACAGAGAGCTGCCGGAAACTCCTTATGTCATGGAGGAGTTCCTCTGCGGTGATATCTGCACCTATGATGCGATCCTCGACGCCGACTGTGAGCCGATCTTCGAGTCCACGTGCACGTATCCGCCGGTGATCGACGCTGTGCTGAACAACGATGAGATCAAATTCTACACGGTCGCGGAGGTTCCGGAGCAGCTGAAGGTATTCGGCAGGAAGGCCGCGAAGGCCTTTGGCGCGGACCGGAGGTTCGTACATTTCGAGTTCATCAATATCACGAAAGACTATGAGGGCATCGGCAAGGCGGGCGACTATGCGATCATGGAAGTCAACATGCGTCCGGCCGGCGGACATGATCCGGATATGATGAATTACGCACAGTCGATCGATGTTTTTGACATTTATGCGCGGATGGTCACGGGCGATGAAGCAGCGGAGACTGAGGAAATTCCGGAGCACTATTTCTGCGCGTACGCGGCCCGCAGGGATGGAGGCAGCTACACGCACAGCCCCGAGGAGATCGCGGAGCGCTACGGCAATGACATCGTGATGCAGGAAGAAATGCCTCCGATCGACTGGCCGTCCATGGGCCGCTATGTGTACATGGCGAAGTTTAAAGAAAAAGAGGACATGGAGCAATATTTTGCCTTTGTGCTTGGGTGAGTGAGACGAACGGAGGAGAGCATGCGCTTTGGATCGATTGCTTTGGCAATAGTAATGGCAGCCGTGCTGGCTGTGTTCACCGGATGCGGTTCGGACCTTAAGATCAGCGGCGGCTCCGCGACGCAGGAGGGCGTGACCGTGACGCTGGAAAAAGCGGCGGCGCAAAAAAAGACAGAGCCTTCCCGTTACGAATACAGCTTCAGTGGTACAATCGAGAACAATTCGGACGTCGGCGTTATGAGGGTCATTTATACTTTTTCCATCTGTGATAAGGATGGAGAGGAGTTCCGCTCGTTCGGAATTCCTTATGATGGGGTGGACGAACCGATCCCGCCGCACGGCGTGGTCAGTTTTTCTCACGATGGCATTAAGTGGGGCGCACAGTCCGTTCCCGCATCGGTGTCGATCGGCATCAGCTCGGTGCAGACAGAAAACGAGCTGCCGCCCGCGCACATCCCTCAGAAGGGCGAGTACCTCTATGAGGCGCTTGGCGACGACAAACTGGCGAATGTCAAAACAGAGCCGCCCGCAGAACTTGCCTTCCACATCGATCAGGGCGGATATGGACGCACGGCTGTCTTTACAAGCGAAAACAGCGAACTGCTCGACAAGGCGCTCGATCTGTTCTGCAGGATACGGATCGGTGAAGAGACCGGCGAAATGGTAACGGACAATTATAACTGGATCAGTCTCACCTGGAAGGACGGCTCGAAGTCATCCATCAGTCTGAATTTACGCAATCTCGAGCATTACATTCACTCAGAACCGCATATTTTCACGCTGGAAAACCTGGGGGATTTCTGGTCATTCGCTTCCGAATATCTGGAAGAGGACAAATAAGAAACAAATAATAAGCCAAAGGAGGCAAAACATGGAATTCAAAGAAGTTGTGAAGAACCGTTTCTCTTGCAAAAAATACAGCAGCCGCAAGCTCGAAGCAGCGAAACTTGAGGCGATCCTCCCACTGCCAAGAATCTGCAGGAGCAGCACGTGTACGTCGTCCAGTCGGAAGAGATGCTGGCAAAGATTGATGGCGTAACGCCCTGCCGCTACGGGGCGCCGACTGTGCTGGTAGTAGCTTTCGACAAAAACAATGTGTTCACATATCCGGGCGGAAAGCGTGATTCGGGCGTGGAAGACGCGACGATCGTGGCGACCCACATGATCCTGGCCGCGTCAGATGAAGGCGTGGACAGCTGCTGGATCAATTTCTTTGATCCCGACAAGATGGCGGAGGCAATTGAGCTTCCGGAAAACGAAGAGATCCTGATGCTTCTGGACCTCGGTTATGCTGCGGAGGGAGCAGGCCCGCTTCCGAATCACAGCAGCAGGAAGCCGCTGGCGGAGACCGTAAGTTATCTTTAAATTCAGTATCCCCCGCGGCATTTGCCGCGGGGGAATTTCGGAGCAGGAGAACTATTGAACTGAAGGTGGGTGACAGAAGCATGGAAAAAGAATTACATAAGTTGGCAGTCATTTTCCCGGGAATCGGATATACGGCGGACAAGCCGCTGCTGTATTTTGGCAGAAGGATTGCCGTGGAATACGGATATGAAGTCCGTATTATGGATTATAAAGGCTTTCCACCGAAGGTGAAGGGCGACCGGAACCGGATGGAGGAGTCCTTTTTTATTGCGCTGCGGCAGGCTGAGGAGATGCTTGCCGGCGTCGACTTTACGGAATACGACGATATCGTGTTCATCGGAAAGAGCATAGGGACGATCGTAGCGGCGAAGATCGCAGCGGATGCGGCGGGAACTGCACCGGAGAGTCCGGCCAAAACCCGGATCCGTCAGGTCCTCTACACTCCGCTGGAAGATACTTTCAGATTTCCGATCGGAGAAGCGATTGCTTTTACCGGCGATGACGATCCGTGGGTCGGCTCTGCAAAGAGCGGGGCATTCCATGCCGCCTGGTCCCTCACGCGAACCACTCGCTGGAGAGCAAGGACGTTTTCGCGGATATGAAAGAACTGCGCAAGGTCATGAAGGAGACTGAGACATTCCTTAAATGAGGTGCCTGCGCGCGGACGCGCGGCTATGCGGCAGCAGTTAAAGTCAGGGCAGCCAACTACAGAATATAAATGACTAATCGTAAGGAGTAATTTAGAAATGGACAATCAAAAAGTCAGACAGCACAAGTTTGTTGAGAAAGCACCTGTGCCCGCCGCGATTCTTATGCTTATCCTCTGGATGTTTATATTCGAGGTGATTCAAACAATCATAGAACTTGGAATCCATATGGTGGTCAGCGGATACAAAGTCGGGAGTGGACCGGTCGGACTTTTCGCAGGCGCCATTGTTTCACTGGCGCTGTATAAGTTGTGGTTCAATCCGGAGTTTGAGGGAATGCTGAAGGGCGATCTTCCGCTGGGCTTCCTTCTGGGGCTCATCGAGCTGGGCTATGTACTGGTATCGTACGTCCCCAATCTGATCGACGGCAGCTTCAGCCTTAAGCCGCTGACGTGGGTCATCATCATCACTTCACTCACAGCCGGTATCAAAGAAGAGTTCTTATTCAGAGGCGTGATCGTCAGCACATTGCTGCGGCAGTGGAAGGACCGGAACATGTTCTTGCAGGCCACTTTGGTCTCGGGAATTGTCTTCGGTCTGATTCACGCAGCGAATGTGCTTGCAGGCGCTGATCCTGTGCAGACGCTTTTCCAGGTGATCGCATCCGTGGGTGTCGGTATATTTTTCGCAGCTGTCTATATTAGATGCGGAAGCATTCTGCCGTGTATGTTTTACCATGTGCTGCATGACATAATTGCGATTGCCGCTGAGAGCAATGTCGCGGAAAACGGCATTATGTCCGCCAAAGCATTATCGTGGGGGGACGCTTTCAGCCTCGCGCTGTCGTTTGTGCTGGCAACAGCGGGATTATGGCTGATCCGCAGTGCCAAAACAGAGCAGATCCGCGAGATCTGGGACAGAAAATGGAAGCCGGGCAGGAGTAACAGCCATGCTTGATCAGAGCTGCGCATAGTCCAGGAAGATAAGTTTCATGTCCTCAGGGTTTTCGATGTATTCATTATGGTGGGCCGTTCCTGAAAGAACGTGCCTGCCATTTTTGTATGCCCGGAGGCGGCAGGGCTCGACGGGCTCCCACTTTTTGCTGTCGAGGGGTGTGGTCGCGAACAGAAGTGAGCGCTCGAGGCGGTGCACGAACAGGCTGCCTCGCAGGTTATCATGGACGTACAGCATGCTCCCGTCGTACAGCATGAAATTGACTTTGTTGTGGGCCGTGATATCCAGCACCACGCGGTCGATCACGTTAAAGCGCTCGGTGTCTTTGAGGGCGCGGCCCTGCTTTTCGGTCTCGGCGTTGATCTGATCGATCAGATACAGCAGGATCCGCTCGCTGTCCGTCTGACCGCTCTGGGTATACAGGTATTTGCTGAGCAGCGGGCAGTTGAAGATCGTGCCATTGTGCATAAAGGTCCAGGCCCTTCCGCTCGCGTCATGCCTGACGAAGGGATGGCAGTTCTCGTATGCCATGTGGCCGCGGGTCGCGAATCGGATATGAGCCATCATGTTTGCGGCGCGAAGCGGTGTTCTGAGGCGCTCTTTAAGATAACTGCTCCGATAGGCAGCGACGGGCTCTTTCTCGATGTTGACCTCCTTGCCGCAAAATATTGCGATCCCCCATCCGTTCGGGTGATCCACGCTGTGTCCGGCAAAGGTTTCGAGATATTCATTTACGACTATTTCATCGGGACCGGTCAGGCCAAACAGTTCACACATTTGTCAGTATTCTCTCCTGAAGTTCTTTGGCAAGTTTGAGTCCCTTGCCGGCAAAGTCGTCTTCAAACTGTTCTTTGATCATCCAGGCATATCTCTTTTCGGGGATCCTCAGCTTTTCTTCCTCGAATTCCAATATTTCCATGACGTCATCAGGGAAATCGCGATAGAACTCTTTCATTTGCTCAAGGATCTCGAATCCGGTCTTCACGACGGAGAGGGACTTGCCTTTGGGAATCACTATTTTGACAGTCTTGAGGTCATAGTGGGCGGCCTTCTTGAAATTCTGCGCGGCCTGGACCTGGTCCCTGAGAGTGAGTTCCTTTCTCGGATTTGAGGCGATCCAGGCAAAGAGAAGCTGGATGAATTTCAAGTCCTTGAGGTTGATCCCCGACAGTTCATAAGGATTGAGGTCAACGGTCCTCAGCTCGATATGGCTGACGCCCTCCGCGGCTAGCCTGCTAAGGTTGTTCTTTCCGTAGGACTTGAGCCGGACGGGGTAGTAGAGCTCCGTCGGAGAGACGATGAGACCCGCGTCGACATACTGCCGGATGCTGGCGGCATAGGCCTTTATATCTGAGTAGTCGAAAACCGGAACAAAATAATTCCAATAGCCTAGTTCGCTGCACCTTGTGCTCGCAAGACCATTGAAAGCAGTGATGCCGCGCCTGCCCCGCTCAAGATAGCTGCCGTCCAGAAGCGGGCTTGCCGCAGTCAGAGCGGTTACGATCCAGCCGTATGCGGCGAGACCTGCCGCGAGGTCAAGGTAAACTCTGTTCTTGTACTCCTCGAAATTGGCGCTTTCACTTAGCTCAAAATCCGCTTTCAGCAGCTCATCAGAAAAAGAGTAGTTCACGTGTATCCCGCTCAAGGACATCATATACCTTCCGTAGCGGTTAGCCAAATATTCCCGGTAACCCTCCGAATACTCCGCTTTGGAATTGTGGTGCGCAATGGGAATATCGCGCTCATTGCGGATGTAGGGAGGATTGGAGAAGGGCCACATGTATTCCGGCTCCTCCAGGGTGACAAGCTTTTTATGAATCTGGCGGGTGTGAAATTCCAGAAGCTTTTCTGCTTCCTCGGCTGAAGGCGCAGCATCGGTGTTGATTTCCGTCTGGTTTTCGCAGAAATCATAGACGATATTCTTGTTGTCCGGGAAAGGGTGGAGGCTCAGAGCAAAATTGCCGTCTCTCGTGATCCTCAGGCTTTCTTTTTCCAGGCCGAAGTTCCCTTTAAGCAGCAGTGAACGGACGATATCATTCTCAATGTGAAACATGGTGATTCTCCAAAATAGTGTGCGTTTAAAGTTGATATATTGTACAATCTATAAACCTAGTATGTCAATAGGCGGGACAATAATTTGATGTGGTATTGCTGAGTGTGATACGATTATAGAGTGATGGATCACTTGGAAAAAAATGGGACCAAAGCCCGTGAAGATGATGCAGGAGACAGTAGAGGCATCTCCTGAGAAAAGAGGCTGCCATGAAGAAATCGAAGAAAAAGCTTGCCGTTGCTGCACTGCTGGCAGGTTCTGTCGTTGTTTCCGCGACTTCCTGCCATAAAAGTAATCCGACTGTTTACGGTCCTCCCGAGGAGTTTCAAACGCAGAAGGAAGAAGAAAATGGTTCGGGCGGAACGAATAGCGAGGCCGGAATAACCGGAGCCGCCGGTGAGGCGAACAGTGCTGCCGGCGAGACAAATGGGGTCTTCGTGCCGGATGACAACATGAATGAGGATGTATACGGGCCGCCTGCGGACATGTAATAAGCGGGAATGACGCATCAGATAGGAGAACACTGTGGACCGCAATGAAATACTCTCCATAAAGAAAAAGCAGTTGGAGGAGCTGAGCGAATATCGGGAAAAGCTGTATAAAGCGCCGCAGTTAAGGCAGCTGTTTTTTGAACTGACTCTGAGGTGTAATTCGGCATGCTTTCATTGCGGAAGCCGCTGCACACCGCAGTCGCCGGACGGTTTGCCGGTCGGAGAGTATCTGAGGGTGCTCGACGAGGTGGAGGCGCGCTACGGGAACAAGATGACGCAGGTCTGCCTGACGGGCGGAGAGCCGCTGCTTTATGGGGATTTCTTCAAGCTGGCGCAGGAAATTCACGACCGGGGATTCCGGTGGGGGATGACTTCGAACGGAACGCTGATCAGCCGTGAAGTGGCGCGCAGGCTGCACGAGACAGGCATGGGCACGATCTCGATCAGCGTGGACGGACTGCCGGAAACCCATGACCGCCTGCGGGGAATGCCCGGCGGGTTTGAGCGGACGATGGCGGGAGTGCGCAACCTGATCGAGGAAGGCGGGAGATCACGACGGTCGTCAACCACCAAAATATAGGGGAACTGGACGCGCTCTTTGAATATTTTGGCGATGTTGATATCGACTCCTGGCGGGTGATCGGACTCGAACCGATAGGCCGTGCGCTTGAGCACCCGGATCTGCTGCTGACGCCGGAGGATCAGAGAAGGCTCTTCGCTTTCATTCGGGATAAGCGGGTAGCGGACTTCCCCGTGACTTACGGGTGCTCGCACTACCTGGGGCTTGAGTGGGAGAGAGAAGTGCGCGACTGGTATTTCCTGTGCAATGCGGGCGTTTATGTGGCCGGGATCCTGAGCAACGGGGACATCGGCGCGTGCCTGGATATCGAGCGCCGGCCGGAGACGATCCAGGGAAACATCGGGAAGGATAGTTTCGTCGATGCCTGGGAAAATCGGTTTGAGCTTTTCCGAAGATCTGTATGCGGGGGATATTGTTTGATGAAGCACGGGACAACTGAGTTGAGGACACATTTGTGGATCGAGCGATGAAGAATTCGGCACAGAAGCCCAATTTGAACACATTCTCGTCCCACAACTAGCATGATGGACGCACTATCGTCTCTCAAATAACAGGATTTCGTGAAAGTATTCAAAGGAAAGTTCAAACTCAAAAGAAATCAAGGATGTACTTTTGGGTTTTCAATGCTTCTGTGCCGAAAAGTGTGAAAAGGGGGAATCGGTAAGCAAGATTTTGTCAATCAGAGCTGTCCTGTAGGGACGAGAATAAAAGAAATAGAGGCTTCCGTACCGAAACGGGCAGATGGCGGCAGGAATCAGGAAAAAAAGACCTCCGGGACAGTTGTCCCGGAGGCCTTTTTAATAGACAGGTGTGGACAAACTACCCCAGAGGTCGATGGTCGCCATACAATGCGGAATATGGTATGATTCCATCACAGGCAAATGTATGAACAGCAGAATACAGAGGGCATTGATCATGAAGCTGAAGAATGTACTGATCGTTGTGAAGGACATTGAAAAGGCTAAGCGGTTCTACCAGGAACTCTTTGGGCTTACGATGATTTTGGACAATGATGGAAACATGGTCTTATCTGAAGGGCTTGTCCTTCAGGATGAGAAAATCTGGAGAGAATTCATCGGAAGAGAGATTGTTCCTGAGAATAATGCCGGCGAGCTATATTTTGAAGAACGCGATATCGAGGCGTTTGCGGAGCGGCTGGAGAAGCTGTACCCGGACACCAGATATGTCAACAGGCTGATGACGCACAGCTGGGGACAGAAAGTGATACGCTTCTATGATCCGGACGGCAACCTGATCGAGGTCGGAACGCCGATATAGGCGGCGGCACGCAAAGAGACCTCTGGGGTCGAGCCGGCCTAATAAGGAGATTTTCGATGGTTCGTAAGAGATTTGTGTTCAATGGACGGGTGCAGGGTGTCGGCTTTCGATACCTTACACGCCGCGCTGCCGATCTGATCGGCGTTACAGGATGGGTCAGAAATGAGCTGGACGGATCTGTGACCATGGAAATTCAGGGAACGGAAGAGCAGATCAAAGGCGTGATGCTGTCTTTAAAGCATATGATCATCAAGCGCGGGCGGTATGTAAGGATTGAAAGTATCGACGAGAAAGAGGTCCCGACAGTCGCGGATGAATCCGGATTCAGGACGAGGTACTGAGGTCATTCGAGGTCAAAATGGAATCTGAAGGACGCACTATTTTTCATGTAGATGTCAATTCCGCATTTTTATCATGGTCGGCGCTCAAACGCCTGGAGGACGATCCTGATGCAGTGGATCTGCGCACAATTCCTTCAGGAGTGGGCGGCGATGTCAAAACGCGCCATGGAATTATCACTGCAAAATCTATTCCGGCCAAGAAATACGGCGTTCAGACAGGGGAACCGGTTGTCAAAGCATTGCAAAAATGCCCTCAGCTGGTGCTGGTGCCGCCGGATTTCGAGACGTACCGGAAGTATTCGCATGCACTGATGGAGATCCTTTCCCGGTATTCGCCCTTATTGCAGCAGGTGTCAATTGATGAGGCATACCTGGACGTGACAGAGAGAGTTTCTGAGAAAGGGACCTCTGGGGTAATTTGTCCCCAGGTGGGGTGTAAAGAGACCTCTGGGGTAGTTTGCACCCCCGGCGACCGCGAGCGTGCGATAGCGCTGGCTCAACAGATCCGAGATCAAGTGAGGACGGAGCTGGGATTCACGGTGAATGTCGGAATTTCATGCAACAAGCTTTTGGCAAAAATGGCGAGTGATTTTGAGAAGCCCGACCGGACGCATACTCTGTATCCCGAGGAAGTTCCGGAGAAGATGTGGCCGCTTCCCATCGAGGTTCTGCACGGATGCGGGAAGTCGACGGCGCAGAAGCTGCAGCTGATCGGGATCAACACGATCGGTGATGCCGCGGCGGCGGACAGGGCTCTTCTGCAGTCTTTTCTGGGGCAGAGCAGCGGCGCTTACATCTGGAACAGCGCCAACGGGATCAGCAAGTCCAAAGTAGTTGCCGAGCGGGAGCAGGCCAAGAGTGTTTCCAACGAGCGCACGCTGTCGGAGGACATTAGCAGGGAGAATTACCTGGCGGACGGTGTTCCTGTCGTTTGTATGCTCGCGCAGAAGGTCGCGGGCAGGCTGCAGAAGAGCGGGCTTGTCGGGCAAACGGTTACTTTCCAGATCAAATCCTCGGACTTTGAGAGACACTCCCGACAGATGTCTCTGTCGGCTATGACAGATCAGTCAAAAGATATAGAAGCGGCAGCCCTGCTCCTCGCAGACCAGCTTCTGGGCGGGCCGGAGGGTCTTTTTGCACAGGGAGTTACAATACGGCTCATCGGAGTCGGCGTGTCGCGGCTCGCGGAAAAGGAGAAGACGATGCACCAGATGGACCTCTTTGAGTGGGCTGAGCGCAACGAAGAGGAGGAGAGCCGGAGAGCGGAAGCAGAGAAAGCTCAGAGGGCGGAGCAGGCAGCCCGGGAGAAGGCGCGGAAAGCTGCGCAAGCCAAAAAAGCGCGTCAGGACAAATTGGACGCGATGATGGGCAAGCTCAACGAGCGGTACGGGAAGGGAACGATCAGAAAAGGAAGTTCAGAATGACATAGAGACCTCTGGGGTAGTTTGTCCACAGGTGTGGACAAACTACCCCAGAGGTCAGAGGTCGAGGCCGAGATCGGAGTTCAGGAGACTGGATCATGAAAAAAGCAGCAATCGTAGCATGTTCCAATGCGCAGCAGTCAAAATACAGACCGCAGATCGGGGAGCTTATTACCTTTCTTCAGTCTATTGGAATAGAGACAGAATTGAGCGAATGCATATATTCAGATGACAGCGCTTTTTCAGGTACGCCCCGGGAGCGGGGAGCTCAGCTGATGAAAATGTTCAGGACCCCGGAAATTGAAGAAATCTATGATATTTCAGGCGGAGATGTCGCAAACCAGATACTGGATGAACTGGATTACAAGGTAATCGCTGCCAGTAAGGCTATATTTTGGGGATACAGCGATTTATCCACTGTGATCAATGCAATTTATACGATGACCGGAAAGGAAAGCGTCCTTTACCAGGTCAAAAACATGGTGCGCGGGGATTATACAGAACTTCAGCGGGAGCGTTTCCGGAGCAGAAAGGGATTATTCGAGCCTTCTTTCACCTTCATTCAGAAGAACGCTATGAAGGGTGTGGTCGTCGGAGGGAATATTCGCTGCTTCCTGAAACTGGCGGGGACCAGGTATTTTCCGGATCTGCAGGACAAGATACTCTTCCTTGAGTCTTTGGGCGGTGAGGCGCCGCAGATGGCGACATATCTGGCACAGCTCAAGCAGATTGGGGCTTTCAAAAAAGTGAACGGCGTCCTTCTTGGGACTTTTACTACAATGGAGCAGAAGCACTGTGAGCCGGACATCGTCACACTTGTAAAAGAGATTTGTGGCCGGGAAATGCCGATTGCAAAAACAGCCGAGGTCGGACACGGCGACGATTCGAAAGCCATTGTGATCGGCCGCGAGATTGAACTGGCCGGGTAAAAGGAGACCTCTGGGGTAGTTTGTCCCCACCTGTGGCGTAAATCGACCTCTGGGGTAGTTTGTCCCCATCTGTGGCAAAACTACCCCAGAGGTCGAGGTCACCCAGAGGTCGCCTTTATTGACTCACCCCCTCATGAGTGCTATTATGAACATGTTCATAAAAAACGACCGGCGGGCATTTTCACGGAGGTGCGGTATGCCGAAGATCATTAAAAATCCGGAAGACAGGATCCTTCAGGCAGCCAGGCAGAGACTGCTGGATAAGGACCTGTCTTCTTTTTCACTCAGGGGTATAGCTGCGGACTGCGGGATCGCCGTGGGGACAATCTACAACTATTTCAAGGACAAAGAGAGCCTCATGGCGGCTGTTATGATCCAGGACTGGAAGGACGCGCTTGAGACGACCCGCAAGGAGCTGTCGCAGACACAGTCCCTGCAGGAAGGGCTGCTGCACATCTGCCGCGGGATCCGGAATTTCTGCCTGCGCTACCAGAAAGTGTGGAGCTCATATTCCGCAGGCGGCGACTTCAGCATGCGCTACCGCAAGCGCCACGAGCTGCTTCTGTCCCAGATCACAGAGATGATCAAAGGCTTGTACGAGCGCTTTGACGCGCCATGTGAAGAGCACCGATCAACCTTATACGCGGAACTAATCATTGCCGGGGCTCAGCACCCGGAGATCAGAGAGGAGGAGATCATTGAAATCATTGTTTAAACTTCCGGCCAGGTTAGATCCGGCCAAAATATTGCCGGCAGACTTGCTTCCGGCCAAGTCGCATAAGGCCAAGTCATCATCCGGGAAATCATCAGGTTTACCTCACGGATCATCCTTCACGGAACTGAGGGCGGTCGACAATTTCTACCAGACTTCCCTGTTTTTCCCGATGCCCGCCGTGCTCGTCAGCACGCTTACAGACGAGGGGAAGACGACCTGCGGGCCGTACTCTCTTTTGGCACCGTTTTATGTGGCCGGAAAGGAGTATTACGCGTTCATGCTGGAGTGCCGTAACTCCTCGAACACAGCCCAGAACCTCATCAAGCACAAGAAATGCGTCATCAACTTCCTGGATGACGAGCGGAAGACCTTCAAGGAGATGGTGCGCCTGGGCTGGCCGGGCGACACGCCCGCCGAGAAGATGAAAGATTTCGCATTCCACCTCGAGAACGGGCTTCGCAAGGCGGAGGATCCCAAGGGCACTTATCCGAAGGTGATCTCCGAGGCGCTGCAGGCCGTGGAGTGCACCTGGGTCGATACTCTCGACGGCGCGCAGGACGACGGCCCGCTCCCCGAAGGCGCGGACCACTATGAGCTCGAGAAGTACCACGACTTCAACGGCATCACATCGCCGTACGGAGCTCATTTTGTCCTTCGAATTGACAAAATATTGATGAAACCCCGTTACCGCGACGCGATCGTAAACGGCGTGCGGGCGCAGGATTTCCCGCCGCTCCCGGTGGACTACGGCTACAGGGATTCCAAGAACTTCTGGTACCACAAACACAGAAGGCTGCTGCCGGAGCTCCTCCCGCAGCGGCAGACCACCGTCCAGTCCGTCCGCTATGCGGCGAACCGCCTGCAGACAGACGTGCAGTTCACAGACGCGGCCCTTGAGAAACTGGTCAAAGTCCCGCGCATCTTCATCTTTCTGCCGACTGTCCTGAAGGGATGCGTCAGCTGGGCGGAAGAGAACAACGTCAAACTGATCGACGTGGAGCAGATGGACATCATCAACGACAGGAGATCCAAAGAAAAGAACAAATAATGTCGAGGGGACGGTTCTTCTGACAACTTTTGCGCCGCAAAAGTTGTCAGAAGAACCGTCCCCATGACAGAAAGGAGAACACAACTATGAAAATTTTACTGGCAGGAGCGTTCGGCAATCTTGGAATCGAGATCCTGAAAGTCCTCTGCGAAGCCGGCCACGAAGTCATCGCGGCAGATCTCAGGGAGAAAGAGAACAACGGGCTCGAGGGCAAATACACCTTCCGCGCCATCGACGCGACCAAGAAAGAGACCATGAAAGGCATCTGCGATGGAGCCGAGGTCGTCATCACGACTATGGGCCTCACCACGTCTTCCACGAAATTCACCGCCTATGACATCGACTATCAGGGCAACATGAACCTCCTTGAGGAGGCCAAGGCAGCAGGGGTCAAAAAATTCAACTATATCTCGGTCATCGCCTGCAAAGAACCCGGCGCTGAAAAAGTGCCTATGCTGCACGCCAAGGCCATGTTCGAGGACGAACTGGTGAAGAGCGGTCTCGAGTACGTGATCTACCGCCCGACCGGCTATTTCTACGACATTGCCAAAGTATTCAAACCCTACATTGATAAGGGCGAGATGCAGCTGCTCAAGGGCTACCACGGTGTGAAAGCCAATGTCGTGGACTGCCCTGATTTCGCGGCCTTCATCGCGGAGCACATGATGGACACGAACGCGATCTACGAGGTCGGCGGCAAAGAGACCTACACCTACGAGGAGATGGCCAAGCTCTGCTTCCGCGCGGCCGGAAAGCCCGTCATCATCAAGGACAGCCCGATCTGGATGTTCTCTATTTTGGCAAACCTGCCTAAGATCAAGAAGGCCGGCAAGCATGACATCATCCTGTTCTCAAAGTGGACACTGTCCCACGACCTTGTGGGCAAAGATGTGACCGGAGACCATTCCTTCAAGGAATACATTGAAGAATACTTCGGGAGGAAATAAAAATGCTGCATCTGGATCCCTCATATATTGGCAAAGTATGGCCGACCTTCATGTGGACAGTGACGATCGTCTCGGCGCTCGGCTGCTGCATGGGATTTCACGAATTTGTCTGGTTCATGTCCGTGGGTTACGGCTTCTCGGTCATGTGCATCGGTATTTTCCACCTGATCTTCGGCTTCGTTAACGGAAGCCTGACTCCGGCGACGGCGGTCATGGCGGTGCTTTTCGCGATCTACGGTTATAGGCTGGGCGGCTATCTTTTGAAACGTGAGCTGACCAATGCAGCATACCGCAAGACGCTGGAATCCACCGGTTCCACCAAGCGCATGCCGATCCCGGTCTCCCTCTTCATGTGGGCTTTCTGCACGTGGCTGTACGTCGCGGAGACCTCCGCGGTGACATACCGGGTCATTAACCAGGCAGGCGACAACCTTTTCGCGTGGATCGGCGCCCTGATCATGGCAGTGGCCATCTACGGGGAAGCGACGGCTGACCATCAGAAATCCGCGGCCAAAAAGATCAACCCCAAGCGCTTCTGCGACACGGGACTCTACAAATACGTGCGCTGCCCGAACTACTTCTCCGAGATTCTGTTCTGGTTCGGCGTGACGGTCTCCGGCATCGGTGCCGTGCAGGGCAAGCAGTGGATCATGGTGCTCGTTGCTTTCGTCCTGATCACATTTGTCATGTACAATTCCGCACAGCGCCTGGAGCTGCGGCACGAGAAGACCTACGGCCTGGATCCGGAATACCAGAAGTATTCCGACACAGTGCCGCTCCTCTTCCCGTTTTCCAGGCAGTATCATTCCATGAAGGTGTACAGAGACTAAGGGGCCGACTATGAAAGAATACAGTATACCTATGGCGGTTTTTGATCTGCTGCCGGTCGTCTTCTTCATAGCGGGAACGATGACGATCGCCGGCGACATGAAGCATAAAATGACCCTTCCTGCCAGGGTCCTCTTCGAGGGAGGGAGCTGGATCGTCTGCGCGGCCGGGATACTTAAAGCGCTCTACAAGTTGATTTATTCTCTGGGTCTGGGAGACCTCACATGGATGAGCGGACAGTTCTTCTATAACCAGGCATTCGGATTCCTTCTGGCAGGCGTCGGACTTACGCTTGCGGTGACGCAGTTGGACAAGTCGCAGGGCGGTTTGGGTTCCGGCGGTTCCGGCAAGCTTCACTCCATAGTGCCGATTCCGATCATGGCCCTTGTGGGGATCATGGTGGTGGGACTTGCCGCGCTGGATGCTTCCCTCTGCTTTCTCGCAGCCAGGCTAAAAAAGCGAAACGCGCTGGTCCTCTTCATCTTCAGCTTTTTCATGTGTCTCGGCATGGGATATCTCTCCTCGAGAAATTTTGAGAAAGCATCCATGAACTGGATCGCGGAGGGCGTCAATGCAGTGGGGCAGTTCGCTTTTTTGGCCGGATGCAACATATTGCATGAGGCGGGGCTTGGTGAGCTGTGACCCGGCAGGACAGACATCATCTGTGATGGGCAAAACAGACATCATTTGGAGGAAAACACAATGAGCAAACACATAGATCTCGGGCAGTATACAGTGGATTCGCTGGAGCGCTATTTTGACCTTGTGCCGAAGGACCTCGGGGAGGACGCGCGCCGCTCCAAGCGTGGGATGACATTTGAGACCAAGAGCTGGGAAATCCGCGGCATCGGTCACCTGTGCGTGATGCGGATGAACGCGTTCTTCGGGCTGATGAAGATGGAGACGATCGTGATCGCGCCTTTCGAGGCGGACCTGCCGCTCTACAACGCGGACTGGGTGAATGCTTTCGGGACAGAGACGCAGATGGCGGAGCTCTACGACACTCAGCTCGAGCCGTGGCCTGAAGCTTCTCAGGGAAAGTTTGACAAGATCAAAGCGGCGTCCGCCGACCTTCCGGACGCTTCTTCCGGTGAGCACTGGTACGATTCGGTCCTGTACCCCTGCTCGCTCCACAAAAAGGGCAAAGGCCTGACAGACCGCTTCAACAAACTGGCAAAAGAGTACACAGACCTGTTCGTCGCGGAGCTCGCGGCGGCGGAGAAATGCCCGGCAGATGAGAAGAAGGCCCGTGTCAGCGCGTTCGCCCACAAGCTCGTAGCGAACGACGGACCTGCGGTCAGCATGATGGCTAAGCTCTTCGGCAAGGAGACGATGCAGAGAATCGTGCTGAAGCATATGTATGGGGTGGAGTGAAATACTTATAGGAATGGATATGAGGAAAACCAGAAATTTTTTGATAGTTGCGATCATGTTGATCCTGATGACAGGCACCGCCGGCTGCGCCAGGCTGCAGAGCGGCATCCATGATCTCCATGGAAGCATCATCGGAAACGAGTATAATATCGATATTTTCGACAATACCGGAGTCCGCACGCTGCGGTCCCACGGAAAGAAGATCGACATCGACAACAACATTGTGGAGGAGAGGACCTATGCCTCCGACACTGATGAGTGGTATACGACCAAGACTTTGAGTTCTGTGATCACGATCACAGTCGACGGCAGGCAGCTGATTTCATGCGGAGACACCTGCATTTTCTACGACAAACGCCTCACTCCGGAGTACGAGTTCTACCTGGACAAAATAGAGAGCGACTCCTCAGGCATTTTGGACTCGACACTGATCAGCGGCAGAGTTAACAGCATCAAGAACGAATTCGGTAAGCCCATGGTAGTGGTCATCAAATCGCAGATGGGCGCGCCCATCTATGCTTTTTCCGGAGACAAGGTGTACTGGGAGATACAGGAAGACCTGCCAAGGTTTACAAAGCTGATGATAGACGGAAAGGCACTGTATATTCACCGGGCTAATTTCCAGATCATTGACAAGGCATTGCTGGATTAGGGGGTTAACAGACCCAGACCTCCGGGGTAGTTTGTCCACATCTGTGGACAAACTACCCCGGAGGTCAATTGTTTTCACTTGAGGCAGTCGGTATTTTGTGAGTCTTCGAAAACCCGCTTCATTCTCAAGTCCGGAATGATCCACGGCGATACAGCGACCACCAGAAGAGGACAGGAGATGTAGTGTACGCGGGGGATGAAAGTCAAAAGCAGTGCAAGGATTTCAACGCAGATCGTCCACATTTCTTTTCTGCTTTCGCTGACGGCAACCTTAAGGATTTCGCAGTCATGCGCGCTGATGATGAGCTTCTGGAGCAGAATATAGCTCAAAGTACCTGCAAGATTCAGTAAGCAATATACTCTGACCGGAAGCATTGCAAATAAGGATTTGCCGACCCAGCCGGTTGCTACGGGCTGGAAAGAGAGGACGAAGAGATAGAGAAGGTTTGCCCACAATATTTTGCCATCTACGGAGCCGGCCACCTGCAGAAGGTGGTGGTGATTGGCCCAGTTCGTGCCGACCATTATAAAACTGATCAGATAGCAGGCCACCAAAGGAAGAATGGCGATGAGTGCGCGCATGTCGTTCCCATCCGGGAGACCGATTTCGAGAATCGTAATTGTGATGATGATGGCGATCACGCCATCGCTGAATGCTTCCAGTCGTCCTTTTGTCATTTCTGCCTCCGTAATCGATACTGCCGTAATAATTAATGGATGAGTTTTATTATACTACTATCAGGAGACCTCTGGGGTAGTTTGTCCACAGGTGTGGACAAACTACCCCAGAGGTCGGTTAATTGCTATAATGGTATTGATGAAGCAAATGATAAGCAAATAAGGAGGGGAACATGTCAACCAGACAGGAAAGAATAGAAGTGTTTCAAGACACATTGAACTGGATTGAGAAAGATATTGAACTGTCCGCGTCAGTGATCTATTCCAAAGAGCACACGAAAATATACTGGGAGGACGATTATCCGGAATTTGACAGCGCGAAAGCACATGATACAGAAATCAAAGTGACTCAGGACCGCTCCTATCAGGCCGCCATGAGGCTCGCCGCGGAGAACGAAGGCAGCAGGATCGCGGTCATGAACTTCGCTAATGCCTTTCACGCCGGCGGCGGTGTCGTCAAAGGAGCCGGTGCGCAGGAAGAGTGCCTGTGCCGGACCTCAACGCTGTACCCGCTGTTGTATAGGAAGACTCTGCGGGATACTTTCTATAAGCATCATCGCACCCTGAAGACGCCCAAAGCAACTGATGCCCTCATCTACACGGAAGACGTC
>CACZJD010000062.1 GCA_902781325.1 uncultured Lachnospiraceae bacterium
CTGAAGATTTTCCAGTTCCAAAAGCGGCGTCAGATCAGTAAGTTTATCATTCCATGGGATATCAAGTTCCGCCAGTTCCGGATGATTTCGGACAAACTCCGCGAACAGCGCATTGGCATCCTCCGCCGTGCATTCTTCACTGAAACCGCCGTCAGCCTGGAAACTCCGTATTTCTATTCCCTCCAGATCGGAAATATAAAGCACAGGATCTGTATTTCCCATCATAAGCCTGCTGAAGGCCGGTACTGCGGAGAGCGGCGAAAAATCCTCAATGTGGTGCCCGCTCACGGCAAACTCAAATCCTCCGTTTTCCTTGACTGCCGTCGAATAGTCAGCCTCAGCCAGCGGTGACAGATCGCTCACTCGGGTGTCCGAAATATCCAGTCTGCACAGCTGCGTCAGGTTCTGGACTCCCTGAATACTCTCAATATTAGGGCCGTTAAGCCAGAGACTGTGCAGATTCTGCAAGGCGAAAACCGGAGATATATCAGACAGATTGTCACAGAATGCAAGTCCCAGATCGTGCAGCTCGCGCAAGTTCTGGATTCCATCCACGCTCTCTAGGGGCTGATCCCAAAGGTTCAGGAAACGCAGACCGGTGAGCTTGTCAAAATAGTCCATGCTCTCCACAACTCCGCTGCCCCGCGCGACCTTTCTTTCTTCTTCGGTGTCAAAGTTATGGACCGACAGTTCCGGACGATCGCCGTCTCCCCAGTTTTTCCATATTCCTTCATTCTCATCCGGATCAAACAGGACGTCTCCGGCCAGAGAGAAGCGTTCAACTCTCCGCAGCAGCGCATCAGGCAGAGTCTCCAGCTCGTCCAGGCTTCCAGGCTCAGAAGCGTGAGTCCGGACTGATCCAGTTCCCAGCCGCCCTGCGGATATTCTACGCGGTATTCCTTGAAATTTCCGGCATTGACCAGATCTTTCGCCTGCTCCTCGAGTTCCGGCGAGACGGTAATGTAGGTTCCGTGGAACCTCTCCAAGGGCTTGAGACTCTGAAGATCCTCCAGGCCCACAAACTTGAAGCTTACAGGCTCGGAATTGTCCATCTCATTCAGGAAATCCAGATTTTCAATCCCGGCGACACTATCCAGAAGGAACGTGTTTGTCCGGAAGTTCCCTTCAGCAGGCAGCGTGTATCCGCCGGTTATATCCAGAGAGTTCAGATTCATTCCTTCTATGGCGCTCCAGTCAGTCAGTCGGGGACAATTGAAGATCCTCAGGATCCCGCCGTTTGTTCCGAATCCGTTCGGACTGTCCAATCCCTCCAGGGATCTGAGCGTCTGGCAGTTGGATAAGGTCAGACCGGGCACCTGCCATCCTTCCGGAACAGATGACAGATCTGTGATCTGGCAGCGATCCAATGTGAGCTCCTGCGTCGGCTGCCGCAGCGCGGAGAGATCCACCTGATCCAGATTTCCCAGCGTCAGGTAGTTGATCCTGCTGTCTGTAAGGGCGGCATAGATCGCTCCCGCATCTGCAGAATTATCCGGATACAGCACAAGCCTGCCGATCATCCCGAATGCGCCAAGGCCGCTGTAATCGCCTGCGCTTCCACTCATACTAAACGATGACAGATTCATGCGCCCCTGGCCGATCTGCGTCAAAAAATCGAGATTGGGCAGATTAACGCCGTTCAGGTTTATGCTATCCAGCATTGTGAGATTTCCGACGAAGGACACATCCTGTATCCTGTTATCGAAATCTGCGCCGATCGAAAGATTTTTTAAGTTCCTGCACTCTCCTATAGGACTGTAATCCCCTACCATAGGACAATCTGAGATATCCAGTGTGCTGAGTCCTGCCAGAGACCCCACCGCGGAAATGTCTCTGAGCTGCCTCATACCGCTCAGCCGCAGCTCGGAGATCACGTTTTTCCCCTGAAGAAAGGACAGGTCTGCGGTAGCTGTCCCGGATATGATAACGTGAGTAAGATGTTCGCAGCCGGCAAGGCCGGACAGGTCGGCACCGTTGTCATCTCCCCCCGCGTCCAGAATAAAATCCATGAGCCCCGGAGGTGAAAAGGAAGCGAAATTCGCGGTTCTGCCGGGCAGCAGCATCAGATTCGCCGTCTGCAGTTTCGGACAATTTCCAAGCACAGAATAATCCGAGTCACAGCGCAGATACACTGCCCTTACCCCTGATTGCGCGATCCATGAAAGATCCCCCAGTTCACAGTCCCTGGCATAGATCTTGCTCAGCATTTCATTGCCGCTCAGATCAGGCGCGTCTGTCACTCTGGCGTTTACCATATGAATTTCTTCCAGGCGGGGCATCATAGAGAGAAAACGAAGATCATAGGAAGTCATTGTAACTTCCGATCCGTCTTCATTCCAGAACCAGCGCCCGTCTCCCTCCCCGGATTCATTCGCGAGCGAATAGGCCATATCCGCCGCTCCGTCTCCCATCCGCTTGAAACCGTTGAACTCGTCATTCTTGTAGTATTTGAAGTGCTCGCCGATGACCGCGACACACTTGATCTGGGCCAGTTCTTCGATCTCCTGTGTCTCTTCAGCTGCCGGCTCTGTCTCCTGCGGCTTACTGCCTTGCATGCCGCGCACGACCATGAAGACAACCAGCGCCAACAGGACTACTCCCCCCGCTATGAACGCAACGGGAAGCCTGCTCTTTTTTGCCGGAAGCGCGTCGATAATGCGGTCCGCCACGAGATCCGCGTCCCGTCCGCCCACCGATATGATATTTCGCGCGTAGATCGCGTTCTTGATGTCATCCGGGATCGCCGCATTATCCAGCTGCAGAGGGAGCACCTTATCCCCGCCTTTTCCAACCGCGGCGAGCAGCGCGTCCGTCAGCGATTTGTCCGCATAGAAGTTTTCAGAAAGAGCTGCCAGAAGGATCTCATCTCCTTCGGGGTTTCCCTCAGAAACTTTGATCCCCTTGGCCCTGAGCGCCTCTAAAACGGGAGCGAGTACAGCTTTGTCAGCCTGCGCGAATAGAAGTTTCACCGATTGCCCATTCATAACCATTCTCCTGTCATTCCACCAAAACCACAGAAAATCCTGCTTCCGCGCCCCATGAGACCGGCAGCATATCCCTGCTGACAGTCACCTCTGTGAGACGGGCGAAGTCATCCAGAGACGTCAGATCTCTCACGCCTGTGTGCTCTAAATGCAGCGTTTCCAGGCTGGGAAGATCCTCCAGCGGCGCTATATCCTCCACTGTGCTCCCCGCGAGGCTCAGCTCTTTTAAGAGCACATGCGAATTCAGATCAGAAATATCATTCAGAGGCTGGCACAATAGCCCCAGTTTCTCAAGCCGCACCGCATAAGTGAGCGGGGTAAGGTCCGAGACTGTCCCCTGGATCACCGGCGCGCCGTTCACCCTGCAAACACCGTTCTCGTCAAAAAAGACCCTGTCCAGGCTCTTCATCACCATATTCCCACAGATGTACAGCCGGTCCAGATCTGCCATCTGGCCCCGCATGATGTCCCCTTCGCTTATGCCGAGCGCGGACCTGATCGCGCGCTCCTGATCAGCATCAGGAAAAGTCACTGCGAAGAACCGCTCTGCTTCTCCCAGATCAATAACTTCCGGGACCGCTTCCTCTTCTTCAGGCTCCGCGGTTTCCGGCTCCACTGCCGCCTCATTTACAGCAGGCGCGGCCGGATTCCACAGTCCGCTCCTTAGCGCAAAAAGCGCTCCCGCCGACAAAAGGAAAAACAGCAGCGATGCGGTAAGTCCAATTGCACTCCACGGTATATGTTCAGTCCAGGAGCGGTGATACCGTCGGGTGACAAAGCCGGATTTCAGAATTGCTTCCGCCCTCGCCTCCGGGCTGTCTATGACAGGGATCTCCTTTTTCCCCTCAAGGATATCCTTCCACTTTTTATCCCGCTGAGTGTCTTCTAGGCGCACTACCATACAGGGCTTTTTAAGGCGATACGCTGTACTCATTTCGCTGTAGCAGTTGGGAGATTCCAGTGCCCGCTCCGACTCAAAAAAGATCACTCCCGCGCAGCCCTGCATATGAGCGGCAATGTTGGCAGGCCAGTCGCTGCCTGCCGGTATACCCTCGTCATACCAGAGGCGCCATCCTTTCTCGTGGAGGATCCGGATCGTACTGACGACCTCCTCCGACTGCTTGTGGGCATAACTGATAAACAGATAGGGGCGGTTTCCCTCGTAAGGCTTAAAAAATCTGCTCATGTGCCGCCTCCCGTAAGTATTATGGTGTATTCTCCTTCCGGCAGAGGCTCCCCGCCGAGCAGTGCCTCCTGAGGGATCCTGATCTCCTCCAGCGACGGCAGAAGGGCAAGATCATCCCAGCTCTCCGGCATTCCTGAGAGATCGATCGACTTCAGATTCTCCACCAGTTCCTGTGTGATGGCTCCTCCCTCTGCGGCTTTTCTCACAGCAGACAAAAGGACCGGGTCGCGCAGCTCTACTTCATCCGTAAGCTGAATGACTTCTGTAACGCTCTCTCTGACTCCCGTAAAAAATAACACCGACAGGACCACAGCCAGCGCGCAGAGAACCAGTGACAATTTCGGAAGAATACTATCCCTCCTGATTTTTACAGGCTCTCCCAGAAGTTCCTGTGAAAAACCCTCAGCGTGGAAAATGGCGTCTTCGAGTTCCTCCCTGCTTCTGATCCTGTAAAGGGGGATATGAGGGACTGACTCCCGCAGCCCCATCGCCAGTACCCGGTCCCTGCCGTCAGGATCAAGACAGATGATCGGGCCGTCAAATTTCTGGTTTACAAGGACACTGCTCTTCGTATTTTGGTCCCTGCAGGCTTCGTCCGACAAATACACCATTGTGAGCGCGGCGCCCCTGTACCTGGCCTGACGCCTTAGGACCTCCTCCGGTCCGTCCGCCTTGCCGCAGCTGTACCAGACTCTGCAGCCACGCTCGTAAAGAAGGCGCAGGTATTCCCGCACTTTTCTCGAATCGGCCTCCGCAAAGGCAAAATACAGATAGGGGCTGTCTCCCTCATAGGGAGGAAAATCTCTGAAGCTGTCTCTCATGTCTGAATTCCTGTATTAAGTGAACTGCGTCCATTTATATAATATCATATCGCACACAGAATAGTCTGTTTAACGTTTGTGCTTCGTCCATTCAGCCCCGCTTATAAAACGCACTTTTCCGCGGCGCAAAACTCCTGTAAAATATAAACTGATTGATTCATATAAACACCAGTGACAGGGGAAAAATCGTGTCAAAGTTCAGGAATTACTGGCTCGGCCTGCCGATCGGCTCAAAGATGAAAGCATTTATAGTGCTGCTTCTTCTTGTCGTCCTGATCGCTGCCGGCTTCAATATATATACAATTCAGTTTTCAGTCGTGGACATCAGCAATATCCTCGAAGAGATCTCCCGATGTGAAAATGCCCAGGATGCCATGACAAACGAAGAAGCCGCCTTTCACGTCTTTGTGCGGGACCCCTCCGTGGAGAGCCTGAGCGACCTGAATAAGGCCGCTGTCCACAGTCACAGTGCCCTTTCTCTGCTTCCTTACGATTACGAGGAGATCGGCGCGGAACGCTTTGCCTGGACATGGCGCGTCAAAAACGCTTATCAGAACTATTCTTCTCAAAGAGACCTTATCTGCGCGAGTCTCTCCGGGTCCGACTCTTCCGTGCCGGATTCAGAGCAGGAGTGGGTCGACCAGCTTTATCAGGTATATGATATGCAAAGTTACCTGAGCAGCTACCTGCAGAGCCTCTCACAGCTGACTGTAGGCTACGCCAGCGACGTCTATGACCTGAAATATCCTATGATCCAGTCCATCCCCTATTTTCAGGCTATCTTTTTTCTTTTACTGATCCTCGTATCACTCAGCTTTGTAGGCTATCTGACCCGGACGATCCTCACACCGATCGAGAAGCTGGCTTCCGCGTCCCGCAGCATCTCTCAGGGCCAGCTGGAAGAGACGGATATCCAGGTGAGCAACCGGGACGAGTTGGGGGAACTGGTCGACTCCTTCAACCGTATGAAACATGCAACCAAAAAGAACATTCAGACTCTGGAGGAGAATCAGCGGCTCGCTGAACAGCTGCACAAAGAGGAGATGGAGCGCGCGGAGATGGAGAAGCGTCTTGAGACTACCCGCATGGATCTTTTGCAGAGCCAGATCAAGCCTCATTTTCTCTTCAATACCCTCAACACCATTTCCGGGATGGCGGAACTGGAGGACGCAGAGAAGACGGACAGCATGATCCGCTCCCTTTCTCGTCTCTTCCGCTACAATCTGCATACAACCGATCAATTCGTCTCTTTTTCACAGGAACTGGACGTTGTCAGAGATTATCTTTATCTGCAGAAGATGCGGTTCGGCGACAGGGTACAATATGAGCTGCCCGATCCTGAGGGTCCCGAAGCCGCCGCTTTCGGAAACGTCATGGTTCCGGTTTTCCTGCTGCAGCCGTTGGTGGAAAACGCTGTCATTCACGGCATTGCCCAAAAAGAGCAGGGCGGAAAGATCACGATCAGCACCGGGCAAACGGACGACGCCCTGAAGATCTGTGTGGCAGATACCGGTGCCGGTATGAATCCCGACACGCTGCAAGGTCTTATGAAGACGCTCAGGGGAGAACCCTCCGACGTCCGCGTCGGCATAGGCATCGGCAACCTTTACAAACGCCTTGAGACGCTTTACGGCCCGGGTTCCATGCAGATCAGCAGCACTGCCGGTAAAGGGACACAGGTTGATATCACTATTCCGATCTGAATGTAGAGACAGGAGATCACAATGTTTAAAATATTGATCGCGGACGACGAAGTAATTGAACGAACTGTTCTGGAAAAAAGACTTAAGAAGTATTACAGCGATACCTGCACGATCCTGGTCGCTCAGAACGGACGTCAGGCGCTGGAGATCTACGGCCGTGAACACCCGCAGATCATGATCCTGGATATTGAGATGCCCGGTATTAACGGGCTGGAAACGGCCAAAGAGATCCGCAGGAGCAGCCGGTCCTGCAGCATCATCTTCCTGACCGCTTTTGACGAGTTTTCCTATGCCAAGGCGGCCATCTCGGTGCACGCCCTCGACTACCTGCTCAAGCCCTGCGATGAACGGGAACTGATCAATGCTGTGGACGAAGCCATCAGGCTCAGCCAGATAACCGGACCGGAGTCTTCCGGGGAGGAATCCGCCGCGCAGCATGTACCGTCCGCGGGCAAAGTTTCCGAAGAGCAGCCGGCCGACGAGTCCCGTCACGAAGAGACCATCGCCTATATCGCACAGCACTATATGGAGGATATAGCCGTAAAGGACATCGCGGGGTATCTGGGTTATTCGGAGGCCTATTTCTGTAAACTGTTCAAACAATCCTTCGGCCACAGTTTTGTCAGCTATCTGACCGATTACCGCATGCAGAAGGCGGAGGAACTGATGCACACAAGCCGCCTGAGCATCAAAGAGATCGGTAAGACCGTCGGCTATCCGGATCCGAACTATTTCACCAAAGTTTTCCGTCGTGTACGCGGCGTCAGTCCTTCCGAGTTCCGTGAAACCGGTGTTGTCGGAAAACAGCAGTGAGGTCTGTCATCATGAAAAAATCATTCTCCTCATTGTTCCGTGAAGTCTTCTTAGTTCTGGGTATCGCTCTTTTGACAGGCTGCGCACAGAACACCTCAGAAGTCTCCTCCGAGAGCGGTTCGCCGACGGCGCTCCTCTCAAATGAATCGGCGATCGTCTATGATGTGACCCCGGAGTACGTGTTTACCTATGCAGAGAACCAGACGGAGGACTACCCCACCACGCAGGGCGCCTACCGCTTTGCCCAATTGGTCAACGAGCGCACGAAGGGACGCATTCAAATCCGGATCTATGCCAACGCGCAGCTTGGTGACGAGACATCCACGCTGGAACAACTCCGGTTCGGCGGCCTTGATTTTGCCCGCTGTTCCCTGTCCACCATGACTGCCTACAGCGAGATGTCCGGCGCGCTGATGCTGCCCTATCTGTACCGGGATGCGGACCATATGTGGGCTGTCCTGGAAGGTGAGATCGGCAGGAGAGTTTCCGAGTCCTTTACCGGCGCAGGCCTTGTGCCGCTCTCCTGGTATGACGCGGGTGTCCGGAATTTCTATTTCACAAAGCCTGTGAGTTCCCTCGAAGAAATGCAGGGACTGGTCATACGTGTCCAGCCTGTAGAAATGATGGAGGATATGATCCGGCTCCTGGGCGCTACGGCCCTTCCGGTCAGTTACGAAAATGTCTATTCCGCAATCCAGCGGGGAGAAGCGGACGGCGCGGAGAACAACTGGTCTTCTTACGACGCGATGCGGCACAATGAAGTAGCCCCTTACTATCTTTTGGATGAACATATGCGGGTGCCGGAGAGCCAGATCGTCTCCGCCGTGACCTGGAACCTGCTCTCCGAAGAAGATCAGCAGATCATTCGGGAGTGCTCTGCTTTGTCCGCCGATTACGAGCGTCAGCTTTGGACCGCCAGAGAGGAAGAGGCCAAACAGCGCGTCCTGGACAGCGGATGTAAGGAGATCAAACTATCGGAAGACGAAAAAAAGAAGTTCCGTGACGCAATGGAACCTCTTTATGAAAAGTATTGCGGTGATTATATGGATCTCGTAGAAGAGATCCGCCAGGTCGGAGTACAGAGTCCGCAGTAGGAACCGCCTGACTGAACAAAACAAAAAGCCATGAAAAGAGAGGTGCCGCAGCATCTGCCTTTTCATGGCTTTTTCATTATTTACCCGCTTTTTTAAGCTGCTCCGTCATAAACGCGTACAGCCGTTTTTTCTCGTCATCTGTTCCCAGCACTCTGTTCGTGAGAAGGTAAGCGTGCATCTGGTCCGGAACTACTACGAGCATCGATCTCCGCTGTATCACCATTCCGCCGCCCTTTTCATCCGGGACGAAGGATTTCCAGGGTATCCTTTGCACGTGCTTAAGAACCCTGATCTCCATCCCTGTCTCGTCAAAAGAGAGCGTGGTGTCCGCTTTGATCGCCTGCGCGTCCCTGATCGATATGAAATATACAAAGAGAGGCTGAAAGAGCGGAAAGACAAGCAGGAAGATCAAAAGAAGCGCCTTTCCCAGCCCGTTTGTCGAGTTCCACTTGGTAATCGTAAGGGCAAGCATCGACAGCGTATAGACGATGCTCACAAGTCCCGTCCAGTTCCGGTAATGGTTCTCCATCCGAAATTTCCAGTAATCTCCCGGGGTGTTTCTGAATGTATATTCGTATCTCATAATGACCTCCACGCCAAATTGCTTTTACAAATTTTACCACGAGCGGCTGCTTAGCACAAAAGAAACAGGAGATACCGTTGCGGTATCTCCTGTTTTCATCTCTAAACAGGCTGTGATCATGCTCCGATCAGCCACGGGATGCACATTGTGATCGCGGGGATAAATGTGATCAGCAGCAGTGCGATGACCATGAACGCGTAGAAAGGAAGCATTTCCTTGACGACCTTTTCCATAGGTCTCTTGGCAATACCGGAACCGATGAACAGAACCGCACCTACAGGAGGTGTCAGAAGTCCGATACCGCAGTTCAGGACAAGCATGATACCGTACTGGATCGGGTCAATTCCGATGGATGTTGCGATAGGCAGCAGGATCGGAGTTGTGATCAGGATGATGGGAGCCATATCCATGATCATACCAAGTACCAGCAGAATGACGTTCAGCAGGATCGCGATAACATAGGGGTTATCAGATACACCTGTGATCAGGTTCGCTGCCAGAGACGGAACATGGAGCTTTGTCAGCATGTATCCGAACGCGTTGGAAGTCGCGATCAGGATCAGAACGATGGACAGGGTGTCCACGCACTGATCAAGCGCCTGCCATACGCCCTTCCAGGTAAGTCCCTTGTAGACATAGACGGAAACGATCAGGGAGTAGATAACCGCGATGGCTGCGGACTCCGTGGCGGTGAAGACACCGGCACAGACGCCGACGACAACGATCAGGATCGCGGACATCGCCCAGATTGATGTTGCAAATTCCTTGCCCAGACGGGAAAGGCTGAAGGGCTCTCCCTTCGGATATCCTCTCTTCTTGGAGAGAATGTAGGACAGGACCATCAGGGATCCGGCCAGAACCGCGCCCGGAAGATATCCTGCCAGGAACAGGCTTCCTACGGAAAGTCCGCCTGCTGTAGTGGCGTAAATAACCATATTGTGAGACGGAGGAACGAGCATACCCTCAACAGAAGAGGAGATCGTAACAGCCGTCGCGAAGTCTACGTCGTAGCCTCTGTTGACCATCATCGGGATCTCAAGGGAGCCAAGAGAAGCCGTATCAGCAGACGCGGAACCGGAGATGCCGCCGAAGAAGTAGGAGGCGACGATGTTAACCATTGCAAGTCCGCCGGTCATCCAGCCTACGCAGGCATCAGCCAGGTTCAATAGTTTTTCAGATATACCGCCCGAGCCCATCAGGACGCCCATGGTGATGAAGAAAGGCACCGCCATCAGCGAGAAGGAGCTGATACCCTTGACCATCTGCTGGGTCAGAGTTGCCAGCGGAAGCTTCATGTAGGACAGGCAAATCAGTGTGGAAATCGCTACCGAATACGCGATCGGGAAGCGAAGGAACACCATGATCAGGAATGACGCAAGAAGGATTATAATAGCTGTTGATTCGCTCATTTCGCCTCCTCCTCTCTGATAAAGTATCTCTCAATATTGAGCACAATTCTTTCGATCTCGAAGAAGATCATTGCAAGACCTGCGAGCGGGATCGGGAAATACTGCCAGAATTTGGACAGCCAGGGCATGGAAATGAATGTACCCTTCGCGCCAAGTCCGGTAGCGTAGGACCAACCGGTGGTCAGCATAACAACTGCCAGTGCAAGGACAGCGAGATCTGCGACCAGGTCCAGAGTAATAATCATTTTTTCAGGAAGATAGCGGTCAAACGCTGTCATTCTGATATGTGCGTTTCTCTTGATGGCAAGCGCTGCGGAGAGCACTGCCATATAAGACATAAGTGTAAGGATAAGTTCCTCGCCCCAGTTGGGAGCGGGAATCACTTTGATATAACGTGCAAGCACGATCCAGCTTGTGATCAGGATATCCGCCACCAGCAGGAGCTTGCAGATCAGCATGAATACGGAATACACAAAATTGTATACCTTTTCAAACTTTCTGAGTTTAATAAATACGTCAGGCATTAGAATCCCCCTTTTTCAAAAAAGTGCTCCGGCTGTCCGGAGCACTTTTCAGATCAGCCTATTGTTGCTTTTAAGAGCCAGTCGGCAGATCGGTAATTACTTTGCAAGGTCAAGAAGCTGCTGGTAAACCTCTGCCAGGTCGCCTGCTGCATACTCATCAGCGATGGGTTTGCAAGCCGCCTGCCATTCAGTCTTGTCAGTGATGTCGATGACATTGATGCCATCAGCCTTGAGCTGCTCGAGAACTTCTTTCTCCTTCTGCTCGGAAACTTCGCGGCAGTAATCAGAAGCGGTCTTGCCGGCCTCAAGGATCCAGCCCTGCTGCTCTTCATTCAGGCTGTTCCATGCCTTGTCAGTGATGATGGTCATCATAGCGCCCAGTGTGTGGCCGTCAAGTGTAAGGTTGGGGCCGACTTCCTGGAAGCTGTTTCCTGCATAGTTAACGGTGGGCTGCTCTGCGCCGTCGATCGTGCCGTTCTGCATGGAGGTGTAGATCTCACTCATGGAAACGGGAGAAGGAGTTGCGCCAAGGCTCTGGACCATCTTGGTCATGATCGGGTCATTGGAGACACGGATCTTCATGCCCTTCATGTCAGCAGGGGAAGCGATGGGCTTGTCAGCAACTGTGAAGAAGTGACGGAAGCCTTCCTCGCCGAAGTACAGGCCCTTAACGCCGAGGCCGAGCTCTTCGGACTCGTTCAGGAATTCCTGGCCGAGCTCGCTGTTTGCGAAGTTCCAATAGTGGTTTCTGTCTGCGAAGGTGTAAGGCAGTGAAAGAAGAACGGACTTCTTTGTGCCATAGGATGTAAGTGCGAATGCGGAGATACGGCAGATATCAACGGTACCTGTGCCGCCAATCATACCGTCAAGGATGTCCGCCTCAACACCGAGGGTGCCGCCACCATTCAGGTCGATCTCGATCTGGCCGCCGGAAAGTCTCTCAACTTCCTCTTTGAACTTGAGGTCCATAGCGCCGCAAACCGTATTCTCCAGAGGGTTAACCTCTGCCATGGTGAGTTTGATCACATCGCCGGATGCTGCAGGAGCTGCCTCACCCTCAGCAGGTGCCTCAGCCTCTGCTGCAGGCTCAGCTGCAGGAGCGCTGCTGGAAGCGGAAGAGCCGCCGGAAAGTCCGCAGCCTGCAACCAGGGATGCTGTCATTACTGCACAAAGTACAGCGCTGATGAGTTTCTTCTTCATTTTCTTTCTCCTCCCTTTGTGTGGATTCCCCAAATGCCGGGGATCATGAATGAAACTGATTTGGTTAAAATGTGGTCTTTCGAGTCGGATATCTGCAGAAACTTGTGCAGTTTTTGACTCGTGCTATGTTCTAATTATAAAAAATCCGTGAATAAATGAATATGGGAATATTTTTTGAAACACTGGTAAATTCTTGTTCTTATAGTCTGAAAATCCCTGTTTCGTGGTAAAATACTACAAAAATAACCTGACGCAGGACTTGTGGAGGTAAGATCATGCCCAGTATTTTCAATGTTCTCGTGTGTATTCTCGCACTGCTTGTCGGCGTGCTGATCGGTGAAAAGTACCGCAAGTGGAAAAAGAACCGCGACGAGAAAAATAACCAGGATGAGAAAAAGGACAAAAAATAAGAGGACGGGGGTTGTTCCCTGTCCTCTTATTAATTTCATTTACATGCTCTACTGAGCCTGAGCCGGCTGAACCTGCGCGGGTTCTCCGCTCTCCTGTGACTGCTTCTGCGTCTCGGCCGGCTGTGTCTGTGTCTCACCAGACTGTGTCTGCGTCTCGGCCGGCTGTGTCTGTACCGGCTCTCCGCTCTCGGTCGGCTTAATGCCCTGGCTCTCCATATACTGGTTTATTTCATCCGCATGATCATTTACCCATTTCCCGGCAAACAGACCCGCTGCTGTGAGCCCCGCCACGATCAGGGTCAGTACTACTGCTTCCCAATAATGGTTCTTTCCGGCATCTCTTATCTCGGCTTCCGCCCAGTGATCCATTCTCTCTCCGCGCTTCGTCATAAGCCCGTAGATCAGGACAATAACAATGGCGGCTGCTATCATCACGTTGGCTCCCATACTTCCTTCCACGCCGAAACTCGTGTTGTAGAAAATGCCGTCGCGCGCCGAAGCGGCTTCAAGCTTGAAGACAGAATATTTTGACACAATGCCG
>CACZJD010000063.1 GCA_902781325.1 uncultured Lachnospiraceae bacterium
ACGGTTCATCCCCACATGCGTGGGGCTAATACTAAAACAAAATTGGAAAAATTGCGGATTCAGAAAGTCAAACTACATTATCCGCTCAAAAACATTCTATCACGGAATATCAAGTGCTGTTACGCCGTCCGGTTCAGCAGGAGCATACCAAGCCCATACGCCTTGCCCGGACCAATGCCATTTCTCACCGCACTGCGAAACTGTTCTGCATGACAGATGCGCAGTACACCCTGATAGTGGTAGCTGTCCATCCTCATTTTGCCGCCCTGTTCCACGGCGTGCGTTCCCGTCTGGCATCCGCTTTCCAGCTCCTGACAGGACACCAGCTCAAACCCGTTTTGTTCCGCCTTTCGTCTCAGCCAGTCAAGCCGCTCCTCTTCTGTGCGCAGGATTCTCCGTCTGCTGTTTTTTGCACCCTCCTGCGCCACCTTCTTTGCAGGAGAGACCAGCAGGTCAAAGCGCCAAAGCTGATTCTCCCCCATCTGTGCAAGCCACGATGAAAGATTCCGCTCTCCTGCAAGTGCCATTCCCGGCAGCAGCCTTTCCCGCAGGACGGGAGATTCCGAATAGAGGTAGACAGACGGCTGCCCGTGCTGCTGACGCACCCGGTAGAGGATTTTCCCGCTTTCACGGTCAACGCCGAACAAGCCCGTCACCATCCGGTGGAGCTGCTGGCAGTCTCCCAATGCCCGGCGGATTCCCCTGTTTTGAAGCTGCAAATCAATTTTTGTCAGGTACATGGCGTTTCCTCCTCCGGTACGATTCCGCTGTATACTGTGCGAAGGGCAAAGTCACGCTCACCGGAGAGCAGTTGATCCGCCCTTGTATACAGGCTGCTGTCTCCCCACTCTTCCTCACACTCATAGCGCAATCCGGCGGGGGAGCGCCGCTCCCCGTTCTCGGACACAGCAGGATAGCGAAAAATGGCATCCAGCACGCTGGTATACTCCTCCGTTACCCGCTCTAACACAGGTCTGGACGGCACACAGCTTTTGCGTCCCAGAAAGACAGGCCATTTGGGGTCTCTCAGCCCCTGACAGATCCGGGGCGTCCACAGCGCTCCCGCATCCACAGCAACCAAAAAGCTGGCGTCCTGAAGATACCATCTCCGGGAGACGATGGTTGACTTGTCCTCTCCTCTCGGCGTTCCGTTTGCCGTCATCAATCTCGGTTCGCCTTTTACGGTGTGAAAGTCCACCATCCGCACGCCGGGTCTGTCCGCTCTCACCGCAATGCGCAGACTGGATGCCAGCTCTGCCATGGCAGGGTCTCCCCTCTCCATTCCCATTGCGCAGGCAAGCAGCCCCGCCACGCCGGATTTTGACGGAAAATCGGCGCTGTCCCGGTAATCCCACTTGGAGTGGTCGCCCCAGGACTGCAATACTCCCTCAAGCTTCAGGAGAATGATGGTTGTCCCTTTTGCCATCTCCCACACCTCATTTCAGCGTGGCGGCAACTTCCTCCACCAGCTCAGGCAGAGAGGCGCAGATTACCGCCTCACTTTTCGGGTGAATCTCATAGGGCTTCTGAGTGAACCACAGCCGTTTGGCAACATTTAAACCGAATCCATCCTGAATGTAGTCCACCTGATTGGCGAGCATCTGAATGCTGCCCTTCGCCAGATCGTAGTCATTCTCCGGCGCAGGTCTGACCGCATGGACATAGGCATTCACCATGCTGACCGGAACCTTCTCCTCCTTGCACTCGATCAGGATTGCGCTGGGCAATACGTTCCCCGCAAAGCTGTTCTGCTTTCCGGAGGGATTGGTCAGCGCCATGGTACGCACCAGCGCCGGGATTGTCTTGCGGATCAGCGCTTCTGCATCCGGGCTGTGCTTCAGATTCTCCCTCAAAACGTCCGTATCCAAAGAGGCGTAGATGTAATAGCAGGAGGAATTATAGTCCGTATCTCCAATCATGGCCGAACCCATTTCTTCCATGCTTTCCCCGCTCAGAAGGTCGTCCATGGCAGTAAAGTAATCGGACTCCATATTCAGCTTGTTGGTGGAAATGGCATGTGCCACCTGCATGGCCGCCTCCACATCCCGGAAAGCGTTGGAGGTCACCATTCTTCCAAAAAGTGCCATATCCAGCGTCACCGGACGGGAATCAGCCCCTTTTACTGCCTCCTGCAGCTCCTTTGCCTTCAGCGCCTTTACCTGCTTCACTGTCTCGCAGCCCCGCAGCTTTTCCGCCACCACGTTTGCCACGGCAGCGATGTCCTCCGGAGCATAGAAAACAACCTGCGCCGTGATATTGCCCTTTTTGTTCTCCGTACCCTCCTTATTTCCAAAGCCGCTGAGCTTGGGCAAAACCGCCTCGATATACGCTTCGCTGACGCTCGTAGCCCGAAGCTGATCTGCCACCAGATCGGGCAGCTTCCGGGTGCGAATGCCCAGATGCTCCGCTCCAATCATCTCCTCCAACACCGGAGATTTTCTCCAGCTTCTCTTGAGGCACTGGCTGGAAACCCGTCCACGGGTGGTGCCGCCGAACATACAGGACTTCGGTGCGCCGGACTCGTCACGGTTCAAATTGACAGGGGGATAATTCTTTAACATATGGATTTCGTACAGCATGATTATGCTCCTTCCCTAGATGTGTTATCTTCCGGTTTCATGTACAGCGCCCGAGCCCATTTTAGCTGGACGTTCTGTTTTTCTCCGTTCCAATAGAGCAGATCACCCAGCAGGCTGGCGCAGTCTACTGCGTAGTTTTTGGACTTGACTACCTTCACCAGACGGGTCAGCTTGGTGAGCAGGTAGCCGTCTTCGTCCCAGCTCAGGTCTAACAGGCTTTCCAGCCGGTGACCCATGCTCTCGGACAGTTCAGAATCCTGTCCAAGCTGGTACAAAACCTGCTCCATAGGCTGGCGCACAGCATCTGCCTCCCACAGGCAGTGGAGGCAGGCCGCCGCAAAATAGCGTTCTTCTTCCCACTGCTTCACCTGAGACGGCAGACACTGATAAAACGCACGCACCGCACGGCCATCCGCCTGGAGCAGCATGGTTCCCGCCTCCCGCTTCAAGGCAGTGCGGTCGCCTTTGGGGAGTTGGTCTACGCGCTGTAAAAAAGATGTAATCCGTTCCGAAGTCATCCTCATCCCTCCTTTTTCAATGCTTTGATGGTCTTTGCAAAGGTCAATTGCTGGTTTTTCATGACTTTCAACATGGTCTTACCTCGGAGATTGAGCTGTTCAATCGCCCATTTGGCACTTTCTCTGGCAAAAGCGCAGAGCGTCTCCAATTCGGTGCAATATAGCTCGTCCAAATCCTCCTGTCTCTCCAACCCCTCCATCAGACTCCACATTTCTTTTTCACACATCCCATGAAAGTGCTGCCTTGCCTGGCTCTGCATTTCCTGTGGAATCTCTTCACTTTGGATGGACTGACAGACTGCCTTTGCCAGCGCTTCTGAAGCCCTGATGTATTTTTGAAGGAAGTTCAGCACATCTTCGTCGCCCAGCAGCGCATTGGGCAGCTTCAAATCGTGCCGTCTCACGCTGAGATAGCTTGCTTTACTGGTTTGCACACCATAGAGAATCAGTGGTACAAACTCGTTTTCGTAATTCATCCCCCGATACTGAGCCACGATTTGCGGGGCGTGCTGCTTCCTGATATCCATTAAATCCCGGATATTACGCCAGACGGCTTCGTCATCTGAAGGTTTCCAGTTGAATCGTCCTTTGTCGTTATAACGGTAGGTCACATGAGGGTCTAGCCAAGACGTTGAAATATAGTTCATCCCCTGACTGAGATATATTTCACCCACCGTGCCATCCTCCCGTGGAATCAGGTGAATCCGCCGCGCAGGAAACAGCATTCCCATCAGCCAGGATGTCTTTGCAATCTTCTGTTTCCAGATGATTGGTTCGTTGCAGCGCCACAGCACCGGCGGCTCATCAAAGGGTATGTCTATGGAATCAGTGGAAATCATAGAGAACACAAGCGACTGAAACAGGTTTTCCCCGTCTACCATCGCATACCACGGCGGCGCTCCGTTGACATTGGAAGGATAATCCTGCGCCCCTGCGGTGCAGAATATCTGCGCTTCCAACAGCATTCTCAGCGCTTTCCCGGGAGAATAATGCTCACGCTTTCGGCAGTGGTCAAAGTGAATCGGATTGTTGCCGCTGGGAACGGTATAGTCCATTACCCCAGCGGGCTTCGGTTCCCGATCCCATTCCTCCCGGTAGACTGACTGCATAAAAGGACGTTTTTCATCAAACAGATCAAAGCTGACACCCTCCGCCCTGCACTGTGCAATGTATGTGTTCAATACCTCCGGGTCAAATTGTTCCTCTGAAAGGTAATCCTGCAAGTCCTCCTCTGTTTCAGGGCGAAACGCATCCATCAAAAAGACAATCAGGAAGCGGTAGACGCTGTATTCCACCAGCGGGGAGGAGTCCTGTATCCGCTTCAGTTCGTGCGCATGGGTCAGTACGTCCAGAATACCCAATTCCTTTCGCTCCCCCTGCAAGTCCACAACCGGAATCCACGGCTGTGCAATAACATCAAAGAAAACCTTCATTTCACTTCACCATCCTCAAACAAAACACCATATTCATCATCCAGTGTCAGTCGGCTCCCGTCCATTTTGGGAAGATACTTTCTGCCCATCTCATCCTGCATGGCACAGTACAATCTCAAACCCTCCAGCATTTTTCGTCCAAACAAGACAGCAGCCCGGTCATCCAATCCCTTCAGCAGCTTTGACCGAAGGGAGACACTCCGCCTCATGAGAGGTTTGCACGCTTTGCCGTCAACTCCATTCAGCAGTTTTTTTCCGGACGATTTCACAGACTGTTTTTCCAGCAGTTCAAACTCGGACGGTTCCAAAAAGACGATTCTCGTTGTGGGTTCCCCCAGCCTTGTCTTTGCAGAGAGGAAACTGCTGCTCTCCAAGTCGTCAAATTGAACCCGCTCCATGTGGCGGATGGGGTCAAACCCCTTTTCCGGGCTGGATATCTCACAAAGAGTGCTGGCGCTTGCCTTTACCTGGTCATCCATCCATTGTTCCATCCAAAGATCCAAGTCTTCCTGCGGGGCAAACTGTGAATCATATCCTTCCGCCACAAGCCGGGGAATATCCTCCGGGACTTGAATCTGCTTTTTTTCTCTCAGCAAATGAATGCTCTGGTTCATCAGGCACTTCGGGTATACATATTCATCTTGCTGATAGTCTCCCACCGTCTCCGGAATCAGAACCTGTAATTCCGGTCGATCATACCCTTCCGGTCTTTTTGTTTCATCGTGGCGAAAGACCCTTCCCGCACGCTGCAGCAACAGGTCTATGGGAGCGATTGCGGTCATCATCCCGTCAAAGTCTACATCCAACGACTGCTCCACCACCTGAGTGGAGATGAGAATTGCTTTCTCAGGTCGGTTGGATTTATCCTTTCCAAACAGGCGAATACACTCCCGTTCTATTTCATCCCGGCGTTCCACTGGAAATCTGGCGTGGAAAAGCAGCACTTTCCCATCATAACGCAGCGCTCTGACTGCCCGGTATACATCCTGCGCCTGCTGCACGGTATTCAGCAGAACACAGATACAGCCGCCTTGTTCGGTATGTCGAATTGCCAGCTCTGCAATTTTCTCTGTCTGGTGGAGGATAGTGCAAAGGGTAATTCCAAGGGTATACCGTTTCTCTGTTTTATTCACTTTGTTTATCAGGACTTTCCCGGATTCTGTGATTGCTGTAACTGCGGGGTAGACCTGCTCCAACGGCTGCGATGTAAAGGGCGAGAGCATTTGCCGCTTTTTCTCCGGTGTCAGCGTGGCTGAAAGCAGCACCACCGGTATTTTCAGCGCCTTGCACCATTCCAGCAGCCGCTGCAAAATTTCGCTCATATACACATCATAAGCATGTAATTCGTCGATTATCAAAACCTTACCCGCAAGACCAAGCAATCGCAGCGCACCGTATTTGACTAGCAAAACAGACATCATGGCCTGATCCACTGTGCCAACTGCATAATTACTCAGTAAGCCTCTGCGCATTGGCAGAAGCCAGCTTGCGGCAAAACGCTCTTCCTCTGTCTGAAATCTGGGAAGTGAACCCTGTTCATCCACCAGCCAAGCCGTGCTGTGCAGCAGACGGACAGTTGTGGAAGGCTGCTGCGCTTTCAAAAAAAGCCGCATTCTCCCCACCATTTGGTTGGAGGTTGCCGCTGTTGGAAGGCCAATATAGAATCCTTCTTTTCCCCACTGCTGTGCCATTTGTACAGCGGCATAGACCCCCGCCTCTGTTTTTCCCTCACCCATAGGCGCCTCCAGCAGGAGCAGAGAAAATCTCTCATCTTGATTGATAAACAGAGACTCTGTTTCCTCCTGAAGTCCTCTCAAACCGTTTCGTGGAATGTCCGGCCACACGCTGGTAAAATCAGGCTGAAACGCAATATGCTGTGTCAGAAGTCCGCTCACGCCTAGAAACTGATGGATACGCCTGAGCGCATCTTCTTGTCCGTTCCCTGTTTGAAACCAATCCTCTGCATCAGAAAACAGTTCACTGGATGCAATCCAGTCTGCCATAATGACGATTCCCAAAAGTACAGCGCCAAGCGGGCCTTTTCTCGTTCTCTCAATCCGGGGAAATCTGATCTCTTCCTGCTCCAGAAAAAGACATCTCATCTCCAACTCAAAATCCGCCCGCAGCTTGCTCCAACCTTCCCGGCAAATGCTGCCCGCTCTCCCTGTTTTTCCCTGATGATGGGCGCCAAGCAAATCCGCGAAAAAACGGATGGCATCTCTGCTTTCTCTTGTTTCTTTCCATATCTCTCCCCGGAGACAACTTCTTGTTGTCAGCTCATGTCTTACTGCCGCTGGATCAGTCGAACTGTCTTTCAGATCGGCTTCCGTAATTGCCTGACGGCTGTCCTCATTTTTCCACTGGAATTGACACTCAATCTTGCCAATGTCATGCAGCGAAGCAAGGTAGCCTATCCATCTGGATAACGCAACGCCATCCAGATTCATATATTCCGCCGTCATATTTTGCAACCCCTGAGGGAGCGTGTTATCCATCAGTTGCTGTGCGACAACTCCAGTCAGACAGGAATGGGTTCTGATGGACTGAAAAGGCTCTGCCTTTGCCCAGATTTGGTCTAGCGTAAAAACCAAGGTGCGCCTCCTTCCGCTGTTAGAAAGATAAGTCATTACATACCTCATAGTATACACGTTCAAAGTCCCATAAACAGGACTCCCATTGTTTACTGCACATTAAAACGAAGCAATCCTCTTACTGCAAAGTATACTCTTGATGGCGCAGCGTTTCAATAAACATAGTCTAAAGTGGCTATATTTCTTCCCATACCCTTGCCACTCTGGAAAGAAAATGGTATAGTGTCTATGTCAGCAGAGTCTGACCTGAACAAATGACGGGGAAATCATTTTTCAGGTCAGGCTCTGTCTTTTTATCGAAAGGAATAGCTCCGACGAAAGTCGGAGCAAGCAGCTAACCTCTCATCGGGGGCGAGTTTCGTACCGTATTACGTTTTGGACGCTCCGCTCTCAAAACGAATCGGTACACTCGCTGGGGATTCCGTTTCCCCAGTCCCTCGGCAAATTTTCTTTCAGAAAATGCGACAGAGCCGCTACAAAATCTTTCGATGAGGGAGGAACAATGAGCAAGCAGAAAACATTCCACGCAGAAGCACCACGCACCAATATCGTAACTGTCCGCTTTTCCGACGATGAAACCGGAACAAGTTCTACGAAATCGAATAAGAGCGCCAGTTGTCCCAATCTGCTAAGTTGATGATTTCCGGTTTGCCAGTACGCTGAA
Organism: uncultured Lachnospiraceae bacterium; assembly: GCA_902781325.1. Classification (GTDB taxonomy): domain Bacteria; phylum Bacillota; class Clostridia; order Lachnospirales; family Lachnospiraceae; genus CAG-791. The sequence goes on from CACZJD010000063.1 coordinate 7,786, forward strand.
ACTTCCGCTGTGCATAATCCATAAACTCCCGTGTATTGCTACCAATATGCCTTGCGTACATGACGAGAAAATCACAATGGTCGATCATGTATTGATTTGCACGGATAATCGCTGCACGTTTGGGTATTGTCTCCTGTCCCTCCGGGAAGATTATTCCATCAAAGTCAGTCCCGTACTTGGAGGTGCTTGTCTCATAGTATGGCAGCAGAATAAGCCTTATTTCTGGTACTGCCTTTTTGCTTCTCGCACTGCCCTTGCAGCCATCCGGTCAAAAGCGCCGTAGTGTCCCACAACAAACTCGGTCACTCCACATAATATGGGACGCTCAACTTCTGCGACAATTTGAGAATATACGTCCGCCGGAGTATCCCGGTGCCCGATGAAAAAGCAAATGCTCATGCCAACCTCCACTAAGACGATATAACGTCTCATCAGAAGTATAGCACCCCACCTCACGAAAGTCGATATAAAGTCTTAGCTATTTCCCGAAACGGATAGACTACAACTAGACGATATATCGACAGGAGGAACGGCATGAACACAAGGCAAGCGGTAGCAATTCGCATTCAGCAGCTTTGCGCCGAAAATGGGTACAATATCAATTCTCTTGCTCGGAAGGCGGCTGTTCCGCCTACCACAGTAAAGTCGATCATCTATGGAACCAGCAACAATCCGGGGATTGTGACCATCAAACTGCTGTGCGATGGATTGGGTATCACGCTATATGACTTCTTCGACACACCGCTGTTCAGAGAAATGGGGATGGAGGAAATCGAGTGATTGTTTTCCTGCACTCTTCCCAATTTGATCTTTAGCGGAAGAAACAGCCAGTCTGAATGTCCCTTGTATCCACTGCGTCTATTGTGTCTATTTTTCTGCCAGTCGTTGCAATTCGATAACTTATCCCCTTGCCAACTTGTCTTTTTTGAACTATACTATCCATGCAATCACAAATTGCATATCGAATGAACGGATGCTTCTCAACTGAATCTGTATTCCCAATCCACGGGATTGGCGCATGCAGAGGAAGATGGGGAGCTTTTTCATTGCTCCCCATAAATAGAATGAACTGACGCAAATCCAGTGCCAAGGAGGGTAGTCCCATAATCAGCAAATAACGAATTCATAACACTCGCAACATATAACCCAAATTTCAATCGCAAAGGAGAATTCTATGAATAATAACCTTCCCAATGTCCTTACCGCAAAAGACCTGCAAGCCTACCTCCACATGTCCAGAGCCGGAGCCTACAACCTTTTGAGCCGGGCAGACTTCCCTACCCTCCACATAGGCAAACGGAAGTTTGTGACGCTCCACAACCTCCAGCAGTGGATGGAGAAAAACACCGGCGGAATCGCACTTTAAAGTGTTGAAGCATTCGACGAAGTATGATACAATAGCAAATAGAAAGACTGCCTCCGATGTTACCAGCACCAGAGGCAGCCACGGCAAAACTGTTACCAGCAGTCATTGCCAAACGCAAGCACCAAAACCACTAAAATTCAGCATCCTGCGCCCCTTCATTGTACCAGATGTTGCGCAGCGGTGCAATGGAAGGAGTATGATTTCATGGCAAAAAGAAACGCACAAGGGAACGGAAGCCTTCGTCACCGCCCGGATGGGTTGTGGGAAGCGAGGTACACGTTTAAAGATGAACTGGGTCAGCCTCAGCGGGGCAGTGTCTACGCCAAGACGCAAAAGGAGTGCCGCCAGAAGCTGACCACCATCCTCCGAGAAATCGACGATGGCCGTTATCAGAAGCCCGTCAAGCAGTACACTGTGGCAGAATGGTTCCGGGAATGGTTGAAAACCTACTGCGTCAACTTGAAACCCCGCACCATTGATGACTACAAGAAACGGTCAGAGAAATACATTATCCCCCATCTGGGCAAGGTGAAGCTGAGTGCCTTGACCGGGGTACAGGTGCAAAGGTTCATCAACCGTCTCAGCGATGGGCACAAGGAGCAGAAGCCCCTCTCCCCCAAGTCCGTCCAGAACATTCACGGTGTACTCCACAGCGCATTGAAGCAGGCGGTTATGTCCGGGGTGATCTCCCGCAACCCCGCTGACAACACCAAGCTGCCCAAGGCGAAGAAGCCTGCGCTGAAGCCCTTGATGGACGACAGCATCCCCGCTTTTCTGGATGTCATCAAGGGCGACCCCTATGAGCGGGTATACATTGTTGACCTGTTCTCCGGCCTGCGGCAGTCTGAAATTCTCGGGCTTCAGTGGCAAGACATCAACTTTGAGGACGGAGAGATCACGGTTTGCCGCCAGCTCCAAAAGAGCCGCAACGGGGAGGGTTACATTTTTCTGGACGAGACGAAGAACGGCAAAGACCGCACCATTGCCGTTGCCCCTGCGGTGATGGACGTTTTGAAGGCACAGAAGCGTCAGCAGGCGCAGTGGAAATTGGCGGCTGGTCCGGCGTGGAGTAACGAGCATGATCTGGTTTTCACCAATGAAATGGGCGGGCATCTCTGTCACGTCACCGTCTACCAGCATTTTAAGAAGCTGGTGAAGCAGATCGGCATGGACGAGACGAGGTTTCACGACCTCCGCCACAGCACTGCAATCATGGTGCTGCAAAACGGTTGTTCCCCGAAACTTGTCCAGCAGCTATTAGGTCATTACAGCAGTTCGTTCACCATGGATGTGTACGGCGCTGTGAGCAAAACCATGCAGAAAGATTCTCAGGAGAGGATGCAGAAATTCATTGAGCAGGTTTCCAATCTCTGAGCAATGCCGGAAAGGTAGAAAAACCTGTAAGGGGTAAAGTAAGGGGTAAAAGAAAACCCGCTCGACGAACTTCGAACTTCCGAACCGCAAAACACCCCTCAAACGCAAAGAAACACCCCGAAACCGTTACGATTTCGGGGTGTTCTCAAATGCACGAGGCGGGAGTCGAATTCGGGTATTTGGTGATTTTAGGTATAATTATAATGGTCCCCCTGTCAAGACCACTCTCTCAGAATTTATCGTGAACCAGATATTTCCAATTCTGACTTTGGCAGCATCCCGAGCCACTCCTTTTG
>CACZJD010000064.1 GCA_902781325.1 uncultured Lachnospiraceae bacterium
AGACAGGCACTCCGCCACAGCTCCTCCGAGGCCTCCTATGATGCTGTGCTCTTCCACTGTCACGACCCTTCCGGTCTTGGAGGCGGTCTGTACGATCAGGTCGTCATCCAGGGGCTTGATGGTGCAGATGTTGACGACCTCTGCGTCAATTCCGTCCTTCGCCAGCATGTCCGCTGCCTCAAGAGCTGACGCCACGCAGAGTCCGTTCGCGACAATACTCACATCCTTGCCTTCACGGAGGATGCTGCCCTTGCCGATCTTGAACTCATAGTCCTCACCGAACACTACCGGCACCGGAGAACGGCCAAAGCGGATATAGACCGGTCCGTCGTGCTCCACCGCTGCCTTAACAGCCTTTCTGGCCTCTGTGTCATCCGCGGGGCACATTACGACCATTCCGGGGATCATGCGCATAAGAGCCAGGTCTTCCAGGCACTGGTGGGACGCGCCGTCCTCACCTACGCTGATACCTGCGTGGGATGCGCCGATCTTCACGTTCAGGTGCGGATAGCCGATGGAATTGCGGATCTGCTCATAGGCGCGGCCGGACGCGAACATAGCAAAACTGCTGGCAAAAGGTACCATGCCTGCTGCCGCAAGGCCTGCCGCTATGGACATCATATTTCCCTCCGCAATACCGCAGTCAAAAAATCGATCCGGATAAACCTTCTGGAACTCACCGGTCTTTGTCGATCCGGCAAGGTCCGCGTCCAGAACTACCAGATTGGGCATCTTGGCGCCGAGTTCCACAAGAGTCTTTCCATAACTTTCGCGGGTCGCGATCTTCTTTACATCACTCATAACGCCTCACCAATCCTTTCCAGATCTGCCATAGCGATCTTGTACTGTTCTTCGTTCGGCGCTTTTCCGTGCCAGCCCGCGTTGTTCTCCATGAACGAGACATCCTTGCCTTTTACTGTCTTGCAGATGATCGCCGTGGGCATTCCCTTGATCGTCCTGGCTTCCGCGAATGCCGCCGCCAGCTGCTCAAAATCATGACCGTCTTCCACATTGATCACATGGAAATTAAACGCTTCGAACTTCTTATCGATTGGATAAGGGCTGTTGACTTCTTCCAGCGTGCCGTCGATCTGAAGATTGTTGTTGTCGACGATCACACACAGGTTATCCAATTTTTTGGCACCCGCGAACATGGAAGCTTCCCATACCTGGCCTTCCTCAATCTCTCCGTCTCCGAGCAGTGTGTAAACGCGGAAATCCCTTTTCTGGACTTTTCCCGCGACTGCCATTCCAACCGCGCAGGAAATGCCCTGTCCCAGGGAGCCGGTGCTCATATCAATACCGGGCAATAAGCGCATAGAGGGGTGTCCCTGCAGACGCGTGCCCACGTGACGGAAAGTCTTGAGTTCTTCCCTGTCAAAATATCCCTTCTCTGCCATTACGCCGTAAAGCCCGGGGCAAGTGTGTCCCTTGGACAGCACAAACCTGTCCCTGTCGGGATCATCCGGATTCGCGGGATCCACATTCATCTCCTTCATATAGAGATACGTGAAGATCTCAGCCGCGGAGAGAGATCCGCCGGGATGCCCTGCTTTCGCGTAATAAACAGCAGTGATGATATTCTTCCTCACCTGATTCGCTGTCTTTTGTTTCCCAACTTTATTATATCTTGTTGTTCTTCTAACGTCATCATTTTGTGACTGCCTTGTGCGGTCTGTTCCTATATTTATACACGTTTAGTGACATGTTCATGCTTGTTGGGCGAGGTGATCCGCCTTTTCGAGTGATTGTTGGGCGAGGTGTTACGTCAATGCTGACTTCTTCCAAAACAAAAAGGCTGCTGCAACTCCTGATAAAATCAGTGGTTGCAGCAGCCGATGTGGTGCCTTATATCAATTCTGCGTACTCCTCCAGCTTCTTCTTCGCTGCCGGACTGATGTTTCTGGGAACCGCGATCCTGATCTCCACGAATTCATCGCCCTTCTTGGGTGACCTGCCTTCTGTGTGAATTCCTTTTTCCTTGAGCCTGATCTTGCTGCCGGACTGGATGCCCGCAGGGATCTTGCAGCTGACTTGTCCGTGAAGTGTGGGAAGCATTGCCTCTCCGCCCAGCACTGCTGTGGAATACGGAATCTGTGCCGACGTATAGAGGTCCAGGCCTTTTCTGGTGTACTCGCTGTCGGGATCGATGTGGATCTCAATCAGGAGATCACCTTTCTTTCCGTCCGCTCCGGCCATTCCGCGTCCGCGCAGCCGGATCTTCTTGCCATCCTCTATGCCGGCTGGAATCTTTACTTCAAGTGTTGTCAGGCTTGCTTTGCTTCCGGTTGCCGCAGGATCCTGAAGCTGAATCCTCTTTTTGGCTCCAAGAGCCGCGTCGCGGAAGCTTACCGTCATAGAACTTGTCATATCCAGCGACTGCTGCCGGGCTGCCCGTCTTCCGGTTCCGCCGCCGTAGGCAAATCCGAATCCGCCGAAACCTGAGCCTCCGGAAAACCTGCTTCCTCCGAATCCTGAACTTCTTGATCCGCCGAACATGTCTCCAAACATGCTGCGGAACAAGTCTTCCGCGTCCTGTCCGCTGAAATGGAAGGACTGGTAGCCGTTTCCGTTCGTGCTGTAGTACTGGTATCCGCCGGGTCCGCCCGCTCCGCTTCCGGGTGCGGGTCCGCTGCCGTCAAATGCCGCGTAGCCATATGTATCATAAAGCTTCCTCTTCTCCGGATCGCTCAGAATCGCATAGGCCTCGCCGACGTCCTTAAATTTCTGCTCAGCGTCTTTATCTCCGGGATTTGCGTCCGGATGATACTTCTTGGCAAGCTTTCTGTATGCGGATTTTAGTTTCTTATCATCAGCTGTGCGCTCGACGCCGAGCACCGCGTATAAATCCTTGTTCATATCATTTCCTCCTGTCTGTATGCGTGAACGTGTGAGAACACAACAGGTTTTGTCAAGTTTCTCAAGACTCTGTCAGGTTCTCACGGCGATTGTATCCTTTGTTCTATTATGACTATAACAGATACTTATCCTGATAGCAAGAGGGAAATAACAATTTTTCCGGTGCCGGCAGGACATTCTTCTGCTTTTCTTCCCGCGCGACCTAACCGAGCCCTTAGAGGCACCTCTAAGGGCTCTATTACAGCAATCAACCGCCACAAGCTTCCCGCGCGACCTAACCGAGCCCTTAGGCACACCTCTAAGGGCTCCATTACAGCAATCAACTGCCAGAAGCTTCCCGCGCGACCTAACCGAGCCCTTAGGCACACCTCTAAGGGCTCTATCACAGCAATCAGGCTCATGAAGCTTCCCGCGCGACCTAACCGAGCCCTTAGACACACCTCTAAGGGCTCCATTACAGCAACCAACCGCCGGGAACTCAACATGCGACCCAACCGAGCCCTTAGACACACCTCTAAGGGCTCTATTACAGCAATCAATCGCCAGAAGTTTCCCAGCCCCCACCATCAATCAATTAAAAAGGGGCCTGCCGCCAAGCGGCCCGCCCCTTGTAAATTCTGAGAACCGATATTCAGTTTCCGAGATCCGATCAGATCCTCTCGGTGTACTCCTTGGCGATGAATCCGTAGCAGGTGCCTCCTTCCGGATGATAGCACAGAAGTCTGTACCACTTGCCGTCTGTCGTAAGGCCGTTGATCTTGAGTTTGTGGCCATACTCATATGTCTTAAGAACCTTGCCGTTGGGTGCCAGTCTGCACTTAAGGCCGCTGCGTGCAGTTACTCTTACCCAGTAGGGACCAATGTCTCTGCATCCAATAGACTGTTCACTAACGCCGCCGGTTACCTCTTCAAGCAGTTCCTCATTCAGTTTCTTATCGTTAAGCTCGCTCATTTTTAATACCTCTCATTTTTTAATCTTGTAAGCTGAGTTTTTGTTTTTTCAAAGCCGTTTTGCGCGGCTTTTGTTACCTGTTTATATATACGCACCGGATCAAAGTATCCACACTTTTTTTGCTCAGGTGCAGAAATCTTTTTCCCGTCTGTTTTACTCGCTCAGAAAATCCACATGTCCGTCGTCGATGTGATAGATAGCTCCGATCACCGCCGGGTCGTTCCCATGGCGCAGGTGATCGATATCCAGGGCATGACTGATCTGCCTGATACTGTGTTCCACATTCAGGCATGAAGCGCGGTAAGGATCGGTCTCCTCTCCGATCGCCAGCTGAATCTCATCCGTGATGTATTTGATAAAGCCTGACGGTTCATGATGGATTGCCGCTTCTACTGCCCCGCATCCGGTGTGTCCCATTACCACCACGAGGTTGGATCCCAAGTGTTCCACCGCGTATTCGATGCTGCCCAGCTGGTGATCATCGATCACATTGCCGGCCAGGCGGATGGTGAACAGTTCGCCGATCCCTGCCGAGAAAATGCTCTCCGGGATCACCCGGGAATCTGAACACGCTATGACAATGGCATATGGCTGCTGTCCGTTCTCATAAGTTCTGAGCCGGGCCGCAGGAGAAATGTCCCCACTACCGGTATTCTGCGTGAGATACTTCTTATTGCCTTCTTCCAGTTTTCTGATGGCTCCTTTTGCTGAAATCATGGTGCTCCCCCTTATTGTAACGCAAATCTGCTTTCAACCTGAGAGTACATACTCTTCACAAGCTCTTGATTCAAAGAGTACATACTCTTCACAAGTTCCTGCCTCAAAGCGCTTAAACGCCTGAGTGTCGGGCTGCTGACGGTATTTTCTCCCGTGCACAACCAATCTTAACCTTGCGTTTTCACTCTCATCATTATATTGTACATTAATGAACCGGATTAATCACCTCTCCGGACCGAAAACAATCACAGCAAGGAGAAATTAATGAAACTGATCGATAGAACCATTGCTGATTTTACACAGGAACTTGCTTCCCCCGCGCCTGTACCGGGCGGAGGCGGCGCCAGCGCCCTGGCCGCAGCTATAGGCATTTCCCTCGGCGACATGGTCGGCGAGCTTACCGTTGGCAAGAAGCGCTACGCTGACGTCGAAGAAGACATCCGCGGTCTTATGGAGCGCTCCCAGGCGCTTCGCATTCGCTTTCTGCAGCTCGTGGACGGGGACGCCGAGGCTTTCGCCCCTCTCGCCAAGGCCTACGGGATTCCCAAGGATGACCCTGACAGAGCTGAGATCATGGAGAATGCGCTCAAGACTGCCTGCAGCGTGCCCATGGACATCATGCGCGCCTGCGCTGAAGCCCTCGATATCATCGAGGAGTTTGCCGCGAAGGGCTCCAAGATCGCCATTTCCGACGCGGGCTGCGGCGCGATCCTCTGCAAAGCTGCTATGCAGGCGGCCTCCCTCAATGTTTTCATCAATACGAAGTCAATGAAGGACCGGACCTGCGCTGAGGCGCTCGAAGAGGAAGCGAACGCTCTTTTGGCAAAATATACCGTCCTCGGAGACGCTGTATATAATAAGGTAACTGACCGGATCCGCGGCTGACGTAAGGATCACCATAGAAAGGATTAAGAATGGCTTTAGTACTTAGAGGCAAAGAAGTCGCTGACGCTCTCACCGCTCAGATGAAGCGGGATGTGGAGCAGCTCAGGGCAGCCGGCACAGTGCCGACGCTCTGCATTTTCCGTGTCGGCGAGAGGCCCGACGATCTCTCCTACGAGAGAGGCGCCGTGAAGCGCGCCGGTCTGGCCGGCGTTGAAGTGAGAAAAGTGGTCCTTCCTGCGGACGTCTCCCAGGAGGAGTTTGACAGCGAGTTCAGGAAGGTGAACGAGGACGACAGCATCCACGGCATCCTTCTCTTCCGCCCGCTGCCCAGGCATCTTGACAGCGAGAAAGCACGGCAGATGCTGGATCCCGCCAAAGACATCGACGGATGCACGGATCTGTCCCTGGCCGGCGTCTTCACAAATACGAAGACCGGATTCCCGCCCTGCACCGCTCAGGCTGCGATGGAGATCCTTCATTATTTTAAGATTCCGATCAAGGGCAAAAAAGCAGCCGTCATCGGCCGCTCCCTGGTCGTCGGGCGCCCTGTCGCCATGATGCTGATGCACGAGAACGCGACAGTGGTCAACTGCCACACCCGCACGGTCGACGTCCCCTCCATCACAAGAGAGGCGGACATCCTGATCACAGCTTCGGGACAGCTTCACAGCGTCACGAAGGAATACACGAACCCTGACCAGGTCGTCATCGATGTGGGCATCAACTGGGATGAGAAGAAGGGCGGCATTTCAGGCGACGTCGATTTTGAAGATGTGGAGCCTAATGTCGCGGCGATCACCCCCGTCCCGGGAGGCGTAGGCGGCGTTACCACCTGCGTGCTCATCGGACATGTAATTGAATCTGCAAAAAGGAGGCATTCATGAATTCACCTGCGGAAATCCTTCAGATCTGGATCGGCAACAGTGTCAAAAAAGCGACTCTCCCGACTTTCAAAATGATCCTTCTGGGCATTGCTGCCGGCATCTATATCGGCTTCGGCTGCCACGGCTTTCTCCTGTCCACGGCAGCTGCCGAGACAGTCTACGAAGCCGGCATTGCCAAACTGATCGGAGCCGGGCTCTTTCCCCTTGGCCTGATGCTGGTCGTCCTGTGCGGCGGAGAGCTCTTCACCGGCAACAACCTGCTGACCCTGGGCATCCTAGACAAGAAGATCACTCCGGCGCAGCTGCTTAAGAGCTGGATCGTGGTATATTTTGCCAACTTTGCGGGCAGCCTCTTTCTGTCAGTCCTTCTCGCGCACAGCGGCCTCTACGCCGGCGCGGCGGGCGAGCGGGCGATCGCAGTGGCAGTTTCCAAAGTGAGCGCGCCTTTTATGGGCCTCGTCATCAAGGGTATCCTCTGCAATATCCTCGTGGTGCTCGCAGTTTGGTTCGCGGCCGGCGCCAAAGACATGACCGGCAAGATCTGGGCCATCTGGTTCCCGATCACGATGTTCGTCTTTTCGGGCTTTGAGCACTGCGTCGCCAACATGACCTACATCCCGCTGGGAATGATGCTCGGCGCAGAAGTCAGCATCGGCCAGTTGCTGATCGGCAATCTCCTGCCGGTCACTATCGGCAACCTCATCGGAGGCGCGGTGATCATGCCGCTGATCTACTACTATTCTTATCGCTGATCTTGCTGAAAAAAAGAGGCTGTGAAAGCCGAGGAACTTCCCCGGGCCTTCACAGCCTCTTCTTTCATATTCAGAAATTACGTCTCTTTCTGCTCACCGTCAGTGCGATTCCGATCACCGCGGCGCCCATTAGTGCTGCTGGAATCATCGGGTTACTTTCATCTCCTGTGGGAGCTGATTTCTTCTTTGAACTCTTTTTCTCTGAAGAACTTTCCTTCTTCTCTTCGGTAACAGTGCTCGCTGCAGGAGTTTTCTCTTTGGCAGGCTCAACCTTAGGCTCTTCCTTAGGGGGCTCTTCATCCGCAGGAGGTTCCGGTGTGGCGGGTTCTTCCTCGAAGACCGCCTGTATAGCTAAAACCTCGTCTCCCGGTATCGTAAAAGTATAGGGATTATCTTCAGAAATCAGTGTTCCGTCGTTTTCATGCACAAAACTGGACTCGTCGACTATACCAACATACCATCCCTTGAACACATATCCGCTGTCAGCAGCAGCCGTCAAAGTGATCTTTCCGTTTACGGGGACCGTCATATCGATTGGTCCTCGCAGATCTTCCTCATTCATAAGTCCATTGCCGCTTACGCTGTAACTGCCGCCTTCTGTAGTTCCCAAACATATTGCGGTGTATGCGCTGATCTCTTTAAACTCTGCGTTGATCCGCACATCCGCTGCGGGCATTTCAAAGGAAGTAGTTGTTTCCTGCTCAGTATTGTCTCCAAAGACTGCGGCCTCCATCTGCTCGTCGCCTTTAAAGATGCCGTAAGTTTTGATGTAACTGTTATCGTCCGCTCTCATCTTGACGGTTACAGTGTCTCCTGCCAGGGCGACATTTGTTCCCTCGAGTTCTGTATCCACCTCAATGGTCACGTTTCCGTTTCCGGTATGGCTCTCTGACAGTTCATAGGCCGTGGCCTCACCTTTGAACTCATATGTGTAAAAGGTTTCCTTTCCGTAGTCTCCGCTTGCAATGTGTGTTCTGGTTATGCTGTCCCCCTGGCCCGGATCCGGTATGTAACTGGTGTCTCCGATCAGTATAGCGTCATTGTCCTCAACTGTCTCATATATGCGGTTATCCCATACCTTCCCCGTCGTTTCTGTCTCACTAATCTCATAATTTCCGGATTTTGCTTTGTCGATCCAGGTGTCCACCTCAGATTTTGCTTCATCAACGATTGACTGGACATCAGCTGTCTTCGGTTTGCTGAAAGTTACTTTCACCTCTTTTTTATCGACAATTGTTTTCTTAATACCTGCGCTGCCGGTCAGATCGATCACCACAGTCACATAAGAAACACTATTGTCCTCTGTGTTATCGATCCAGACATCTTTGTTCTGCCCGTCCTGTGCATTTTTCGGTGCTTCCTCTGCTGCTGATGCAACCGGGGCTTCCTCTGCTGCTGTCTGTACCGCGTTCTTTGTTTCCGGAATTGCTTCCTTCACTGCCGCCTGTGTGACTTCAGCTGCTGCCTGAGACACTTCCTCTGCCTTCGCCTGACCCACTTCTTCCGCCGCTTCCGGTGCTTCCTCCACCGCTTTCGTGGCTTCCTCCACTGCAGCCTGAGGCGCTTCCTCCACTGCCGCATAGACTCCCTGCGCCTGTCCTAAGACCACGCCCAATGCCAATAGTACCGGTAATACTCTCTTTTTCATTTCTCCGCCCGCCTTTTCATTGTCTGTCACTATAGTTACTGATAAATAAATCGGTAGTTATATAACTACCGATACTTCATCAAAATATGGCAGCGCGGGGGCGCGCGGCAAGATAGTTTCGCGGTGGGAAGCCGGTTTTTAAGGGGTAGGTTTGGGGTAGGCGGGCCCATCCGGGCTTTAGAAATGCTGTTTTTGGGGGTGACATCCGGGCATAGAACGTCATTTGGGAGTCTGACGGCCGGTGCCCGGCCTGTCAGTTATTCCCGATAAGTCTCAAAGATGGTCAGAAGTTCCTTCCTGTTTTTACAGCCGGTCTTCTGCAGCAGATTTCTGACATGAAATTTTACGGTATTTTCGGAGATGCACAGGTGATCAGCGATCTCCGAATTAGTCTTTTTATCCAGGATAAGATGGAGCATATCCTGTTCCCGCAGAGACAGGTCATGGACTGCGGCAAACTGAGCGAACCGCTCCTTTTCGCTCTGCTGGTGCACAGCCTCCGGAATATAGAGGACCTGATACAGCTTGAAAAACAGCGCGACGGATGCGGCGAACAGGATCGCGGTCAATCCCACCCGGATCGCGGCGTGGTCGGCCAGAAGGAGACAGATCCCTTCGCCAAGCGCGTCGCCTATCCTTCCTGCCAGAAGACCGGCCCCGGAGAGGTACATCAGGTTTCTCTCAGCCGCTATATCAGAAAAAAGAATGACCCTGTAGACCGAATAGAACCCGAAGGTGAAATAGCTCAGCACCCAGAATATTGCTGAGGGTATCGGCTCCCCGCGCAGCGAGAAGATAATAAACGGGATAATCAGCGCTGTCAGTGCGCAGATTGCCCCGTGTTTTCTGTTCCGGTCGGTGACAAATCCCGCTATGAGAAGCCCGGCGGCATATACCAGACGCGAAAACTCCACGTTGACGATCTGCCCGAGGTCCGCCGCGGGAAACGCGAAACCGCTGCTGTTCACTATGCTGAACAGAAGTACCAGGAGACAGGCCTCAAGTAAAAAAACCATCTTGACCGGGTTTCTCTGGTCGAGCCGTGAGCTGCTCTCATCTCCGGCGCCTGTATTTTGGACCGTTATCCTTCGGTCTGCAACGATCGCAACGATCGTCAGGACAAAACAGATGAGCAGTACATAGTTTGAATAGTATATTTTGCCGCCGCCGATCATAGAAAGCAGCCATGAAGTCAAAATAGCGACTGCATAAGATACTCCGAACACAGCGGCTTTCCTGTTGGCAGATGCTTTTCCGGTCAGATCACGCAGGTAGCAGCCCGCGATCATTCCGCACACCAGATTCATCATAAGCCCTGACAGGATCGTCAGGCCTGCGACCGGGCTCAGGACCGCCGGCACCATAAGGATCATATGGATAATCAGCGAAGCCGGCAGCAGGATTCCCGACAGAGCCGGTTTTCTGTGAAGAATCATCTCATAGACCGCGATCCCGGCTGCCTGGAGCAGATATCCGATCACCATCGTACACACATCGGTAGCACCGGCGGTGATCTGATCCAGCAAGTGATACTCCCAGGAAAGCCAGCCGGTCGACGTCACAAGAAAGCAAAGTGCGATCATGACCGTGCAGTTTATATCTGAAGTATCCAGATATTTTCTTCTGATTGCTAATTCCGGCATTCCGGCACCTCCGTTCACTTTATTCTGATGCTTAGAGAGTATCCTATTTTCCGTCAACAGTGAAGCGTTATTTTTTGTTCCCGTATCGGGTCAGAATTTTGCCCGGTTCAGAATAATGTCCTTATCAGCACCATATAGACCGCTGTCCCCAGCAAAATACTGATCAGCGAGTTCCTCTTGAGCACCTGCGCGCAGACTACACAGCCCGCCGCGATCAATTCAGGAAGTCCATACGGCTGCGCCAGCGGCGTGATATCCTTCAGGCAGTAGATCACCAACATGCCGATGATCGCCGGCGGAAGCACTTTTCCCAAATAAGTGATGTAGGGCGGCGTCTCTTTCCTGAACACCAGAAAAGGCAGGAACCTCAGCAGGATCGTCACAATGGCCATCACCGCGATTAGAATTACTGATCTCATGACCTGCCCTCCTCTTTCCCGCGAAGGATCGTCAGTACCAGCGTGATCAGCAGCATGGCCGGGATCAGGAACCTGTCCCTCCCAAAGATCACCAGGCACACCAGCGTGCTCAGCAGTCCTGTCAAAGCCGGAATGTGGTCCCTCGTCGTGAGCCACTGTTCCGTAAAAGCCGCTATGAACAGCGCCGTCATGGAGAATTCAATTCCTGCCGTCGAAAAGGGGATCACCGCTCCCAACAAGCTTCCGAGAATGCTTCCTGTAACCCAGTAGCTGTGGTTGAAGAGCGATACGTAGAATCTGTACTTAGAGGGGTCTGACCCCTCCAACGCCTCCGGCGTCTTCCCGTCGCAAAGCAGCGAGTAAGTCTCATCCGTCAGCGCGAAGATCATATACGGTTTGTATTTACCGGCGTCTTTATAAAGGTCGACCATCGAAATACTGTAAAACAAGTGCCTCGCATTTACCATGACTGTCGTCAGAGCCGTCGTGATGACCGACGCGCCTCCCGTCAGAAGGTTCACGCCCACATACTGCATAGAGCCCGCGTAGATGAACAGGCTCATTGCCGCGGTCCACAGCACGCCGTATCCCGCATTGTGCATGAGAATGCCGAATCCGGTCCCGAGGACGATATATCCCGCCATGACCGGGATCGACTTGTAAAAGGCTTGTTTGATCATTCGTTTATCTCCTTAAGATAATTACATACACAATATACCCGGCGGCACCGGATTTCCAGTGATGCCGGGTTATTTATGTCTTAAATATCTGTATTAATCTCATTAATTCTACTTCACAGACGCTTCAACGCCGTTCCGAAAGTCAAAACGGCGCCCTGCCGGCGCCGAACATTGAATTAATGCTTCTCAGACGTTTCAACGCCGTTCCGAAAGTCAAAACGGCGCCCTGCCGGCGCCGAACATTGAATTAATGCTTCTCAGACGCTTCAACGCCGTTCCGGACGTCAAAACGGCGCCCTACCCGGCGCCGAACACAGAATTAATGCTTCTCAGACGCTTCGACGCCGTTTCGAACGTCAAAACGGCGCCCTACCGGCGCCGACCACAAAATTAATGCTTCTCAGACGCTTCGACGCCGTTCCAGACGTCAAAACGGCGCCCTGCCGGCGCCGAACACAAGAATCATCATAAATCATTTCAAGGTCTGTACTCCCCTTGTTTTTCTGCACAAAATATGCTACCTTAATCTCACTCTTCTTTGGTATAACGAAGAGCAGATCTAATATTTCTTAAATTCTGTGCGATATCCGCAAAGTCCCAAAACGGTTGAGCATCCATCATATAAACACAGTAAAGCGTTTAGCTGCGACGCTCCATTAAGTGTTGCCCATTTCTTTTGACAGAAGGAGGAATCTTTGTTCATTAACGACTTGTATCAAGAAAAAACACTGTTGCAAAAGATCCAAAAAACTCATTTGCAAAAAATGCATACTCCGGATAATCCTTCCGGAATTCTTGTGTGCCAAAAAAAAGATAATGATTATCGCTGGTTGATTAAAGATCTTAAGGATGGGCGTCTTGTAACATCTTCACTCCACAAGACAGATAAGCAGCTGGCAGAAAAGCTTGCCGTTAATCTATACAGAATTATATGCATCCAACACCTCCAGATTCAAATTGATACTATAAACAGCACAATTCGTTGCCTTGAATCAGGAAAACAGAGCAAATTTCCTCTCGACAATATTTTGCCAAATCATCCATTTAAAGATCTTCTTAACAATTTCCGCCGCCGCCCGCAATCACCGGCTGATTTCTTTGATCTCAATTCGCCTTACAGACAATTCATCCTTTCCCACCTACAAAGCGAATATTCGTGGGTCATTGAATGGTATCTCAATCCTTATAAGAAAAATCCTGATCACCCCGAGCAATTGATATTTCCGGTGAAACTTGGTTTTAAAGTTCGCTCCAAGTCAGAGGTGCTTATCGCTGACCGTCTGTATGAAGAAGGCATCCTGTACCACTATGAGGAGCAACTGATTCTCTCTGACCACAGTTCCTATCCGGACTTCAACATCCCAATCACTTTATATAGGAAATACGCATGGGAACACTTCGGTGCAATGGACAAGCCTCTCTATTTTAATCGCACAAGAGGCAGGATAATGGACTATTTGGATCATCAATGGCTTCCTGGAATTAATATGCTCACGACTTATGAGACCAAACAGAATCCACTGACCGAAGAGCAAGTCGATCATGTAATTAGCTGGATTGAAAGCCGTTATAGACTCGCATTTCCCGATATTCCACCAGACAAGTCATTTAACATGTATGATCT
>CACZJD010000065.1:0-8385 GCA_902781325.1 uncultured Lachnospiraceae bacterium
GGAACAGCGTACAAAATGTGCGGCGTCTTGAAAGGGAGCAGTCGGATGACGAAAAAGCTGGTCCGCTTTGGTTACGTGGAAGTGAGTGGTGAAGGGCTCTATTTTGGCTCAGGAAGGGCAATCCGCGGTCACGAATTTCACTATAGTGACAGCACAGATAACGGAAGCGCCTGCAGAGCAGTGAAGCCTGACGGCAGATCCTGGGACTGCATGGTGGTCCAAGGGCGCATCACAGCGGGATATCCGCACCTGTACTACAGGTCTGACCCTGCTTTTGCGGAAGCGTTCGTCGCGGAGTGCAGGAAGTTCAGAGAGGAAAGAGGCAGGAATTAGCTTAAGAACTCAGATAAGAATCCATGGACATTGATTGCTGTAATAGAGCCCTTAGAGGGTGCTCTAAGGGCTCAGTTTGGTCAGATAAAAAAATCTGCCGTTTTTAAATGCCCCTAAGACACCTCCAGAGGCACTTGAACGGCAGGAATAAAATTTAGAAATAAAAAGAAAGCATGTGACAAGGGAAGAGACTATGAAAATCTGGATCACAGGCGGGGCCGGCAGCGGAAAGTCCTCGTTGGCACAGGAACTTGCTTCCGCCATGTCAGCGGGTGGCCCGCATTATTATGTGGCGACGATGGTCCCCCGCGACGACGAGGATCGGCGAAGGATCTCACGCCATATTGAAGACAGAGCCGGAATGGGATTCAGGACGATAGAGTGTCCCTGCCGATTCGCAGAGCGCATCAAGCCTGATCTTGACGGCACATATTTGCTCGATAGTGTTACGGCAATGCTTGCAAATGCTATGTTCGGCGAGCGAGATTTTGTCTATGATCCGGATGCCGAACAAAAGGTCGCAGCGGACCTGCGGCTCTTTTCCAACTGTGTGAAGCATCTTATTGTCGTCTCAGATAGCATCTTCAGCGACGCGGCGCTCTACGATGAGATGACGGATGGATACCGCCGCGGGCTTGCTTACATCGAGCGGCAGATGGCAGCGCAGTGTGACACTGTGATCGAGTGCGCGGCGGGCGGCGCCATCGTGCACAAAGGCAAGCTTCCTGTAGGATTCAGGTTTTCAAATATCGGAGATACCCAAATGGAACTAATTATCGGAGGCGCCTGCCAGGGCAAAAAAGAGTACGCCATCAGCCATTTTGGGCTGAAGGATTCTGAGATCTTCACCTGCACAGAAAACGGAGAACCGGACCTGTCCGCACGATGCATCGATCACCTGGAGCGGTATCTCAGAAGATGCGCCGCGGAGGACAGGGAGCCGGTCGCGCCGGAAGCCTTCAGGAAAGACGCAATCCTGATCTGCGAAGATATCACTTGTGGAATTGTTCCGATCAACGCACTGAACCGGAAGTGGCGGGAACTCACTGGCCGCTACCTGCAGAGGCTGGCCGGCGCCGGAGCTGATGTTACCCGAGTCTTCTGTGGCTTTGTGCAGAAACTGGGTAAGATTGACAAGTGTGAATTGCCGGAAAAAGAAGAACTGTCAAAGGCGGGGATAGAAGAACCAAAGGCCGATCCTTCCCAAACCCGTCAGATCCTTCTGCTGCGCCACGGAAGAACGAAAGCCAATGAAGAGCATCTTTACTGCGGCAGCACAGACTGGCCGCTCAGTGAAGAAGGAAGAGAACGCCTGCGGCAGAAACGAGGCGCTTACTGTACAGACTGGGAGTCTTTCTACACGAGCAGTCTAATAAGGACCAAAGAGACTCTGGAGTTTCTGTTCGGAGAGCAGGAGGCTGTTATAGAGGAGCCGGACCTGAGGGAGATGGATTTTGGCGCTTTTGAGGGCAAGTCCTATGAGATGCTCAGAGACGATCCGGCCTATCAGGAGTGGATTTCCGGAGATAACGAGCGCAAGATCTGTCCCGGCGGCGAAAGCGGCGAACAGATGAAGGAAAGAGTGCTGAGAGCAGTAGACCGTATCCTGCTAAATGATTCGGCAGAGCGCATCGTGATCGTGACCCATGGAGGTCCGATCGCGGCGATCATGCAGCAGCTTTTCCCCGAGAAGAACCTGAATCGATACGAGTGGCAGCCGGAGTGCGGAGAGGGGTATCTGCTGCGGATTACCGGCAGTTCACTTGCTGAATGCACCGCAGAGTTTGAAAAGTGCCCGGCGCGCGGAGAGAATCAGAAATGACTTTTTTACGATCATTATGTATTGCAGTTTCTATGTATTCGAGGATTCCGGTTCCCTATGGAAACTGGGACAAAAAAGAGATGAGATATTCTATAGGCCTCTTTCCAGTTGTGGGAGCGGTGATCGGCGTCATGACCTGGCTTTGGCTGTGGGGGATGCACAGGATTGCCGCGGAAGGCATGACAGGATTGCCGCAAGTGGTAATCTTATTGGCGAGCACCCTCATCGCATCAATCCTGCCTGTCCTTGTGACGGGAGGAATTCATGTGGACGGATTTATGGATACCAGCGATGCTTTCCACTCCTGGGCAGACAGGGGCAAAAAATTGCAGATCTTGTCTGATCCGCACATCGGAGCGTTTTCGGTCATCTCGCTGCTGATCCTGGCTGCTGTATGGGTCAGTGCAGTGGCAGTTGTAGCCGGGAGCGGAGACAGTCGGTATTTTGGTGTGTTTGCGTTAGAGTATGTGCTGGCGAGAGCTTTGAGCGGACTGGCGGCAGTACTCTTTAAGAATGCGAGAGGCGAAGGGACCCTGTGGGCTTTTACTGACTTCGGCGAAGAGGCGAAGCGGACCAATCTGGCCATGCTGTGCGCCATCGGACTGGCAGCCGCGATCGGAATGATCGTGTTGAAACCGGTCGGAGGCTGTGCGGCGGTGATCATATCCGTCCTTGCATGGGCGAGCTACAAAAGGAAAGCCTATAAGGAACTCGGCGGGATCACAGGAGACCTCGAAGGATGGTTTTTGTGCAGGTGCGAGGTCTTTGCGGCGTGCGCGCTGGCAGTGGCATGCATCTGCGGGAACTGAGCGCCTGCGGTGTGCGCAGGCAGTACATGTATTTGCGTAATCTGAGAGGAACAAGATTGGAACACGGCGGTGACATCTACGGAAATAAGAATATAGAACTGGATTTTTCTGTGAATCTGAGCCCGATCGGGCCGCCGCAGAAGGTGTGCAGGCTGCTGGCAGAGGAAGACTGGACAGAGATTCTAAGCAGCTATCCGGATCCGACTTACAGAGAACTGAGGCAGGCATTATCGCAAAAAATGGATTTCCCTGAAGACTGGATCCTGTGCGGAAACGGCGCCTCAGAGCTCCTGATGGCAGCAGAGATCCTGTTCTACCAATTGGATAGGGAAAAAGGGTTTGCGCTCACGGAAGATATTCTGGAAAGAACTGACGGACTGAAAAGACTTGCGGGAACAAAAGAGGAATCCATGCTTTTCCTCTGCAATCCGAACAATCCTGTCGGGAAGTGCGTAGAACCGGCATTACTGAAACAAATCGCTGATTACTGTAAGGCAAATCACATTTTTCTTGTCGTCGATGAGTGCTATCTCGACCTGCTTCCGGATGCCGGGAGAAGAACGATGAAGCACGCACTGCCGGCAAATCCTTATCTGATCATTGTAAATGCCTTTACGAAAGTCTATGCTCTGCCTGGCATCAGGCTTGGATATCTGATGACAAGCAATGATGAACTGCGCATCAAAACGCGAATGCAGCAGCCGGAGTGGAGCGTGTCGATGTTTGCCCAAAAGGCTGGAATCGCGGCTTTGAGCTCCAGGGGCTATCTGGAGGAGGCAAGGCAGGCAGTACAGGCGGAGAGGGGGTACATCTGCGCGCAGCTTCAGGAACTGGGAATGAAAGTGTTTGATGGGGAAGCCCCTTTTGTGATGTTCCTGAGCGGGAAAGAATTGTATGAACCCCTGAAAGAGAAGGGAATCCTGATCCGGAAATGTGATGGAATCAGGGGAATCAGAGATCGATCTGAGGGGGAAGACCATTACTACAGGGTCGGGATCAGAAGCCATGAGGAAAACGTAAGGCTGATGAAAGCGATCAGGGAAGTGCCGGATTGATAGTTTGCATATCACGATTTTTAAACTATAATAGGAACGATATTACTTTGAACACAAAGGAGGTTTACGCATGATTAAATTATACGACGGCGGTGTTTACCTTGTCGGCGGGAACAAGATCGTCCCGGAGGCAGAGGCTGCGGGAGTACCGGAACTTCAGGGTGCCTGTCCCGAAGAAGCCAAAAAAGGTACGATCGCTTACTCAATTTTGAAAGCGCATAACCAGAATGACAATATGGACAAGCTTCGGATCAAATTTGATTCCATGGCTTCCCACGATATTACTTTTGTCGGCATCGTGCAGACAGCGAGAGCTTCGGGAATGGACAAATTCCCGCTGCCCTATGTTTTGACCAACTGCCACAACTCTCTGTGCGCGGTCGGCGGAACCATCAACGAGGATGACCACATGTTTGGTCTGACTTCTGCCAAGAAGTACGGCGGAATCTATGTTCCTCCGCACATCGCGGTTATCCACCAGTATATGCGTGAGATGATGGCAGGCTGCGGCAAGATGATCCTGGGATCCGACTCCCACACCCGCTACGGCGCGCTGGGCACCATGGCCATCGGCGAAGGCGGCGGCGAGCTCGTCAAGCAGCTCCTCGAAGATACCTATGATATCGCTTATCCCGGCGTAGTCGCTGTATACCTCGACGGCAAGCCGGCTCCCTATGTGGGCCCTCACGATATCGCTCTTGCGATCGTCAGCGCGGTCTTTAAGAAGGGCTATGTCAAGAATAAGGTCATGGAGTTCGTCGGACCCGGCGTCGCTTCCATGGGCACAGACTACCGCAACGGTGTCGACGTCATGACGACAGAGACCACCTGCCTGTCCTCTATCTGGAGAACCGATGAGGACACCAAGGCATACCTCACCATGCACGGCAGAGGAGAGGATTACAAGGAACTCAATCCCGCTGACGTCACATACTACGACGGCTGCGTATATATCGACCTGAGCACGATCAAGCCTATGATCGCGCTGCCTTTCCACCCCAGCAACGCTTTCACCATCGACGAAGTGAACGCAAATCTTCCGGACCTTCTTCGCGAGACAGAGAAGGCCGCAGAGAAGGTTGCCGGCGGCAGGGCAAAATATACCCTTATGGACAAGATGACTCCCGACGGAAAGCTTCAGGTCCAGCAGGGTATCATCGCAGGCTGCGCGGGCGGCTGCTACAGCAGCGTCATTGAGGCGGCGAACCTCCTTCGCGGCAAGAGCTGCGGCTTCGGCGAGTTCTCCCTCGACGTATATCCTTCCTCCCAGCCTGTTTTCATCGACCTGGCCAGAAAGGGAGCGGTCGCAGATCTCATGGCAGCAGGCGCGATCGTCAAGACTGCTTTCTGCGGACCTTGCTTCGGCGCGGGCGATACGCCTATGCACAACGGTCTTTCTGTCCGCCACACGACCAGAAACTTCCCCAACCGCGAAGGCTCCAAGCCCGGCAACGGCCAGATGGCGGCTGTGGCACTCATGGATGCGCGCTCTATTGCGGCGACAGCGGCGAACGGCGGTATTTTGACATCCGCAGAGCAGTATGACTGCTGGGGCAATGTTCCGGAGTACAATTTCGATGATACCGTTTACAAAGCAAGAGTGTACAACGGCTACGGCAAGGCTGACCAGGCTGAGGAACTGTTTGACGGCCCCAACATCAAGCCCTGGCCGAGCATGGAAGCTCTGGGCGAGAACATCCTGCTCAAGGTCTGCTCCAAGATCCTTGACGAAGTTACGACCACTGACGAGCTGATCCCTTCCGGCGAGACTTCTTCCTTCCGCTCCAACCCGCTGGGCCTTGCGGAGTTCACGCTTTCCAGAAGAGATCCCGAGTACGTCGGCAGATCCAAAGCAGTCGACAAGACCGAGAGAGCCCGCGTCGCAGGTCAGAACGCAGCTGAGCTGGATCCCGCACTGAACGCAGTCTATGCGGCGATCGCGCAGATCCCCGGCAGCGAGAACGTGGATCCCGCGTCCATCGAGATCGGTTCCATGATCTATGCCAACAAGCCCGGCGACGGGTCCGCCCGTGAGCAGGCAGCTTCCTGTCAGCGTGTCATCGGCGGTCTGGCTAACATCACGCAGGATTACGCGACCAAGAGATATCGCTCTAACGTCATGAACTGGGGCATGATCCCGTTCCATTTAAAGGGCGAGCCGGATATGATCGAAGTAGACGACTATATCTATGTTCCCGGAATCCGTAAGATCATGGACGGAGATCTCTCCGACATCAAGGCTTATGTGATCAAGGACGGCAAGCCGCAGGAGATCAGCCTCTACATCCAGGATATGACGCAGAACGAGCGCGAGATCGTGAAGGCGGGATGCCTGATCAATTTCAACAGAAATCGCAAAGCGAAATAACAGAGGTAGATAATGAGCAAAGTATTATTGCTGAACGGCAGTCCCCATGTGCACGGATGCGCGGCGACCGCGCTGGAAGAGATGATCAAAGTCTTTGAGGAAGAGGGCGTGGAGACCGAGCTGATCCAGGTCGGGATCAAAGAAATCCGCGGATGCGTCGCCTGCGGAAGCTGCAGCTTAAAAGGAAAGTGTGTTTTTGATGATCTCGTAAATGAGGTCGCACCGAAGTTTGAAGAAGCTGACGGACTCGTTGTGGGAAGCCCCGTTTATTACGGATCCCCTAACGGAACCATCCTTTCCTTCATGGACAGGCTGTTCTACAGCACTGAGTTTTCCAAACAGATGAAGGTCGGCGCAGCAGTGGTGAGCTGCAGAAGAGGCGGCAACACGGCATCTTTTGATGCCCTGAACAAATACTTCACGATCAGCGGCATGCCGGTGGCTTCCTCGACTTATTGGAATCAGGTCCACGGCTTTACCGCAGAGGACGTTAAGAAGGATCTCGAAGGCCTTCAGACCATGCGCAACCTCGCGAGAAGCATGAGCTTTATGATCAAAGCGTTTGCCGACGCGAAGGAAAAGTATGGATATCCGGTATTCGAGAGAGATTCCTTTACAAGTTTTCCTGACGGAAAGTGATCACTTAATGGGAGCACTGGACGGATATAAGATACTTGATTTTACGACGCTCCTGCCGGGGCCTTACGCGACAATGACATTGGCGGATATGGGCGCCGAGGTGCTCAAGATCAGCGGAAAGGACAAGTATGACCTTGTGGTCAACTGGCCTCCGGTGGTCAGCGGCACACAGGTGACGGGAGTTCAGGCGTGGCTCGGACGCAATAAGAAGACCATGTTCCTGAACCTGAAAAAGCCGAAAGCTGTAGAAGTTGTCAAGAAGCTGGTCGCGGAATACGACATTGTGGTCGAGCAGTTCCGCCCGGGCGTCATGGACAAACTCGGAGTCGGCTATGAAGCTCTCCGGGAAGTGAACCCGAAACTGATCTACTGTGCCATCACGGGGTACGGTCAGGACGGTCCCTTTGCCATGAAAGCAGGGCACGATATCAACTATCTCTCCCGATCCGGGATTGCATGGGCGGCGGGCCGCCGCGAAAGCGGGCCTTCCCTCTACAATTTCCAGATCGCGGATGTCGCAGGCGGCTCAATGAACGCAGTTTCCGCGATCCTCGCGGCGATCATTTACCGCGAGCGGACGGGAGAAGGTCAGTTCATCGACGTTTCCATGCAGGACAGCGTCATTCCTTTCAACTCAATGGACGGAGCGTCATATTTTGCCGGCGGACCGATGCCTGCGCGGGAAAGCGGACTTCTGAACGGAGGCGGGATCTATGACTTCTATGAGACCGCCGACGGAAGATACATGAGCGTCGGATCTCTGGAGCCCAAGTTTTTTGCCGCGCTGTGCGAGGCAATGGGACATCCCGAGTGGAAAGATGGCAAAATACTGCGTACCGACGCAGCTATGGTCAAGCAGACTTTCCGGGATATATTCAGGACAAAGACACAGAAAGAGTGGACTGAAATATTCAGCACACTTGACGCCTGTGTGGAGCCTGTAATGGACCTTCAGGAAGTGTCTGATGACGATCATTTGCTTCACCGCGGAATGTGGCCGCAGGTACAGATCCCGCTCTCAGACGGCGTGACGATCAAACAGATGGGGTGCCCCGTGCACCTCTCCAAGTGCCCGCCCCGCTACACTCACGCGGGATATCCAGAAGGGTACCATACAGAAGAAATCCTGACTTCGCTTGGGTATGCGAAGGAGGAGATAGATACGATGGTGTGAATTACTGGGCGCTGCATCTTGTTGATTCATCAATGGGTGCAGCACCCTTTTTCTATTGGGACGGGTTAGCTATCGCTACTCCATCTTAATGACGATTATTCCTGCGGTGATGGGCGGTTGTGGAGGGACTTAAAGCTTTCTTGTGCGCTTGTCTGGCACATTTCTGGCACTTTTTCCATCCTTTT
>CACZJD010000065.1:8460-31826 GCA_902781325.1 uncultured Lachnospiraceae bacterium
CCGGTGGGCTCTCGACAAGAAATGTCCAAAAGGGCCCCATCCATAAAGGAACTTGCCTATATCGGATGGAAAGGCCCATAAGCATACCGCAGGGAAGTTCTATCACCGCCACTTTTCATAAAGAGTGTTTCAGATAAGTGGTAAAATAAAGAGAAATGATACACTGGAAACAGATTCCAACCTTAGTACAAAGGAGAAACCATATGGGTACGATTTATCTTGCAGGCGGCTGCTTCTGGGGGCTTCAGAAGTTCTTCGACCAGTTTAGTGGAGTTATCAGAACGGAAGTGGGGTACGCCAATGGGCCAGACAAGGCACCGAGCTATCAGGAAGTCTGCCGGAACAGCGGTCATGCAGAGACAGTTCGGGTGGAGTACGATGATAAAGAGATGGACTTGGAAGCGCTGCTCGACTACTACTTTATGGTGATCGATCCTCTGTCAGTAAACAGGCAGGGAAATGATATCGGAATCCAGTATCGAACCGGTATATATTACACGGATGAGGCTCAGCTTCCGGTCATCCGAAAAGTCTATGAAAGACAGCAGGATGAGGTTGGAAAGCCTCTCGCAGTTGAAACCTCACCGATCCGGAATTTCTTCTCAGCTGAGGAGTATCACCAGAAATATCTGGATAAGAATCCCGGCGGGTACTGCCATATTCCGAGATCATACTTTTCCCTGGCAGGCAAGAATTGATAAAAGAGTCTTTCCGAAATCTCCCCACCGATCCGCTGCATCATGAAAAAACTGGTTTCACAAAAGATGTGAAACCAGTAAAAAAAATCACCTGCGCCTCCGCACTCTGCTGAAGTACGCGAAACACAGCAAAATCTGGAACACCGTAGAACACGGGATTCCAAGCCCGATGTAGAAGAGTCTTCCGGTCGTTTGGCACATGATGTAAGCTACAGGAATTCGGATCAGAAAGGCCGCGGCGATTCCCTGCAGCATGACAAAGCCCGTGCGCCCGAGCCCGTTGTAGAAACCGATGAAGCAGAACAGGAAGCAGGTCAGCAGGCAGTCGATTCCGTAGGCTTTCAAATAGTCGAAGCCTGCAGCGACGACTTCAGGATCCGAGGAGAAAGCGCCGCAGAGAAGGTCTCCGTGAAAGAAAGCCAGCCAAAACATAGCGACTCCGAAAGCGGTAGACAGACCGATTGCAGTCTTAA
Organism: uncultured Lachnospiraceae bacterium; assembly: GCA_902781325.1. Classification (GTDB taxonomy): domain Bacteria; phylum Bacillota; class Clostridia; order Lachnospirales; family Lachnospiraceae; genus CAG-791. Next base: position 9,632 of record CACZJD010000065.1, read on the forward strand.
GGCCCTCAATAGCACGCTCAGGCTTTCCGGCACCGTGATTCTGTGCCACGAAGGCACTCATGGCCTGCATGAAGGCGAGAGGAATGAGCATGATGAAGGCGCAGACTTTTTCAGCCACACCTACGCCCGCCGAGGCGATGAGGCCCAGCGTATTGACGATGGCCAGCACTACGAGGAAGGAAAGCCCGACCAGCAGATCCTGCAGCGCGATGGGTGCTCCGAAGCGCACGATCCGGGTCAGAATGGGCATCTCAACCCGGATATCCTTGCGTGAGAAAGGGAAGGGCAGAGTCCGGCGGCTCAGTATGAGGAGCGAAATGAGGACACTGATCGTCTGAGAGGAGACTGTCGCAAGCGCAGCTCCTGCGGCACCCATATGAAAACCTGCGACCAGAAGAAGATCGCCCGCAATGTTGCAGACACTTGCGATAGCGACTGTGATCAGAGGCGTGTTGGAGTCGCCAAGTCCGCGCATGATACTTCCCAGGACATTATAGGCGACGATCATCAGGGAGCCGGCGCCGCAGATCGCGATATACCTGCTCGTCTGTTCAAAGGCTTCTTCCGGCGCGTTCATGAGCGCCGCCAGCTGCCCGGAAAGCAGGGGTATCAGAAGAGTCAGCGCAAGACCTGCGGCAAAAAACAGAACGATACTGGTTCCGATGATTTTCCCGCAGAGTTTTTCGTTACCCTCACCGAGTTTCTGCCCGAGCAGAATTGTCGTGCCCATGGCGAGAGAACTGATGAGTCCTGTCACCGTGTGCATGATTTGTGAGCCGACCGCGACGCCGGAGACATCCTGCGCCAGCGCGAATTTTCCTACGACCATAAGGTCGACGGCACCGTAAAGTGCCTGCAGAAACAGCGCGAACAGTATCGGCATTGAGAATTTTAAAAGCGGCCCTACAATAGTCCCCTTAGTGAAATCCATAGTGTGTTCCATTACCTGTGATACCTCCAAAACAAAAGCCGGATAAGCAAATGAGCGTTTCAGCCCATTCTCTTATCCGGCTTATCATTTCCAATTGAATGATTTGCCCTCCGAGGACGCAGTTATATTAGCAGAAAAGGAAAAGTATTGTCAAGAACGATGTCATTTTATGCTTTTTGATTCAGTAAGTTTTCACCCAAGCTTGAGTACAGCATCCAGAGCCGCTTCTGTTGCCTTTTCGCAGGTGCGGGCTGCGAAGCTGGTGGTTGCTGTAACAGAGCCCTTAGAGGGTGTTGTAAGGTCGCAGTTAGGTCAGAAGCATTGTCACAGCCTGATGGTTGCTGCAACTGAGCCCTTAGAAGGTGCTGTAAGGTCGCAGTTAGGTCACAAGCCTTGTCACAGTCTGGTGGCTGCTGTAACAGAGCCCTTAGAGGGTACTGTAAGGTCGCAGTTAGGTCAGAAGCCTTGCCCTAGTCTGGTGGTTGCTGTAACTGAGCCCTTAGAGGGTACTGTAAGGGCTCTGTTAGGTCAGAAGCCTTGTCACAGCCCAGTGGTTGCTGTAACTGAGCCCTTAGAGGGTGTTGTAAGGTCGCAGTTAGGTCACAAGCCTTGTTACAACTTGGTGGTTGCTGTAGGCGAGCCCTTAGAAGGTACTGTAAGGGCTCAGTTAGGTCAGTCCATCTACCATGATTCCATTAATATCTTCCACCACCCGCACAAATCATGTACGATATTCGTTATACATGTTAAGAGGTTAAAAAATGAGTTTCGACATCAGTATGCAGTACGACCGATTGTATCGCTACTGCTATTACCATACTCACAACCGAATATTGGCGCAGGATATCGTGCAGGAAGCATTTACCCGCTATATAGAGCGATATGGCAGTTTGGATGATAAGAATGCCGTGCCGTACCTGTATGTGATCGCAAGGAATCTGTGCATAGATCATTATCGCGGACAAGGTACACAAGCTGAGAAGTATCTGCAGGAGCAGACTTACGTGGAAGATCTGAACGTGAGGCGATCAGAAGCAGGATATTCCGTAGTGGAAGACAACACCCAGAATACCCTGATCACCAAACTAAGCATTCAGCGAGCCCTGTCGAGATTATCAGAAGAAGAGCGGGAATTGTTACTTCTGATCAGCGTAAACGAAGTTTCTGCCAGAGAGGCCGGCATGATTCTCGGAATCTCGAGATTTGCCATATACAGAAGACTGCGTCTCGCGCAGAAACATTTCCGGACAGAACTTGGAAAGGAGGGAATAGACGGTGACTACTGAGGCAAAAAACAGGGAACTGCTGCTCTTATTCTTTGAGCCCGACGAGATGCCCAATCCGGCAAAAAAGGAAGCATTTTTGAAGAATGTGATGACAGGACAAATAACAAGAGCCACAAAAATCACATTGGATCGGATGCTGCTGATCCAGGCCAAATACATCCGAAAAACGGCTTGGCTGGCTGCCCTCATGATCCTGTTGGCTGCTGCACTGATCACAAAAGGCAGCCCGAACGGCGTACTACAGATTGCTGCGCTGACGTCGCTTCTGGCATTCGTCACAGAGATTGAGACGAGAAGGTCCTACGCCTACGGCATGGCGGAATTGGAGATGACAACTCCATTCTCTCTCAGGAGTATCCGGTACGCACGTTTCCTGATATTGGGATTGCTTGACCTGTCAGTTCTGACTGGCATTGCACTGTTCATCAGGAATTACATTACAATAAGCGCGATGTTGACACTATCATGTCTGCTTTTGCCATTTCTTCTGACGATGGCCGGAGCGCTTCTCCTGGAGCGGACTGCCTTCGGGCGAAGCCATCCCTATGGTTCGGGAGTCCTTGCCTTGCTCATAGCGGCGGGAACGGAGGGATTTCTCATTCCGAACAGCACTGCAGCAATTCCGCTTGTGGTGCATGGATTTGGCTGGGTATTGGAACTGGCGGCAGTCTTTTTACTGGTCACAGTAATCGCACTATTCTGCACAAATGTAAAACGGGAAGAGGAGATGACCGCCATATGGAATTAATGACTGAGAGGACATCGAGGCATATGGAACTGAGAATTGACAGAGTATCCAAGCAATACAGGAACAAGATCGCGGTGGACCGTCTCAGCGCCACTCTTCATGCCGGTGTGACGGGGCTGCTGGGCGCGAACGGCGCGGGCAAGACGACGCTCATGCGCATGATCTGCGGCGTCCTCACGCCCACCAGTGGGGAGATCACATATAACGGGGTGCCGGTGTCCGAGGAGCGCTACCGGAGTGTCCTGGGTTATCTGCCCCAGGAGTTCGGGTGCTATCCGGAGTTTTCAGGAAGAGATTTTCTGCTCTATTTTGCCGCACTGAAAGGGATGCCCAGGAACGAAGCCGAGATCCGCAGCGAGGAACTTCTTGAAACGGTCGGCCTGGCCGATGTGTCAAAAAAGAGAGTGCGCACGTATTCGGGCGGCATGAAGCAGCGACTTGGCATCGCGCAGGCATTGCTGAACAGGCCTCAGATGCTGATTCTGGACGAGCCGACATCCGGATTGGATCCCATGGAACGGGTGCGCTTTCGGGAGCTGATCGGAGAGCTCGGAAAGACATGCATTGTGCTGCTCTCGACACACATTGTCTCCGACGTGGAGCACATTGCGGATCATATTCTCATGATGAAGAACGGACAGCTCTTGTGGCAGGGAGAGTGGAAGGAATCAGACGGGAGTCTTGAGGAATTCTACCTACGGGAGTTTCGGGAGTGATCGGCTGGAGGTGGTAAGAGTGGCGATATATGGTGAATTATTGCGCTTCGAACTCAGGAAGATTTTCCGTGGCAGAATAACGATTCTTGCGCTGGCTGTAAGTGCCGGTATGCTGCTGGGGATTGCTTTGGTCAACTACCTGGTGGTCAGTCCATATGATCGCGGCGTCTATGAGAGAGAAGCGGCTTTGGAAGGGAGAGCGCTGGACGACGCTCTTTTGGCAGAACTTGCAGAGGAAGCAGAGGAGGCCGGAGGCCTGTCAGGAATAGAGCCGGACAGCTCCTATTATCATCTGGCCGGATACATTTCCCGCATGCAGGGCACGTACCTGACGATAGGGGAAGGGCTGGAATCAGAAACCGGTAATAAAGAGCTGAGCGCCGAATCAATCTATCAAATGCGGGAAGATCTTTTGGAGTATATCTATGACTATTTCAGGCTGAGTGACGCGGACAAACAATGGTGGAAAGACAAAGAGATCCTAATCGAAAAGCCCTTTGTGTGGCAGGCAAATTTCGGGATTTACTCTATGAAGTCGGTTTTTGGAGCGGCCATTAACCTGTTTTGCATGATCGCGGCTGTCTGCCTTGCCGGCGTGTATGCAGGAGAGAAGGGATATAGAACGGATTCGTTTGTCCTGAGCACCAGGGAAGGGAAGAGCTCCCTCTGGCTGGTGAAATTTATTGCAGGAGAGATTTTTGCACTTGCAGCCGGAACGCTGCTGCTCGTCGCAGGGCTGTTTCCGCATTTACTATTCAACGGATTATATGGAATCAACGCGCCTTGGCAGCTCATCGTGCCGCTCTGCGCCTATCCCTATACAGCCGGTCAAATGCTGGTGCGGTATATTTTGACCTATTATCTGGGCTGCCTTGTGATCGGAGCATTGGTCATGCTTTTCTCGGTGCTGTTCATGAACAGTATGGCGGCTGCCGGTATGATCTGTCTCGGACTGGTGTTGGATCTGTTTCTGTCTCTGCCTCCGTACTTGGGGCTGCTGTCACAGCTTAGGTATCTGACACCGGCGCAGGTGCTGATCAATTCCAGCATGGCAGATCCCCGACTTCTACGAATATTTGGCCTGGTGCTGACGCCGTTGCAGAGTGCGGGGCTGGTATACTTGATATTAACGGTCGCCGCGGCAGCTACAGTGAGAAGCTTGTACAGACGACAGGAAGCGCAATAGATTCCAATAGTGCCACAAGATTGCCGAAGCTCCAATTCACTGCTACAATTACAGGCAGAAAAACAAGGAGCCGCCTTCAGCTGCTCCGGATTGGAGAAAGCAGTGCTTACAACAGGAATCAAAGGAAACAGAGAACTGATTGTCACAAAAGAATTGACCGCGCAGACCATGGGAAGCGGAGAACTGCCGGTATTCGCGACGCCCGCTGTTGTCGCGCTGGCAGAAGAAACTGCCTGGAGAAGCGTTGCGGCGTTTCTGGAGCCGGGACAGGGAACTGTAGGTACGAAACTGGATGTCGAACATATCTCAGCGACGCCTGTCGGCATGAAGGTGCGCTGTGAGACGGAGCTGACAGAAATTGACAGAAGAAAGCTGACCTTTTCTGTTGTGGTCTTTGATGAAGCCGGTGTGGTCGCCAAAGGGACGCACTGCCGCTTTATTGTGGAGAACGAGAAGTTCCTTAAGAGGGCAGAGAAGAAAGCGCAAGACGCAGGCGTAAAAGGAGATTCATAAATGCTGCCTGAACTGTTTCTCACGTTTATGAAGATCGGGATGTTCACCTTCGGCGGCGGCTACGCCATGATCTCGGTCGTGGAAAACGCCTGTGTGGAGGAAAAGCACTGGATCACCCACGACGATATGATGAACATAACGGTGATCGCCGAATCGACGCCTGGTCCCATCGCGATCAACTGCGCGACCTTTGTCGGCTATAAGAAGCGGGGCCTCATTGGCGCCGCAGTCGCAACAACAGGAATGATTCTCCCGTCTTTTCTGGTCATCTATCTGGTCGCAAGATTTCTGGACAGCTTTCTGGAAATCAGCTGGATCGCACACGCCTTTGAAGGGATCAAGCTGGCCGTCGGAATACTGATCATAGACGCCGGCGTGAAAATGCTTAAACAAATTCCTGCTATGCCGGTGCCCCGCATTGTCATGGCGTGCGCCTTCGCCGCCATGCTGCTGATCGATATATTTGCACTGCGTGTTTCCTCTATCACGCTGCTCCTTATAGCGGCAGCAGTGAGTCTTGTGCTGTTCACGATCAGCCAAAATATCGAGAGGGAGGGCTCACAATGATCTATTTAGAGTTGTTTGCGGGCTTTTTGAAGGTCGGGCTTTTCTCCTTCGGAGGCGGATATGCGTCAATTCCGCTCATCCGGGATGTGGTTATGTCGTACGGGTGGCTCAGTGAAGATATGCTGACTTATATGATCGCTGTGAGCGAGAGCACGCCCGGACCGATCATGGTAAACCTGGCGACTTATGTCGGCATTACTCAGGGAGGAATGCCCGGAGCATTTGTGGCGACATTCGCCGTCGTTCTTCCGGCATTTTTCATTATCATTGCGATCGTGGCATTCCTGAGCCGGGTCATAGAAAATCCATATGTCGCGGCAGTCATGCAGGGACTTAAGAGCTGTGTGACGGGCATTATCCTGGCCACCGGCGTGCACATGGTGATCCGGAATTGCATAATCAGTAAAGCCATGACGGAGAGCGGCGCACCTGCTGCAGGAGCGGGCGGTGCTTTCCCGGTGGACATTAGAGCCGCCATTGTCACCATTCTTCTGGCAGGTATCTATTACGGCAGCAGAAAACTAAAGCGTGCAGCCGGAAAAAGAAAAGGCCTGACGCCTATACAGCTGATCGGAATCTCGGCTGTACTGGGGATGATCGTGTATAGATAACAGAAATGACCTATGAGGCAGCGCTGCACCTCATAGGTCATTTGTCGTAATCCTTAACTGATTGCCGTCAATTTCCTCTGTAAAAACCCTCCTGGCTATATCTTTTCCAAAGGAGATACATCTCTTTATAGTTTTCTTTGATGAAGAGCTGGATCTTGCGGAGATCCCGGTCGGTCAGCAGTCCTTTCTCTGCAATTACAGTCTCCCCGTCTTCTTTTACGAACAGTTTTGCAGACCCCGCTTCGGTAAGCTTTCTATCACTTGCATGCGCGTGCATGCATTCGATCACGCAAAAAGAAGTGAAATACAGATAGTATCCTGAGACTTTGAAGTCATAGTATTTCGGCATCTCAATCCTCCATGTATTTCAAGGCCTTATTGAAATACTCTCTGGCAACAGAGAGTTCCACATCATTCATATTGGTTTCGACCAGTTGTCCATCCTCGCGAAAGACAGAGCAGCTTCCGAGATCATGAAGATTGATCACCCGAAAACCAAAATCACTTCTGCTGACGGCATAGCCGCAGATGATCACTTCTGCCTCTCTGGCCATTGTTTCCATATCAGTCATAAGATACCTCCACATTGTGTATAGGACGTAAGAATTTATCCTTGTCAATTACCAAATGGTCCAAAATCGGCGCCAGATCGATATACTCATCGATCAGATGATCGAGGTGCGAATATTTCGTCAGAACAACCAAATATCCGTTGTCCCACTCCTTAACCCTGTCATATCGCTCCAGAGAGTACGGCGCAATAAACTTGAGGCGGCTTTCTCTAAAGCGAAAAACAGTATACCTTCCAATATTGCTCAGATAAGCGGTATGAGACAACTTATTGATGGAGGGTTCTCCGACTACTTGAGTAACCTTACCGGCTGACATGTTTTTGGGGAGGCAAAGCCCCTCCAGCCGCGTCTTGTATTCCATCAGACGAAACAGATATTCCGGCATTCTGCGATTACCAAGTTCCCAGTCTTGCAGGGTCCTGTAGGGGATCTCAAAATATTTCGCAAATTCCTGTCGACTCATTCCTGTGCTCTCGCGCAAGCTCCGAACTTCATCTTTTAATTCCATTCCGATTACCTCACATATAATATCTGCACGATACATTATAATGATAGCACGCATTGCGTACAGACTCAACATGCGCTTTTTGGTAAAATGATTGTAATGAAAGAAGAAATAAGTGTGTTGCACTTGTTGGAGGTGAATGCGATGGATAGACCAATACTCTTCATAAATGCCTGCGTGCGGGGAGAGTCCAGAACCAAAAGACTCGCTGAGAAATTACTCGAGAAGTTAAACAGACCGGTGGAAGAAGTCCGTCTTGAGGATATCAGTTTCCCTGTTGCGAATGAGGACTTTCTGGGCATGCGTGACAGCCTAGTATCCGAAGGTAGTTTTGACAATCCTGTGTTTGATCTCGCGAGGCAGTTTTCCGAGGCGGAAACGATCGTGATCGCAGCTCCCTATTGGGACCTTTCTTTTCCCGCCGCGCTTAAGCAATATTTTGAACAGGTGAATGTGGTGGGGATCACCTTTCGGTATACAGAGGAAGGTATTCCTGTGGGCCTTTGTAAGGCAGACAGGATATTCTATGTGTCTACAGCCGGAGGTATTTATGTGCCGACGGAATTCGGTTTCGGATATGTGAAGGCGCTGGCACAAGGGTATTACGGAATTGGGGATGTACGGCTGATCTATCGAGACAATTCTGGAAGAGGCAGAAGAAACAATAGAAGACATGGTTCTGGATTGATCTTTCACAGAGGTCGGAGGAGGACAGAATAAGGGGCCGGGCAGTGTAAATGGTTTACACTGTCCGACCCCTTTTATCATACCGCAGCCTGTATTTACCCTTTATACTCGCCGTCAATGGCAAAGGCGTGGTTCATGGGACCGCTTCCTTTGCCGAGGTCGAGCATGGCAGCCAGCGCGCCGGAAATATAATTCTTAGCGTACTGCACGGACGTGCGCAGGTCATATCCCTTAGCCAGGTTGGATGCTATCGCAGAAGACAACGTGCAGCCGGTTCCGTGGGTATTGGGATTGTCGATACGCTTGCCGTAGAACCAGACCGCTTCGCTGCCGTCAAAGAGCAGGTCGTTCGCGTCGCTGACGCGGTGGCCGCCCTTGCACAGCACGGCGCATCCGTAACGCTCATAAATTACCTTAGCTGCCTCTTCCATTTCCTGGGGCGATGTGATCGTCATCCCGGACAGCACTTCCGCTTCCGGAATATTGGGAGTGATCACTGCTGCAAGAGGCAGTAATTCTTTTTTCAAGGTGTCGATCGCTTCCTCACTGATCAGTCTCGCTCCGCTGGTCGCGACCATAACAGGGTCCACGACGATATTGCGCGCACCGTACTGACGAAGCTTCGATGCAATCGTTTCGATCAGACCGGACGATGAGACCATCCCTGTCTTTACCGCATCCGGAAAGATATCTGTAAAAATACAATCCAGCTGCTCTGCCAAAAAAGGAGGTGTGACTTCCATGATTCCTGTGACGCCGGTCGTATTCTGAGCAGTGAGCGCAGTGATCGCGCTCATGGCGTAGACCCCGTTTGCGGTCATCGTCTTGATATCTGCCTGGATGCCGGCGCCTCCACTGGAATCACTTCCTGCGATTGTTAATGCTGTTCTCATTTGATCCTTTCCCTGCCCCTGCGGGCAGATCCGCATTAATTTTGTATAGCGGCCAAAGGTGGTGCCCCCGGTTGACCGCTTCCTGCGTGCTGCATTTACCGCTCCAAGCGAAAAAAAACAGGCATGCCGCATAGACATACCTGGTTACATATCGCTTCTTAAAACGGTATTGTTCACAATGTCCCTACGTTGGCATTATCCAAATCAGGTATTAAGGTCCGGGCTGACGGCCCGCTCTCAGCCTGCCCGCGCAGGCTCCCTTCTTGTGTTCTTCATAAATCATAGCACTCGATAAAAAGGTTGACAAGGGGACGGTTCTTATGACAATCTCTGAAGTAAACGTTGTCAGAAGAACCGTCCCCTTGTCACTAAAGGAGTAACACCAATGAGAAAACTAATCGATTATATGATGACCCATCCGCTGTTTGCAGGCATTGCAGGAATTATGGTGGCAATATTTTCTATTAAGTGCTGCAATACCGCCGGGGATTCTTTGAGTGAGGGCATTCTCAGAATGCTGCTGGTGGGTACTATGGCATTCTTTCTTTATTTTGTCTCCAGAGAGAAGACCCTGCAGAAATGCGGCGTAGAGACAGGCTACGTAGTAAAGGTTATGTCCCCGCTGCTGATCACGGCAGCTATACTGGGAGGTCTTGGAACCGCATCCGGGCTCACCCAGCACACGCCTCTGCGGCCCGACTGGATCGCCAATTTTTTCCTGGTATTATTTGAAATGCTCTTTGTGGGATTGTTCGAGGAAACTGCTTTCAGGGCACTGATCAACGACTCGATCGTCTACCAGTTCAGAAGCTTCAAGCATGTCTTCCTGCTCAGCGCGATCCTGTCATCGCTTATCTTTGGATATGTCCACGTGATGTTCGTGCCGGTAAACAGCCCGATCATAGCCGGGCAGGTGGTCGGCAAGACGATCAGTACAGCCTTGTTCGGGCTCGCCAGCCTATTCCTTTACTGGAAGACGCGCAATATATGGGCGTGCGGACTTCTTCACGGAATGTTTGACTTTCTGACCTCGCTTCCCAGCATTCTGTTTGTCGAGGAGCAGGCTGCAAATAGTTCTTACGCCGTAGAGGGATCGGAAGGAATCGTTGTAATAGTGGTCTATGTGATCGACATCGTGATCAATGGATTAATATGCCTTCAAATCTGGAAAAAGATAGGTAAGACAATGGATTTCGAGGAGATGAGAGAAAACTGGTGATGACATAAAGAAAGGGCATTCCGCAAAAAGTGGAATGCCTTTTAAATATCAAAGGAAAAGGTAACTATTTTTCACGCAGCCTCAGTAGAACCACAAATCCGAACTCCTGTCTTTGATTATGTCATAATCAGTTCGCTCATCGAGTTCCTTCTGGACATCGATGGCCATAAGGATATCATCCGTAATGACCATGTCCGCTTCGGAATCGAGGAAACGCCTCATCGCGCGCCTCGTATTGACGGTCCAGACTCCGACTCTTTTACCTGCATTGTGTATGCTCCTGATCGTGGAGACAACGGCTGCCATTTCCTCTTCCATAATGATCATGTCACAGTTAAGCTTTGCCACATCACCCATAGAGCCGAATATCAGGACGCCGGTTTCCATCTCCGGATATTCTTGCTCCGCGTAATTGATCACGTCATAATCGAGAGATATTAGCACGACGTCCTCGACCATATCGCGCTCTTTCACTGCTTTGACGACGTCCTCGACCATGTAGTTATCCGCGCTCTCTCCTTTGAGCTCCAGGAAGAGTTTCACTTTCCCTTTTCCGTGATCCAGCAGTTCTTCCAAAGTAGGAACGGAAAGCAGTTGGCCGTTCCCGGTCGTGTCGCGGATCTTCAATTTTTTGATTTCTTCCAACGTCATTTCCGACGGCTTGCGCGGGTCTCCGGTAAGTCTTGCGAAATCCGTGTCATGGTTTATGATGTAACGCCGGTCCTTTGTGCGCTGTATATCCGTTTCGCCTCCATAGCAGCCGTGGGACGCCGCCTCATCCAGCCCTTCCAGTGAGTTTTCAGAGGCAAGGTATCCGCCGGTCCTGTGCGCGATGACGGCGGTCTTTTCCCTTTCGGGGAATATCTTGTTAAAAAAGACAGCCATGAAAACGGATAAGCAGACGAGAAAAACCGGAACGAGCAGTGCCAGCAGAGTAAGGATCACATGGCGGGCGTCTCTCGGTTTAAGGTCGTATTTTTCGGGTTCATACGCCTGGCCTTCATCCTCTTTGCGGAATCTGAGGTACAGGCGGGTCAGTACCATAAAGAAAGTGCATGAGCTGATCGCTGCATACAGGTTAAAGACATATTGACCGATATAAACCTGGAGTATGCACAGGGCACGGTAAAGAAGCAGAGTTAAATCCTCGTCTGTCAGCGTCTCCACCTCAACAATATTGAAAATGTATCCGCGAGGCATTTCAGCGCTTATGCTATCCAAATAATGCTGCGGGAGAGTATCGAATACGAACGCCTGGACCGAGTACAGGATCCGTGTGAGCAGAGTTAACTGGATGATGACTATAATAATGGTCTTCCAGTGTTTTACAATATACTGTCTGGACCGCCGCATTGCATCCCACGGGCGATCCCCGTCGAGCAGTATGCCGTGAAAAACAAATATATGAATCAGGCCGAGCAGCGTCAACGCGAAAAGCACCACACCGTAAAGCACAGAGTAGGTAATGTTTTTGTCGATCACCTCCGTGATGAAGCGGGGAATATAAAGGCTTTCTGTTACGCTCAGGGAGAAGCCTATACCGATCAGAGGTGTAATAAAGAGAATATACAGGAGTATCAGGAACCCTGAAGGCGTGAAAAAGCGGGGAAGGGCTTTGATCGACTTTTTGATGATAGAGAAGACGCCGGTCTTTTCCTGCTTCTGGATCGCCTCACACAGGAAGATCGGGGCGCAGATCTCGCCTACGACCAGAAGAAGGACCAAAAGAAAGCTGCAGGCAAGCATTTCCAATACTCTCAGAGACAGGAACGACCTGATGTTTGCCGTGGTCAGGGCAAAATCGCCCGATGCCGCTATAGTCGTAACGACAGTATTCAGCGTTGTCATCGGGAACCACAGTATAGCGCCGATCACGACCTGGCAGAACCAGATCTCCGGCAGGGATCTTATGAAAAGTCTGAGAAATCCTGTTTTTTTCATTTTTGAGACTCCATAGTGATTGTTCAGGATTGACGGGGTATTCTGCTGTTATTTTGGATAAATAATAACACAGAATAAAACAAAATATGCATATCAGGAATCAGTGCACCGGACAACCGGAACGGGGTGATTCCCCGGTGCAATTCCAAGCTCTTTGCAGGCAAGTATATACACCAGTCTGTTTGGTGCAAATCTTTGGTGTGTCAAAATAGTGTCTGAACCGCCCCTGAATTTCCAGATTGCTGACGCAACCGCCGCCGATCTCGAAGTCCCTTCATAGCAGTGCACGACCAGCTTGTCACAATTCAGCCGTACAACAAACTCTATTAGACCATTTAAGTCCTTTGACTTCGGAAGAGGGCGCCCGTAAGGGATCCCTTCCTCGTCATACTCTTTTTCCAGATCGTTGAACTTCAGGTGAAGAATTCCGCAGAGGTTCTCTGTGCAGTCGAATTCCACGTCTTTCTCATCTGATGATACGATTGAAATGACCGAAACAAGTTCTCCTGCCGGGATGTTTGCCACTTCTTCGAGTGCGCTGTTTTGGCTGCAGACCTCAATGATCATGAGTAGATTTCCCCTTGTAATGATTGCTCGGAATTATGAGACAATTTCTCATAAATAATAGCATAGAATAAAATAAATAATCGACTGATTTTAAGCTGAAGGAAATAGCGCAAGCTGATATAGAAGTATTATCAGACCTAAATCTTATGATTAGTTTCTTGCAGCTATTGTAAATCACAGAGAGTCCGTCGTATATTATGGGGGTAAATGGGAAAAAGGTTGAACAGAGGTTGAACACGGCACCAAAACAGAGTCAAAAAGGACGTTCAGAACTGCCTTTAAAGGGACAAAAAAAGAACCGGAAACGCCGATAAAATCAGCATTTCCGGTTGCCCCTGCCAAGTAGTCGAGGCGACGGGATTCGAACCCACGACCTCTGCGTCCCGAAGCTAGAGAGGGTTTTACCCGACCGTGTCAAGCCACTTTAAAAGGCCCCTTAGCGGTCTATCCAAGCTGTTTTCCATAGCGGCTAACACAGAATAAAATAGAATAAACAGGCGATGGTTAGAACTTTCGTTAGAAACTGACTCCTTGTGAACACCCGGTTCAAAGGAGTCCTTTTTATGCCCGGAATTTGTATGAAAACAGAAAATGACATCGTGAATAAAGTGGGGAAAATGAGATTCTCCGGCAATGTCATCCCTGAAGTCTGGTATAAAACCATTGTGTCCTCTAACGGGAGAGTAAATCTGCTGGCAATAAATATACTGGCAGATATCGTGTATTGGTACAGGCCCATGGAGATTCGTGATGAGATGACAGGTGATGTGACCTGGAAGAAAAAGTTCGCGGATGATGACTATCTGCAGCGGAATTATTCGAAGATCTGTGAGAAATACAATGTCAGTACGAAACAGGCGCGTGAAGCTCTGATTGTGCTCGAAACGCTGGGCGTTGTGAAGAGACACTTCAGGACCATTGAGACGGAGATGGGGAAGTGTCCAAATGTAATGTACATTGAGCTGATACCCGATGTGCTATATAAACTCACGTATCCGGAGCCGGCAGACGAGAGCGAAAAGACATCTTTCCCTTCTGATAAGGAGGTATTTACAAAAAAGGAAATATGTCCTTCCCCTGAGGTCAGGACAAATACAAAGAATACTACAGAGACTACTACAAAGACTACAACAACAGCGCATGCGCGCGATGTTGTTGACCAGGCTATGGAGATTTTTGCCCCAATTGGTCTGAGCAAAAAAGAGATCTGTGCCATTGTAAAAGCTTCCGGATATGACATTGACAGGTGCATTAAAGCCAAAGCGGAATATGATGCGTATCGGACTCCGGTCGGCAATGCGACCGGTTTGTTAATTTCGTTTGTGAGAGGGAATTATCCAAAGCAGCCCAGGATCCCTCCGGCAATGAATCCCTTTAACAATTTTTCGATGCAGATCTATACACCTGAAATGATTGATGCCCTGGAGGAGGAGCTCCTGAGTATCAATAAGTGTCCATCATTGGACTGATCACGGGGATAATATCATGAATACATCCGAGAAGTCTGCCATAAAAGGGAAACATATCGCCATAACAGGGATTCTCATGTTCTACAAGAGAAGCGAAGCCTTTGATCGGATCCGTGACCTCGGAGGAATACCACAGGAGAATGTGACAAAAGAGACCGATTATCTCGTAGTTGGCCACTACCGGAAGAATTCGATTACTAATGGCAAGTCAAACAAAAGGATGCTAGCAGAGCGATATATAAGCCAGGGATGCAGCATCAGGATCATCAAAGAAGACATGTTTCTGCCGATGCTGTGGTTTTCGGCATCGGAGACTGATTGCTGAACATGCGGTAGGGGCTGCCATGTTGTATATGAGAGAGGAAACAAAAAATGGACATTCTTATCATTGCTATTTTACTTTGGTTGTTATTAGGAGCTGCCTTTGTGCTGGGAAGCATTTGACTAAAAGCTTGATTATCTTGCAATTGTGTCAGCAGTGATGACACTTTTTTTCCGCGGCCAAAATGCTTGGCACAGAATACACGCCGCAGGATGAATTGTGCGGCGTGTATATTATGATAATCTAATCTTCCTGATCATAATTTCAGTGCTCCTTGGTCGCCGAAAAACATTCTTCCGCTGCATTCCGCACACGGTTACGGTGCTGCGTTAATTCGAGCCTCAAGGTCTTTGATAAACTGCATCATTTCATCAAAATCCGGATAATACCCATAAATCATGGATTGCATCTTTTTGTAATCAGAGCGGAGCCTATCCATACTATGCGCAGCAGGAACAAGTTTAAGTGAACCGATTCTTGCATTTTCGTATTGCGCCCATTTGCGCGGGTAAAATGTCCGCTTGAATTCCGCAACTTGAGTCAACAGATCCTTCTGCGCCAGAGCTTTCTCAAGTACACCCTTATGGGCCATACAGTAGAGATCGTAATAATGCCGGGAATATCTTTCCGGGATTTTGGATGTATCCGGACGGAGAGCTTCCTGGTGAAGGATGGTTGCTTTCTCCCAGAAAGTCCTTTCAGCGGTTGTTGTCAGAATCTGCGTAAACGCATGATGGAAAACTCCGGGATAATAATCAGCAGCATAAGGATGAATATCAGCCAGCTGTGTCGGCGTCCATGCAGCCAATGCACCAATCTCTAGCCGGATTTCCTGAAGAATGGAAGCATCTTCAAAAGTACAAGGATACCCGAACTTGACGGTTCCAGGATCGTCATCGTCAATGTAAACGGAAACCGCTCGTCCAACGCAGTCAGCCATATCCGCTTTAAACACCGGGAGGAATTCTTCTTTCAGGAAAGCAGCTACGCGATTTGATGATTCGTTTATAAATTTCTGCTGCTGCGTATTAGAACGCTGTTCCCACGGCTCGCTGTACCCATAACCTACGATTCTCCAGTCAAGAATCAAATCGATATCCTCGGAAAACCGGTCAATCAGGCTGTAGACTTTAGACAGACTTGTACCGCCTTTGAACGCAAAAAACTTCTTCCACGGGCATTTGTGAAATAGATAATCCAGTGTAAGGCAGACCCAGAAATCTTTTTCTATGATAGCTGCATTCATACCCTTTCTGGCTGCTGCGTTCTGAAAGAGTATTTCACGCTCTTCACTGGGAAGCTTAGCAATTTCGTACATATATGATCACCTTTCTGGCTTACAGATTTCTTTGATAACTTCATAGATCCAGCTGATCGTATGACGGGATTCGGAGAGGATGTTCTGACATTCGTCTGAAGAAAGCCTTTTCCTGATCAGCTTTATCTCTGCATCGCTGACATTCCCCTGGCCGATCGCTTTTAACGCCTGGATCAGAAGAAGTGTCTTTTCTGACATACCTATCATTTGGCTGTTGGAACGATGAGAGAAAGTTAATGTAATATTACCAAATGTATATTTTTTGTAGGGACCGCTGCTTATATATGACCAGTCAGCCGGTACCTGCGTAGACAGGCCGAGCTGGTTCAAAGCTGTGTTTCCGCTTGCGGAAATAGTCCAATTATAGTTCCTGGCAATGGCATGTGCAATCTGATCAGGAATAGGAGCAGCATATTCCTGAAGAAGGGAACTGAACTTTGGTTTGTCATATACACCACGAAGCACCCGGCGCAGCGTACCTTTTTTTTCTAAGCGGGAGATAGTTTTCTTGGCAGTTTCGTATTCTGCCAGATCTGTAAAATCAGATGTAACAAATGCCGAACCAAAAGGCGCCTCGTCAATCCGTTTTGTGATCAGGGAAATTTTGCTATCGTCTTCCATCGAATCACCTCCTGTCCCTAATAATATACACTAATCGGGACAATAATCAAGATGTGTCCCTAAAAATATATATTATTAGGGACAAAGCAGCCGGAAATTGAATTCACAAACCACATAATCCGTCTAGGGGATGGCAGTTTGGCGTTTGGGTTGAATTCAACTTCCGGTCCGGTCTGCTATGTTTTTGGGGTTTTTGACATCCGTAAGGGGAAGAGAACAGAAGGACGAAGCCTCACAGGGGCTGTGCAAGACTTATTTCCAGTTTGAGCTTTCAATAGCGGAATTTAAAATTTCACTTTACGCTTTTTATAAGATAACGAGAGAAGGATTTTAGAGTGATTGTACACACAAAATTAAACCGTGTGAGTATTTGCTTTAATAAATACTTGATTTTCTTTAATGACATGCTACTATTAAAGTAAATACTCACACAATATAGCTTTTGTGTGAATAAATACTTTAGGAGGCGTTTCCATGTTACTTACTTATCAGGAATGCCTGGACAGATATGGCAGTGATTATCAATTGAAAAAAGAAATCAGAAACGGAAACCTTTTCAGGAAGGAAAAGGGGATTTATTCGACTGCGCGCAATACATCCGAGATTGATATCATAATGAGGAAATATCCGAAAGCGGTATGCACGAGCAAAAGCGCTTTCTTTTATCATTCCCTGACAGACGTAATACCTGATCATTATTATCTGGCTACCAGGAGATCAGATACCCGGATCAAAGACCCGCGTGTCGTCCAATCGTTCCTGAAGGACGATTTATATGAAGCCGGCATAATGGAACTGCAATATAATAATTCCAACATCCGTATATACGACAGAGAGCGTATGCTGATCGAGCTTATACGTTTCAGATCGAAAATGCCGATGGATTACTATAAAGAAATTATCCAGAACTACCGCAAGCTGTCCTATGAGCTGGATTTTGGCCTTGTCGAGGATTATGCTGCTTTGTTCAAAAACGGTACAACGCTTATGAATATGATACAGATGGAGGTGCTGTAGCCTGGATAATAGCAAACGAGGAAAAAACAGAGAGACAACAATGTCTAATTAAACGAATATATTAATTCTCGCTCTGTGTCGTGTAAAAAAGCGATACAGCTCATTATTCTGATGATGAAAGGAGGACTCCGCATGGATCAGACTAAAGTAGGGGCTTTTCTCAAAGACCTTCGCAAAGAGAAGGAAATCACGCAGGAGCAGCTGGCTGAGGAACTGGGTGTATCCGGCAGAACAATATCCCGATGGGAGACCGGTAAAAATATGCCTGATATCAGCCTGTTGGTTGAGATAGCAGAGTTCTTTGATGTCAGCATCCCTGAAATCATCAAGGGAGAAAGGAAAAGTGAGAGCATGGAAGAAGGGGTAAAGGAAGTTGCAGAAACTATGTCGGATTATGCAAAAGCGGAGAAGGAGGAGCTGGTAAAGAGTATTCGGAATATGAGCATTATTGGGCTCATAGCATTGGTAGTGTATATGACGCTGAGGGAGACCGGCGTTTATGACAGGTATAATTTGCTTCGGTATGCTTATGGAATCAGCGAAGCATTGATATATGTTACGGTGTTGATGTTCCCGCTGTACACAACAGGATTGCTTGGGAAATTCAGGCTAAGTAAGTCAAATTCTAAATTTGGCAGTATTCCGTGGCCTTTGACGAAAATTATAGCGTTTGTTGCGGCGTTTGCAGTTGCGGCATTAATAAGGATTTTGATATCAAAGATAACCGGATAGCCATAATAAGCAATTTTAGTGTAGCCTTTTGGTGGAGACTTTTCCACTAAAGGCGCCATCTTGTGCTTTTTCGTACGAGATATTTTTAGGCTGCATTACACCAAGAAGTCTTCCCTGCGCCTTTTCGTAAGGAACTTTCAGGCGCAGTCTTTCACCAAGAAGCTTACTATAGCAAACTTTGTAGGAACTGTTCTTGCAAATGATTCCACTGGAAAACAATCAAAATTGCTTTTGGTGGAACCATAGGCTTAAAAACACCGACAAAAACGCAAAATAAGAGTTCTTAGTGGACTCGTCCAATGAGCCATGCCGACAGGTCACTTCGCTGCAAAAAAAAGAACCCCGGAGATCTGTAAAAGATCTCCGGGGTTGCCCCTGCCAAGTAGTCGAGGCGACGGGATTCGAACCCACGACCTCTGCGTCCCGAACGCAGCGCTCTACCAAACTGAGCCACGCCTCGAAATAAGCAAGATTTATCATACCCAAGCACCTGAAGTATTTGTCAGGTGCTCTTTGGCATCATATAATGGAAGCGTATTGGAGCAGAAAAACGGGAGCTGCGGACAGATGCATCCTCCCTGTTATTTTTGAAAGGAATTCATAGCATGAGAATCTGGATCGCACGCCACGGGCAGACTGAGCTCAACAGGAAGAAACTGATGCAGGGCCGCACTGACGCCCCGCTCAATGAGAAGGGGATCGCGCAGGCTAAGCAGTCCCGCAAGAATATCGGCGATGTTCACTTTGACGCTGTTTACGCCAGCCCCCTTCAGCGCGCGATTCTCACCGGTTCCATTATCGGAGATGTAGATCCGTCCGAGATCATCGTGGATCCGAGGATCATCGAGACCGATTTCGGCAGATATGAGAAGCGCAGATACTACGCATTAGGGCTTCCCATGACTGCTTACTGGACGATGCCCAGGATCTTTCCCGCGCCGCCCACAGTGGAGACCATTGATTCGATGAAGGAGAGGGCGTCTTCTTTCCTCAGGGAGCTCGAGACCAAGGATTACGAGAATGTGCTCGTCGGCGGCATCATGCGGGCACTGTGCGGATATCTGGATGAGGCGCCGGACGGACTGCACTGGGAGCGCATGAAGAACTGTGAGATCCGGGTCTATGAATATAAGGACGGTCATCACACATTTATAAAGTCCTACAGCCTGGAGAAAAAATAGCGGACAAAATAAAAGAGGGCCGGTCTCCGCAAAGAGATCGGCCCTTTATGATGCCGTTAAAAGGTATGGAATGTGCCGCAGTAGGGGCATTTTTCGGTTTCTCCTTTAATGCCCGTGAGGGTGGCACCGCAGGAGGGGCATTTGCAGGAGACCTGCGTGGTCGATTTGATGCCGAAGATATTGCGCATCTTCTCGACAGGGGCCTCAATGGCTTCTGCCATGGACATGATCTCAGCCATCATCTCTTCCGGGCTGTCTTCCTTGACCGGCTCACCGGTGATGATGGAGACGATATGCCTGACCCAGTCATCGATGTCGGTTTCCCATTCGAAGCGGAAACTCTCCATGCCGGAATTAAAGTACACCTCCAGGGTATGCTCCATGTGTGCGGGATTGCCCTTGCGCACCTGGGGACGGCCGCCGACGATCTTGATGTCTTTGAGCGGGAAATAAACGGTATCGGAGACATTTCCGAACATGTCCTTTTTGATGAGAATAAGGTTTTGATTTGTCAGGACCAGATCGTTGCCGCCGAACATGGGGGGAAGCTGGAAACCTTCGCCATACCCCACTTTCTTCATGCGCAGCACCACGGCTTCTTCCGGGCCCAGTTTGAATTCTTCTGCCATTTCTGCCTCCTGTAGGATTATCTGAATGGAATGCGTTTTTTGTTTGGATCGTATATATATCAATACTATTGTACAATAAATAATCCACGAATTCACGAATCCTGTTTTGAAGTTGATGTTTTTGATCAGGTCAAAAAAGGAGGGTTTTCGGCAGTTATAGGAGTATACTGTCAATGATATACAGAAGGCGGGTATGAAAGGACGGAATATGAATACGGTAGAGCTTAATAATGATCTTTGTTTTTCTTATCCGGAAGGATTTCAACAGATGTCGCGGGAGGATCTGGGCAGGCACAAGTTCATCGAAGAGGCCCCGGGCTTTTGCGTGCACGATGAGGAGCGGCATATCATGATCTCTGTTTCCTGGAGACAGGCCAATCCCTTTGTGGCAATGCTGGTCGGGAGCGCGGAAGTTTCAAGGAACATGGAGGCCAAGGTCAGGAAACCGATGAGCAAATTCGGGTATAAACTGGAGAAGTTTATAACAAGAGAGGTCGGTGGGAAAACGGCCGACGGATACAGGTATACCTACAATGTGAAAGGAACCGGCATGATCGGGGAAAGCTTATCGGTGAAAGCCGGAAGTAATTTCTATTATATTCACAGCTATTTCAGGGAAGAACTGCGGCAGGAGAGTCTGAAAGTGCTGGATGAGATTTTTGGAAACGTGACGTGGAAAACGGAGTGAAGACGACAGTAAGAAATCAAAATTATCATTTAATAGCAAGAAGACCCCTTCCTCAGTTCACGAGCTTAAACAGTTGATCGGTCGGAAATAAGGTCCCTGCGAGTGAACAGGGAGGGGATGAATTGCCCGCGCATGTACCTTCCCTATTTGTGAGCGTAAGCGTTTCACATCTTCGATGTGAGCAAGGGGAAATACAGGCAATAGAACATATGTTTGCTAACGCATGTTCTGGGTGGTATAATGAATGTATGAAGCTGCTGCTTCGTGATAATCCCTTGTATAGGGAAAATGCCTGATGGAAGGGGGCGCATACATGTACCACGTCGAATGCATTGACATCCATAAATCAGATAAGATGTACCAGTACATTGACAGGGCATGCCTGTGTGCCAATAACATGTACAATGTCGCCAACTTCCATATCCGCAACCTCATGACCGGCCTGAAGAAAGATATTTCCCTCCGTACGGAGAACGAGAGGTCAGTCATAAGGACTTTTGCCGGATCCATCCCCGGGATCAACTTCTCCTTAAGGATGAAGCACTTCGTAAAGATCTTCAGGGTCTTCCTGGACAGGAGTCTTTCTGCAGCCTTACGCAAGACTAAGCTTTCGAGAGTGAAATACATTCAGTTTTCCATGCCGACGGCGGAAAAGTGGTTCGCTTCCTACGGGCTCCTCGATGCTGTGTTCCGGCATACGGAGAATACGGATTACCGGTCCTTCCATTCCCATGTCATCCAGAACGCCATAAGCGACTGCTGCGAGGCGTGGGATGGATACTTCGAGAGCAGGAAAGCATATACTGATTCCTCCGGCCATACAGGGAAGCCGAGGATCCCGGGATACAGGAAGTCCGGGGGAAAGAGCACCGCCGTCTTTTCAAACCTGGCCTGCAGCATTAGGATCGGGAGGCTGTACTTTCCTTACGCCGTTGTTGAAGAAGGGAAGAAAAGGGTGCGTCCCGGCCTTGATGTTTCAAGGCTCCCGCATGCTTCAAAGGCAGGACGCGGGTCAGGAGAGAAACTCATCGAGGTGCGGGCCGTCCCATACTTCGGCGCATATCAGGTTCAGATCGTCACGGATGACGGTATCCCGGAAGATGACCTGCTCCCGAAGGAAAAAGATATCATCGGTGCTGACGGAGAGCCTGCCGGAGTGATGATGCTGGACCCGGGTCTTGACAACTTCGCATCCATGGCAGACAACAAGGGGAATACACCCATTGTTGTCAAGGGCGGAGCGATAAAGGCCTGCAACCAGTGGTTCAACAAGAGG
>CACZJD010000066.1 GCA_902781325.1 uncultured Lachnospiraceae bacterium
TGATGTCAATAAAGACAAGTGGATCGGTGTGGGCGGCCATTTCGAGCAGGACGAGAGCCCCGAAGAATGCCTGCTGCGGGAAGTCCGGGAGGAGACCGGGTATACTCTGACATCCTACAGGTTCAGGGGAATCGTAACCTTTGTCTCCGGAGACGGCGTCACGGAATACATGCATCTGTTCACGGCGGACGGATTTACCGGGACGCCGGCGGAGTGTGACGAGGGTATTCTGGAGTGGGTTCCTAAAGAGAGAATCGAGGATCTCAATATCTGGGAGGGGGACAAAGTATTCTTCCGCCTGCTGGCCGCGGATGCGCCCTTCTTCTCCCTCAAACTAGTCTATGACGGCAGCAGCGGACTCGTGAGCGCGGCACTTAACGGCGTTCCCATGCAGATCTGAGATCGCTGCGCATCGGCATTTGAGTGGGACAGGAAGAAAACAGACTGAAAGGGAAGTGTCAATGATCGACCGTGATCGGAGCATACTCGCAGGGAGTTCTGAGAGGCAGGTATATAGATTCGGGACAAGGCGGAGGACTCAGAGTCGAGGCTGCCGGGACAGGTTTCACAGAGGAGACGGATACGGAAGCCGCGGCCGAAGCGGAGCCTGCAGACAATGGCGAGAGCCCGTCCGCGGCCTACGCCAAGGTGCAGGGGGACGGAGAGACCGCAACCGAGACGGTCCTGTCTTTCACAGACAGCAAGTACTGGGGAAAGGAGATGATCCTCATCAATCCCTGGCATCTGCTCCCGGAGGACTACGAGGCGGATCTCGAGCATGTGGAGTATGGCCACTGGATGGATTCGTGCGCCGCGGAGCACCTTAAGGAAATGCTGTCGGACTGCAGGGACGAAGGCTATTCTCCGCTGATCTGCAGCTCTTACAGGGAACGGAGCAAGCAGGAGCGTCTGTTTAACAACGACGTCAGAAGGTTCATGTACAGCGGGATGTCGGAGGAAGAGGCGATCGAGGAGACCGCCAAAAATGTGGCCGTACCCGGGTCGAGCGAGCACGAGGCGGGACTTGCGGCAGATATTGTATATTCCGGAAGACAGCTTTTGGACGAGAGCCAGGAGGACAATGAAACGCAGCAGTGGCTCATGGAGCACTGCTGGGAATACGGTTTCATACTCCGCTATCCCAAAGATAAGCAGGAGATCACAGGGATCACCTATGAGCCCTGGCACTACCGGTATGTGGGGACGGAAGCCGCCGAATATATCATGACCAATGGCTTGTGCCTCGAGGAATATCTGGGTGTCGTTGACGCGGATTCCGGCTATGAGTGGCCGGGCGAATACGAGGAAGAGGAATCCGGATGATTTTTCTCTCGGGATGTGTTACATTTGTTAATAAGGAGGGTAACGCATATGGAGCAAAATCGTGTATACGTTACGGGCCACAGACATCCGGATACGGATTCGATTGCTGCGGCGATAGGATATGCATTTTATAAGAGAGCGAACGGGATCAAGGCGGTTCCGTGCCGTCTTGGGAAGCTGAGCGCCGAGACCAAATATCTGCTCGACCGCTTTGGATTTGAACAGCCGATGCTGCTGGAAGACGCCAGGTTCAAACTCGGCGAGATCAATCTCGACGAGCCGGTCTCCATTGAGCCGGATAAGACGCTGTTTGAGGCGATCAGGGTCCTTGCCAAGAACAACAGGCAGATCTGCAGTGTCGTGGATGAGAAGGGAAGGCTTCTGGGCATCGTCACGAGAAGCGATGCCGCGGATATCGCGATGGGAGATACTGACAGCACGTCAAGACTCCTCAAGGATACACCGCTGGAGTGTATCTGCACCGCGATCAACGGCAGGATCATCTATAAGGACCCGGAATCCAGAACGAACGGAAAGGTGGGCGTTATTGCCATCACCAGTGAAGACCTCTCGAAATTCGACGTCAAGGACAGGATCGTCATCACAGGAAGCGATTCCAAGGCGCAGATCGATCTGATGCACCAGGGAGCCGCGACAATGATCGTCGTAAGCGCGGACAGCGTGGCGCCTGAGGTCCTGGAGGTGGCAAGGGAATGCCATTGCAACGTGGTCATCTCGGGACACGGGACAATGAATACCTCGAGATATGTATATTTTGCCCCGAGAGTATCCCAGATCATGACGACAAATCCCGTCAAGTTCTATGCGTCGGAACTTGTGGAGGACGCGGGGCGCAAGATGCTGCGCAGCCGCTACCACGCCTATCCGGTCATCGATGACGATGAGAGACTCCTGGGCTATGTGTCCCGTTACCACGTCATGAATACAGGCAGCAAGAAGATCATCCTTGTGGACCACAACGAGTTTTCCCAGTCCGTGAAGGGAATTGAAAAGGCAGAGGTTCTGGAGGTTATTGACCACCACAGGATCAATGATTTCTCAACCAATCAGCCAGTGGCTTTCAGAAATGAGATCATCGGAAGCTCAGCGACGATCGTCGCAACGATCTTTCGCGAGAACCAGATCCCGCTTCCCAAGAATCTCGCGGGGCTGATCCTCGGCGCGATCCTTTCGGACACACTGAAATTCCAGTCGCCCACGACGACGTCCAAGGATATCGCGACGGCGCATTTCCTTGCAGGGATCGCAGGGCTCGATATCGATCAGTTCGCTATGGATATGTTCTCTGTCAGTGCCAATATCAAGGGCAAGACGCTGAACGAACTGCTCAACCAGGACATCAAGTTCTTCAATATCGAGGGCTGCAAGACGATGATCTCCCAGGTCATTGTCACTTCCGGCAATATCGCGAGGGAGATGGAGACTCAGGTAGAGGAACTGCTGGAGAGGTTTGTGAAGAAGAAAGAACTGGATCTGTGCCTCATGGTATTTACCAGTATTCTCGAGAACGGCTCCGTGGTCTTCGCGGCCGGAGAAAAGAGCGCCTGGGCGATGGAAGCCTTCCCGAACAAAGAGGGGGAGACAAGGACGCTTCAGGTCGGGGTGCTTTCCAGGAAATCGCAGATCCTTCCAAGACTCACCGCCGTTGTGCAGAAATATGCTTAAGACGGTCCTGAGGCGGGAAACCGGAGGGATGAACAGAGGGGATAAATATGGCTTTTTGGGATGAACTGAGAGACAGATTGACACAGGGGAGCCAGGAGGCTCTTCAGAAGACGCGGGAGATCGCGGATGTTGTTACGATGAACGCTGAGATCTCTGATTCCAGGAGAAAGATCAGGGAGCTCTATGAGGAACTTGGGGAACTTCTGGTGAGCGAGGCGTTTGCCGGCATGACCTCGGAGCAGATCAGGGCCGCTTTGGAAGAGGAAAACGCGGACGAAGCTTCCCGCAAGATCGTACTCGCGAACTGGAAGGAGTTTTATTCCAGGGTGAGATACGTAAGATCGGAAGAGGAAGTGATCGCCCTCAATGAGGCCAGGATCAGCGAGCTCAGGTCCGACATGAAATGCCCGAAATGCGGCAGCCGGATCATAAAGGGGATGAGTTTCTGCCCTGAGTGCGGCGCCAGGATCATGAAGCCCGCCCCTGAGGATGCCGCTGCACCCGTGAAGGAGCAGACGGCTCCCGAAGCGGAGGGGCAGCAGAGCGAAGAGCAGACATCCGGGCAGGAATAAGGCGCCTGAAGCCTGAGCCGGATCGTGAACAGAAGTTTTTCTTAGAGTTTCTTAGGAGGTAATCGGAATGGATATCGGAGTGATCATTGCAATATCTGGACTCGGACTCGCCGCGCTTCTGGCGGTCCTTATGGGGATCGTCGCGGGTATTTCCGCTGTAGTGGGGATCGGAAGCCCTCACCAGGACGACGACTGATATAAGCGCAATTAAAAAGCTGTGGGAAATGCCTTAAAACGGTCATTTCTCACAGCTCTTTTTTTGTCACTGTTTCTGGTGCGGTATGCGCGCTTTTACTGAAGCTTCATATCGCCGTCCTTGATCCAGCCGGCCTTGCGAAAGGGCATGGCGATCAGGGGAGTGAGCACGGCGGGAAGGACGAAGGAGATCAGGATCAGGCCGATCCAGTCCATCGCGGTGATAGCGGCCTTGGTGCCTGCCGCCACATCAGCTACCCAGCCGGCGTAGACACCGATCTGCCCTACCAGGCCGCAGGTGCCCATTCCGGAAGCAACCGCGCTGGCGGGATCGTTCATCTGCAGATGGAAGATGCAGGTGGCGATGGGGCCTGTGATGGCGGAAGTAATGATCGGAGGGATCCAGATCCGGGGGTTCTTCACAATATTGCCCATCTGAAGCATGGATGTTCCGATTCCCTGGGATACCAGGCCGCCCCATTTGTTTTCCTTAAAGGACATGACGGCAAATCCGATCATCTGCGCGCAGCAGCCTGCGACTGCGGCGCCTCCGGCGAGCCCTGTGAGGCCCAGTGCCGCGCAGATCGCCGCGGAGGAGATGGGAAGGGTCAGAGCCATGCCGATCACGACGGAGACCACGATGCCCATCAGGAAAGGCTGAAGATCCGTCGCCCACATGATGACGGATCCGACACTCGACGCTGCGGTGCCGAGCGCGGGAGCGATCAATGCGGCGAGCCCGACGCCGATCAGGATCGTGACCAGAGGTGTGACGAGAATGTCTACCTTTGTCTCCTTAGAGACGGCTTTGCCGCACTCCGCCGCGATGACGGCGATAAACAGAACAGCCAGAGGGCCGCCCGCGCCGCTGCCGCCGCTAAGTGTTGTGCTTCCGAGGGCGTTAGCCGCGTATCCGACTGTTGCAAGGGAGAACAGGACCAGAGGCGGTGCCTGCAGCGCGTATCCGATGGCAATCGCCATCGCGGGGCCGCTCATAGCGGAGGCGTAGCCGCCGCAGGCGGAGAGCACGGGGATTCCCAGCTGAGTCCCCAGAGTATTGAGGATTGTTCCGATCAGAAGAGAAGCGAAGAGACCCTGAGCCATAGCTCCGAGGGCGTCGATGCCGTAACGCTTTGCTGAGATCACAATATTCTTTCTCTTGAGAAATTCTTTCACTTTTGTTTCCTTTTCCTTTCTGTCACATAAGCTGTAAACATACAGGTTGACAGGTGTCTTGACACATCCAATGTATTATTAATGAAAGCAGGTATTTTGTCAATACCTGCCCTCAAAGACTCATCCGTGATCCTCGAAGATGAAACCGCGCTCTTTCAGCTTCGCCAGCACCCTTCCGTAAGTCTCTTCATCCGGACAGATGATCGTGTGAAGATGGATCCCGCCGGTCAGATCACTGAGCGGCGCGGCGTCGCTCTGCGATACCTGGGAGATAAATCCATCGACGTCGTGGCGGGTGGAGATATCGAGCTGTCCCACGAGCTGCCCGTATATGGGGTGTTCGACGATGACATCCCTGATCTGACACCCGTTGTCGACCAGAATACGAAGTTCTTCTTTCATATCCTCCGGTCTGTGCCGGCAGGGGATCCTTCGGACGATCCCGTCACTGATCCTTGTCAGGATATAGCCCCTCGGCGTCGCGGTGATATCCGTGCCCGATGCCCGAAGAAGCGCGATGTCCCCCACGATGATCTGCCGGCTGACCCCGAACATGCCCGCAAGTCTGCCCGCGGACACCGGGCCGCTGGAACTTCTGAGCACCTGTATTATATTTTGCCTTCTTGATCCGGCCTGCATGAGTTTGCCCTGCCTTTCCGATAATATTATATAGATTATATCTTCCTTCACGGAAAATAAAGGGCTATAACGCGCCAAACGAAGTACAGATGTGAAAATCCGGCTTCTTTTTCGGGGGTGGGTGGGGTATAATATCGTGGAGATTATATGTGCATCGGGAAAAAGAGCGCATAATAATGAATATTACGGGAAGAACGAGGATATTTACATGAACAGGAAACTGACAGCAGCGGTTCTGTGCTGCGTGATGGCTGTGCTGACGGCGTGCGGCGGAAAGGACGCCAAAAAAGAGACGGGGGAGACTGCGGCTGAGGACGTTACGGAAGAAGCGCCCGCAGTGGAGGTTTATACTCCCGCGGTCCATGAAGAGGGCAAGTATTACGTGGGGATCATCCAGCAGTCCGGACATGACTCGCTCGACAGGGCATCCCAGGGATTTCAGGATGAACTGAGGGACCTTATGGGCGATGATGTTGAGATCGATTACAAGGTCGCGGACGGGACTGAACTCGGATGCGACGTGATCATCGACCATTTCCTTCAGGATAAGGACGATCTTATTATGGCAGGGGGCACGCTGGCACTCAGACGGGCTTACAACGCGACGAAAGATGTCCCTATTGTCGCGGCGGGGATCACGGATTTCCTCATCGCCGGGGGCGTGAGCGGCGTCGGTGAGCCCGGAGGGAATGTAACCGGAATCTCAGATCTCCCGCCCATGCAGACACAGAAGGATTTCCTTTTAAATGTGGCAGACGGAGATACGATCGGCATTGTTTACTGCAGCAGTGAAGTGAGTTCCGGTTTTCAGGTTAAACTCATAAAGAGCTATCTTGATGACGAAGGCGTTGATTACAGAGAGTATGCTTTCACTGATGACAGCGGGCTTGAGAGCGCTGTCACAAACGCGTGCGGGGAGTGCGGAACACTGTATCTGCCCAATGACGACGCTCTTGCGAGAAATATGGGCATCGTAAAGAGGATCTCTCTGGAAAAGGGAACGAAGGTTTTTGCTTCCAATGAGAGCATGTGTATTGACGGCGCGCTGGCCGCATACGGAATTGATTATTATGAGATGGGAAAGCGCACGGCTGAAATGGCATACGATGTGATGATCTACGGCATCGACAAGGCGGACGAGTACAACAATGAGGACTGGGAGGCCGATGATTACGAAGAGAGAGGAGACATCTCCAAGATCTCCATCGACCGCATGCGCGATACGGCGGACGCGTATTATAATCCTGTGATCGCCGAGAAGCTCGGATGGACCCCGAACGGCTCCTATACGGCAGTGGAAGTGGAGGAGACCGCGGAGGAAGCGGCACAGAGCGGAACGAACTGAAGGCATGAACCGCCGGAACCGCATTGACTGATTGGTTTGACTAAAGAGGAACGGGAATGAAACTGCTTTTGGCGGAAGATGAGCCGGCCATGTCCGAGGCCGTTACGGATATCCTGGAATATCACAGGTATCAGGTGGACGCTGTTTATGACGGGATTGAGGCGCTGGATTATATCCGCGCCGGCAGTTATGACGGGATCATCCTGGATGTCATGATGCCGGGGAAGAGCGGCCTGGAAGTGCTCTCGCAGATCAGAAAGGAAGGGTGCCGCACACCGGTGCTCCTTCTTACCGCAAGATCCCAGATCGAGGACCGCATAGAAGGACTTGACGCGGGAGCGGATGACTATCTTGTGAAGCCCTTCGCTATGGGCGAACTTCTTGCAAGGATCAGGGCGATGCTCCGCCGCAGGGAGGAGTATCAGCCGGATGAAAGGAAATTCGGAGATCTGGTACTCGACAGCGGAAGTTCACAGCTGCGCTGCGGCAGCCGCGCGGTGGTCCTGCCCAAACTGGAATACCAGATGATGGAAACCCTGATGCTCAACCACGGGATCTACCTCTCCTCCGAGGACCTTCTGGAGAAGGTCTGGGGTTATGACACGGAAGCGGATATAGGCGCGGTCTGGGTATATATTTCTTATCTCAGGAAACGAATCGCGTCAGTGGGCTCCGGCGTAAAGATCACGGCGAAGAGAAACATCGGCTACACACTTACATTCTAGGCGGGAGAGAAAATGGTCAGGACGCTGCAGATCAAATTTGTCAAAACAGCAATGACGGCCATCTCTGTACTTCTGCTGGCAGTGATCTGCGCGATCAGCGGGATCTATTCCTTCGATACATACAGGAAGGAAAAGAATACTGCCGAGATGCTTGCTGACAGCGGCGGGATCCCGGACTTTGTGAAAATGAAACGGGATCGGCAGGAGGGCTTTGAACCGGGACCGCACGATATGCAGCGCCCGGAAGGGACAGATTCCGGAAATCCGTTTTTTGACAACAGGATGTCACCCGACGACGTGATGGCTGTCAGGTACTTTATGATACATTATGATACTGACGGCGGGATAGAGTCCGCGGACACCGGCAGCATATATTCCGTTACTGACGAAGAGGCAATGGAATACGGCAGGCAGGTCATCGCCGGGGGGAAGCAGTCCGGGATCATCGGGCACTTCATGTACTGCCTGAAGGATAACGAAGACGGAAAGACAGCGGCATTTGTCGATGTCTCCTCCCAGATCTCCTCGATCCTCTCGGTCATCGTGATCTCGCTGGTCATCGCTGCCATCGCGTGGATCCTGATGTTTGTCTTTGTGAGCGCACTCTCGCGCAGAGCGATCGCACCCATCGCCGAGAACATTGTCAGGCAGAAGCAGTTTGTCACCAATGCCGGCCACGAGCTCAAGACGCCGCTGGCTATTATAATGGCCAACACGGAGGCGCTTGAACTGTTCAACGGAGAGAGTAAATGGACCCGCAACATCAAAGCACAGACCCGGAGGCTGAACGATCTGATGCAGAATCTGCTGACTCTGTCAAAAATGGACGAGGCGGATCTGAATCTCCCGATGCAGGATTTTGACATCGGAGAACTGATCGGGGAGGCGGCGGCACCCTTTGAGGAGCCGGCCCGTGAAAAGGGGCTTATGCTCAGTGTGGAGACGCCGCAGATCACAGTAAGAGCGAACCGCGGCAGCATAGGACAGCTGATCGGGATCCTTCTGGACAACGCGGTGAAGTATACGCCGAAGGGCGGTGAGATCTCGCTGACGGCTTTCAGGGAGGGGAATTCCGTGATCCTCAGGCAGCAGAATACGGTTTCCCCTGACGATATTGAGGAGGATCCGGAGCGCCTCTTCGACCGCTTTTATCGCAGAGACGAGGCCAGGACGCAGAAAAAGGGCGGCAGCGGGATCGGCCTGAGCGCGGCGCGCGCGATCGCATCAGCTAACGGCGCGCAGATCAGCGCGGCGTACAGGGAACAAAACATTGTTTTTACTGTTAAATTGATGGCATAAATGGTATAATATTTAATTGTTGAAATACACTTTTTAATGACTAGTCCGGCGCAGACAGACGTCGGGACCGGGAGCAAGGGGTCTGAGACTAAGACTAGATAGTTTTAACATGAAAGGGAGGTTTCAGAGATGGACAGTAAGAAGAAGGCGGAGATCCTGAAAGGAGTCATTCTATCAAGGTACAAGAGTATCCGACAGTTCGCCGTTATGATGAACATTCCGTACAGCACGCTGATCACGGCACTGGAGAGAGGTGTTGACGGAATGGCTTACAGTACGGTCATCCGGATCTGTGAGGCTTTAGCCCTCAATCCGCTGGATTTCACGCCTTTGGAAGAGGGAAACTCGCTGTCCTCCCAGATCGCGACACGCCGTGTGATGGAAAAGTATTGGAAGCTCAACAAGGCGGGAAGAAAGAGAGTCCTCGATATTATGGAGGATTACACACATATTCCGGAGTATCTGGAAGAAAAGGAAGACTGAAATCTGACATTTTATTACATTAGAGGTGGCTATGCAGTTTGATTATCTGATCGTTGGAGCAGGATTGTACGGAGCAGTATTCGCTCACGAGATGAAAAAGGCCGGGAAGAAGTGCTGCGTGATCGACCGCAGGGATCATATCGCCGGTAATATTTACACGGAGAAAAAGAACGGGATCAACGTGCACAGGTACGGCGCGCATATCTTCCACACTTCCGACAGGGAAGTCTGGAATTATGTCCAGAATTTCGCGGAGTTCAACAATTATATTAACTGTCCCGTGGCCCGGTACAAGGATGAGCTTTACAACCTTCCTTTTAATATGAACACATTCAGCAAGATGTGGAACATACAGACTCCGGCGCAGGCGATGGAGATCATCGAGAAGCAGCGCCGCGAGGCGGCGGTCGAGAATCCCTCCAACCTTGAGGAGCAGGCACTCTCCCTGGCAGGAAGAGATGTCTATACCAAACTGATCAAGGGATACACGGAGAAGCAGTGGGGCAGGGACTGCAAAGAGCTGCCTTCTTTCATTATTAAAAGGCTGCCTTTCCGCTTCACTTTTGACAACAACTACTTCAATGACCCCTACCAGGGCATTCCCAAGGGCGGATATACGGGAATCGTAGAGAAGCTTCTTGAAGGAATTCCCGTAGAGCTCGGTGTCGATTTTAAGAAGGCAGTAAAGGAGATCCCCGCACAGAACGGAGAGGGTACGGTCTTTGAGATGAACGGCAGCACGTTCAGCAGGGTCCTCTACACCGGCATGATCGATGAGTTCTTTGATGACTGCTTCGGCCCGCTGGAATACCGCTCCCTCAGATTTGAGAACGAGGAGCTTCCTGAAGTTGATAACTTCCAGGGCAACGCGGTCGTGAACTACACCGAGAGAGAAGTTCCTTTCACAAGGATCATCGAGCACAAATTCTTCGAATTCGGGAAAGACTCCGAGACCGGAGAGCCGGTCAGGGGCACGATCATCACCAGAGAGTATCCCGCGGCATGGGAGAAGGGCATGGAGCCCTACTACCCGGTCAACAACGACCGGAACAACGCGGTGTATGAGAAGTATCACGAGCTGGCGATGGAGAAGAAGAACGTGCTGTTCGGCGGAAGACTTGGCCTTTACAAATATTTTGACATGGACAAGGTGATCAGGGCTTCCCTGGACGCGGCAGCGGAAGAATTGGGAAAATAAAGACCCGGACAGCCGGGGATCAGCAGTAAGAAAGAGAGGATGCAGTCCGTACAGATCGGCGGGCTGCATCTGTTAAATTACTATTGACTACAGAGAATAAGTATGTTACTTTAATATTCGAGATTGTAACAGGTCTTTTTTTTATGCACTAAAAAGGCCTGATAGTAATGAAAATCCACGCGGAGGTGACACGTTATGCGTACAAGAATTACATTATCCTGCACAGAGTGCAAGCAGCGCAACTACAATACCACTAAGGATAAGAAGGCTCATCCTGAGAGAATCGAGACCAAGAAGTACTGCAGATTCTGCAAGAGACACACTACTCATAAGGAAACAAAGTAATAAGAGGTAAGGTCAAATGAGCAAAAACGACAGTACGGC
>CACZJD010000067.1 GCA_902781325.1 uncultured Lachnospiraceae bacterium
CCCGACTCTGACCGAGACCTTCCTGCGCATGGGCATCGACGAACTCTCCGTCAACGCGAAGTCCGTCCTTCCTCTGCGTAAGATCATCCGCAGCGTAGACCTGAGCAAATAATCCTATAGCCTTTGTATTTGATACCCCCGGGCGCCTTTGGCGGCCGGGGGTGTTTTTTGCTGGTGGAGAGGCCGGGGTTTTGGGGTTGTCGGAATTTTGATGGTTTGTTTTAGCAAACTTTCCATCCACTTCCGGCTTCGGCTGAATCCGATGGCATGTTCAAGGCTTGTTGGGCACAAACTCTACATCTGATTACGGTCTTGATTGAATCCGATGGCATGTTTAAGGCTTGTTGGGCACAAACTTTACACCCAATTGCGGCTTGTCGCCATATCCGATGGTGTGTTAGAAGCCGGTCGGCCACAAACTCTACATCCAATCACGCCTTCAGCAATATCCGATGGCGTGTTTAAGGCTTGTCGGGCACAAACTCTACATCCAATTACGGCTTCAGCTGGATCCGATGGCGTGCCCGTCCAGAAACGCTCAATTCCATTACATCCAATTACGGCTTCAGCTACATCCGATGGCGTGCCCATCCAGAGGCGCCCAAATTCACTACATCCATCTACGCTCTCAGCCATATCCGATGGAGCATCTGCTCAGAAACGCCCAAATTCATTACATCCATTTACGCCCTCAGTCAAATCCGATGGAGCACCCGCAATTTACAATAAAAAACTTCCGGCCCCAGGTACCCCGGGACCGGAAGCAAGACTTCTTACCATCAGTTACAAATCAATTCACTATTTCAGATCAATTCCGCAGTTTTCCAAAGCTTCTGTCATTTCGCCTTGTGCCATGACATTATTGAGCCCTAGAACTACGGTTCCTTTGGCAGCCGCATCCTCAAACATATCAACATAATTGATAGGACACAGAACTATATCGTACTGCTCGGCAATTTTCCTGCCCTCCATGATGGAATTGAAAGCATCTTCCTCCACATTGAAACCGCAGATTTCGATCACCTTGTCCAAAGTCATTTTCATCATGAGTCCGGTGCCATAACCATTTGCGCTGCAAGCTAATATCTTAACCATTTTTCTGCCTCTCATCCTGATAGTGTTTGTAAGAATATCGCTATTTTTATTGTATATGCTGGTTATGATTTGTCAATTTAAAGCCCCTTTCAGCGCAGCCGGTGCCCCTGCTCTCTGCCTCAGAGGGCAGAAATCTTATCCCATCTCTTCCTCAAAGAAAGTAATGCTTCACCGTATTCTCTATCACGGCGGTACTAATGGGCTGGGATTCGGACTCGAATGTCAGTATCAGAGTTTCGCCGATGATATAGCCCAGCTTGAGATATCCATTGATCTTTCGCAGGTTACGCTCCACGTAGGCCGGGTCGCCCATCTTTCCAAGATGCTCCCAGATGATGGTTCTGCGGTTTTTGATATCGAGGACGAAGAAATCCGGATTTGCAGTTCCATACCCCGGAAGCCGGATCTCGCACTCAAATAGGTAATCCACGCCATACCCATACAAAGTGTTGGCGATCAGGACCTCCGACTTAGAGCGAACACGTTCTCCGCGTTTAGTGTAAAACTCAGGATCATTCTCACCAAACCCGAGCAGGCAGGAGGGCTGTTTGTTCCATTCTTCCCGGAACTCATCATCGGAAGGCCTCACAGGTTCAATCAGGAGTTTCCTCCCCTCAGGACAATTATCATATGCCCCGTCAATTGCATCTGCTTCGCAGGTCTTGATCAACTTGCTTATAAGCTCTTCTTCCTGCCTGGCGAGCCTCAGGACTTTCTCATCATAGCTCTTCTGTGCCAGCGCAGCCGCGAATTTCCGATTCTTTTTGGGAATATAACTGTAGCGCACGGCTCCCGGCGCTTTCCAATAGTAATCCAAGGTGTTCTTCCTTCGTCCGTACTTCAGGATTCCGTCCGGCGCTCTTTTGACAGCTCCTTCTTTTTTCTTGATAATCATCCTCAGCTCGCTCCTTCTCTGTCGAAGCTTGTCCAAAAGCAAATACTCCAATGCCGCTCCTTTCCGGGCCACCGGCCCTGTTCGGCCAAAACATAGACCGGCGCAGCGCTCCCGCTCATCGGCCGCCGAAATGCTGCCAGTCAGCCATAGCAGAAAAAGAGACTTGGGATACTATTCACCGTCCATTCAGACCGCGGGCGGCGAACAACCAGATAGAACTCTGGATTTGAACATCTTTTATTATAGGAGCAGTTGGAGGTGTTTGCAAACAAAGAAATCCCGCCCTGACAGAGCAGGACGGGAAGAATTCTTCATTGCTGCCGGGAGAAGCGCCGGCTTAAATAGTTGCCGAGCGAAATGCCGGCTTGAGTAGCTGCCAGGCAAAATTCCGACTTCATAGTTGCCCGGCAGGCGCTCACTTCTGCACTTCTTCAAGAAGGCCCATGATGATCGGGATCGCGTCAGTCTGGTGGCTGGATTTGATGGCCTCGATATATTTTGACCGGTTCTCGTAGAGGGCTGTGACTTTGGCGACGATCTGGTCAGTAGCCTTTTCGTCTTCAAGGACTTCGCTGAAGCCCTGCTCAGCGAAGGAGTTCGCATTGAGGATCTGGTCGCCGCGGCTGCCTTTGGTGGGAAGGGGGATGAGCAGGCTGGGCTTGCCGAGGGCGAGGATCTCGCAGATCGCGTTGGCGCCCGCGCGGGAAACCAGCAGGTCGGCTGCCGCAAAGAGGTGCTTGAGGTCGTCCTTGACGTATTCAAACTGGCAGTAGCCCTCGACGTCTTTCAGGCTCTCGTCAAAATGACCTTTGCCGCACAGATGAACGATCTGGAAAATCTCCAGCAGTTCGGCCAGGTTGCCGCGCACTGCGTTGTTGACGGAGACGGAGCCCTGGCTGCCGCCCATGATCATGAGCACGGGCTTGTCCGCCGTGAAACCGCAGATCTCCAGGCCGCGCGCCTTGTCGCCGGTGAAGAGCTCGCCGCGGATGGGGGTGCCTGTGAGGACTGCTTTGCCCTTGGGGAGCATTTCCAGCGTCTCAGGGAAGTTGCAGCAGATCTTCTTGGCCGCGCGGAAGCAGAGCTTGTTGGCCAGGCCCGGCGTCATGTCGGACTCGTGGATCACGCACGGAATGTGGAGCGAACCCGCCGCGCGCACTACCGGCACGCTGACAAAGCCGCCCTTGGAGAAGACGACGTCCGGTCTGTATTTTTTGAGGAATTTGCGGGCCTCCCGGTAGCCGTTGATCACGCGGAAGGGATCCGTGAAATTCTTCACGTCAAAATATCGTCTCAGCTTTCCCGTCGAGATCCCCACATAGGGCAGCCCGAAATCGGCGA
This sequence comes from uncultured Lachnospiraceae bacterium, assembly GCA_902781325.1. Taxonomy (GTDB): domain Bacteria; phylum Bacillota; class Clostridia; order Lachnospirales; family Lachnospiraceae; genus CAG-791. The sequence continues at coordinate 3,332 of CACZJD010000067.1, forward strand.
TCAGATTCTTCTCGATCCCCTTCTTGGATCCGATATAAGTGACCTCATAGCCCGCTTCCTGCAGATAAGGCAGGAGCGCAATATTGGGCGAAACATGGCCGGCAGTACCGCCGCCGGTCAGAACGATTTTCTTCTTGGGTGTGTTTTCCATGGTTTCCTCCGTGCTGATGCGCTTTGTTGCGAGCGAATGTCTGTATAGTGAGTGCCTTCCTTACTGGCCGATGGCCTGCTTGAGTGTTTGTACCAGGAACTCACTTACTGGCCGATGGCCTGCTTGAGTGCCTTGGAAAGCTGGTCAGGACATGATGTGTTCTTGAAGCCGCAGCGAATTCCTTCGATCTTGGGAATCACGTCCTCGGCGCGCTGGCCGATCACAAGCTTGCTGATGCCCTGCAGGTTGCCATTGCAGCCGCCGGTGAAGTGAACATCCTGAATAACGTGATTTTCGTCTACCGTAAGGTTGATCATTGTGGAACATGTTCCTCTGGTTCTATATTGCATGATAATTCTCCTTATGATTTGTTGTTTGTTGGTCGCGGAATTTTGGTGAATCCCGTCTATAGTCTAAACTATTCTAGCAGAAGAGGAAGAAATTATCTACTGGAAGTGGTGGGGTGTGGGCACTCCATCGGATTTGGTCGAGAGCGTAAATGGATGTATTGAATTTGAGCGCGTCTGAGCAGATGCACCATCGGATTTGGCCGAGAGCTTAGATGGATGTAGTGAATTCGAGCATTTCTGGGCAGATGCACCATCGGATATGGCTGAAGGCGTAATTGGATGTAGAGTTTGAGCCAGGCAAGTCTTAAACATGCCATCGGATTCAGCTAAAGCTCTAATCGGATGTAGAGTTTGAGCCAGGCAAGCCTTAGACATACCATCGGATATGGCTGAGACCGAAATTGGATGTATAGCTTATGCCAAGCAAGCTTTTTCTATACCATCGGATTTAGTCGAGGCCGGAATTGGATAGCTTGTGCCAGACAAGCCATCGACATACCATCGGATTTAGTCGAGACCGAAATTGGATGTATAGTAAGTGCCAGGCAAGCCAGAAAAGTGCCCGGAAGGCCAGAGAAACCCCACTTCTCCATCCCCGCAATCTATAAATCCATCCCGCATTTTAAGACTGCTATGCTATAATAGATAAAATGCATAAAAAACACCGGCACTAACCAAATAACCCACTGCACACCAAACGGAGGAAATAAAATGCGCAAGACAAAGATCATCTGCACGATCGGCCCTGCCAGTGAAAATGAGGAGATGCTCAGGAAGCTGATCGCAGCAGGCATGAATGTAGCGAGATTTAATTTTTCACACGGGACACATGAAGAGCACGAGGCCAAGTTCCGCAGGGTCGTGCGCCTTCGCCGCGAACTGGGCGTGCCGGTGGCGACACTGCTGGATACCAAGGGACCGGAGATCCGCCTGCGCGACTTCGAAGGCGGGAAAGTAGTGCTCGAGAAGGGACAGACTTTCACGCTGACGACAGAAGAAGTAATGGGCACCAGCGAGAGAGCATCAGTCACCTATAAGGATCTGCCGATGGATGTGAGTGTTGGCGGCATGGTTCTGATCGACGACGGCCTGATCGGGCTGCGCGTGGATTCCAAGACAGATACTGATGTGGTCTGCACGGTCATCAATGGAGGCCCGGTATCCAACCACAAGGGCGTGAACCTGCCCGGCGCCGATCTGTCGATGCCTTTTATCAGCAAGCAGGACCGCTCCGATATCGAGTTCGGATGCAGGATGGGATATGATTTTATCGCGGCTTCTTTCACCCGTACAGCCAAGGACGTCAACGAGATCCGCGAGATCCTCAATGCCAACAACAGCCGCATGAAGATCATTGCCAAAATAGAGTCCGTCCAGGGTGTCAACAATATTGAGGAAATCCTGGAGGCAGCGGATGGCGTCATGGTAGCTCGCGGCGACCTCGGCGTGGAAGTGCCGCTTGAGGAAGTGCCTGTCATCCAGAAGCACATCATCAAGAGAGCTGTCCAGCTGGGCAAGATCGTTGTCACAGCGACTCAGATGCTCGATTCCATGATGAAGAATCCCCGTCCCACAAGAGCAGAGGCGACCGACGTCGCGAACGCGATCTATGACGGAACGACTGCGATCATGCTCTCCGGCGAGACGGCGGCAGGCAGCTATCCCGAGGAAGCGGTCAGGACCATGGCGACCATCGCGGAGCGCGCGGAGAAGGATATCCACTATAAACAGCGCATGAAGCTGCTTGAAGACGATAAGACTGATATCACGACTGCGATCTCCCACGCTACCTGCACAGTGGCTGAGGACATCGGAGCCAAAGCGATCATCACAGTCACGATCTCCGGATTTACGGCGAATCGTCTCTCCAGATATAAACCCACCTGCCCGATTATCGCGTGCACCATCAGCGAGTCTGTAGCATGCCAGATGAACGTGCTCTTTGACGTCTATCCGCTCAACATTCCTCAGGAGGACAGAGAGGAGATGCTCTTTGATGCAGCGGTTGACGCAGCCAAGAAGGCCGGCTATGTGGAGAAGGGCGACAACATCGTCCTGACAGCAGGCGTACCGCTGGGCGTTGCCGGCAACACGAACATGACAAGAGTGATCGAAGTGTGGTAATCTCTGAGAGATCCACAAAAATGACAAGAGTGATCGAAGTATGGTAAACCGGGAGGGAACCGGGCGGCACAGAATATTTTGCCTGATGGGCAAGAGCGGCACCGGGAAAGATACTATATACAGAGAATTGCTGAGTAACGGGGCGCTTCCTTTTGAGCGCCTCGTTCCCTGTACGACGAGACCGATCCGGGCCGGCGAGCAGGACGGGCGGGAATATCATTTTTACAGCGTGGAGGAGTTTCGGGCGCTGGAGCGGGCCGGCAAGATTGTTGAGTCGCGCTGCTATGAGACGGTGCACGGGCCGTGGTATTACTTTACGGCGGACGACGGGCAGATTGACCTGGCGCGGCACAGTACACTGATGATCGGGACGCTGGAGTCCTACCTTGCGCTGCGCGCCTATTATGGGGCGGACAAGGTGGTGCCTGTTTACATTGAGGTGGAGGACGGCGAACGCCTGCAGAGGGCCCTTGACCGCGAGCGCTCCGAGAAGATGCCAAAATATCGCGAACTCTGCCGCCGCTTCCTTGCCGACTGCGAGGACTTCTCAGAGGAGAAGATCGCGGAGGCGGGAATCGCGAAGCGGTTTTATAATGATGACCTGCAGCGGTGCAGGCGGGAGATCGAGGAGTACCTGGCGGAGATGATGTGAGCGCGGAAAGGCGTGGCGCAGGAATGCGGAAATTTTCAGATATAATCGGCCAGAAGGCCATTATAGAGCATTTGTATAATGCCCTGAGAACGGGCAGTATTTCCCATGCCTATATCCTCAGCGGAGACGCGGGTTCGGGGCGGAAGACTATTGCGTCGATCTTTGCGGCAGCGCTGCAGTGTGAGGACCTGCAGGAAGAGGAGACGGAGGAACCGGAGCAGATCATGTCCGGAACAGGCAGGCAGGCGCCCCGCATGCGGAAGAAGAAGCTCCTGGAGCCCTGCGGCAGGTGTCTCTCCTGTATTCAGGCCCAAAGCGGCAACCAGCCGGACATCATTACCATCAGCCACGAGAAGCCTAACAGCATCAGCGTGGGCGAGATCCGCAGAATGCGCGCGGATCTTCAGATCAAGCCCTATTCCAATGCGCGGAAAGTCTATATTATTCCCGACGCGGAGAAACTGACGATACAGGCGCAGAACGCGCTGCTCAAGACTTTGGAGGAGCCGCCGGAGTACGCGGTCATTATTTTGATCGCGAATGGTTTGTCGGCTTTTTTGCCGACGATACTGAGCCGGTGCGTCGTGCTGCAGACACGGGCGGTGGAAGAAGCACAGATCGCGCGCTTTCTGCAGCGTGAGAAGGAGCTTCCCGAGGACCAGGCGATGATTCCGGCGAGGTTTGCGGGCGGAAATCCCGGACAGGCGCTTCTTCTGATGGATGACAAGGAGTTTCTGGAGCTGCGGGACAGGACCGTGGACTTTCTGGCGCACCTGAGCCGGTCGGACGCGGTGCAGATCAGCGAGTTTTCATCAGGTATAGACGCGGGACGGCGGGATGAAGTGCTGAGTTTTGTCCTGATGTGGTTTCGCGACGTCTTGCTGTATCACAGTACGCAAAACAGCGGGAACTTGATTTTTCAGGAGGACATACAGTATATTATAGAAGCCGCAGGTATGCTCGGTTATGAGCGGCTCGGCAGGATCCTCGACGAGATCGACACGGCGTCGCGCCGCCTCAGATCCAATGTGGCAGCAGACTCAGTGTTCGAGATCATGTTTCTGAAGATCCGGCAGCAGTACCGCCGCCGTGCCTGACCCCGGCATTTATGGTGCCTGACCCCGGCACTTATGTACCTGACAAAGCAGTTAGACAGGAATAATTACTAATGGATACCATAAAATATACAGAAATCGAAAAAGAAAGCACCAGAGTCGAGATCCACGGAGATAACGTGGAAGTCATCGATGTCGCGAGAGCGGAAGTGCGCAAGGTCGAGATCGTGGCTGCCGCGCAGGCGAAAGCGATTGCCATGAAGGAGCCCGCGGCAGCAGAGGAATTCGCTGCAGAAGAAGAACCGGCTGTGGTAGAGGAACCCGCTGACGAAGAGGAACTCCTGACAGAGGAACCCGCGGCGGAGGAGAAACCGGAAGAAGGATCTGCAGAAGAGGAGCCCGCAGAGCGCAGGATCCCCGCTGAAAACAGCGACGAAACCGTGCATGTGATCGGCGTGCGGTTCAGGACAGCCGGCAAGGTTTACTTTTTTGACCCGGGACAGTGGGAAGTCAGACACGGCTGCCATGTCATTGTTGAGACCGCGCGCGGCGTCGAGTACGGCACTGTGGTCGGCCTGCCCATGGACGTCAAGGCAAGCAAGGTGACCCAGCCCCTCAAGGAGGTCATCCGCGTAGCGACTCTGGAGGACAACGAGACCGAGCGCCGCAACCGCGCCAAGGAGAAAGAGGCTTACCGCATCTGCCAGGAGAAGATTCTGGCTCACGGTCTGGAAATGAAGCTCATCAACGCGGAGTACACTTTTGACAACAGCAAAGTGCTGTTCTACTTTACGGCGGACGGGCGCGTGGACTTCCGTGATCTGGTCAAGGATCTCGCAAGCGTTTTCCGCACCCGCATCGAGCTGCGCCAGATCGGCGTCCGCGACGAGACCAAGATTCTGGGCGGATACGGCATCTGCGGAAGACCTCTATGCTGCCACACCTGGATGAGCGACTTCATCCCGGTTTCCATCAAGATGGCAAAAGAGCAAAACCTCTCGCTCAATCCCGGCAAGATCTCCGGTGTCTGCGGCCGTCTGATGTGCTGCCTCAAGAACGAGGCGGACACCTATGAGGAACTGAACCGGAACCTTCCCAAGGTCGGAGACGAAGTGCAGGGAAATGACGGCCTCAGCGGCCAGGTGGAGAGCGTCAATGTGCTCCGCCAGACAGTCCGCATCCTCGTGGAGGTGGACGACGAGAAAGAATTCCACGAATATCACGTGAGTGATCTGACCGTCCTGCGCAGAAGACGCAGGGGCGGCAACAGAAGCCGTAAGGACAATGCGGCCGACTCCAAGGAAGCGCAGGAACTCGAGAAACTCGAGAGCCAGGAGCGCCAGGAATCCCGCGGCGATGGCAAAAGCCGCGGCGGTAAGAACAAACCGAACCGGAACAAGAACCGCCGCAGACAGGAGAACAATAATAATGCACAGTGACGACAGGCTCCCGGAAGCGCAGTTAGTGCATCCGGGCGAGAAAGTCGACGACCTTCAGCGCAGCGGACTGAGGATCATCCAGGATCCCGCGAGGTTCTGCTTTGGCATGGACGCGGTGCTCCTGACCGGCTTTATTCAGGAAGGGATCGGCGGAGAACCCTTACGGGGCTGGAGATCCAGAAGGACAGCGCACAGATGGCCATGAGGAGCGTAGAGCTCAACGGGATCGGGGACAGAGTCCGGATCCTGCAAGGGGATATCAAAGAGGCAGACGCAATGTTTGCGCCTGCTTCTTTTGCAATTGTGACCTGTAATCCGCCCTACATGATCGGCGGACACGGACTGCAGAACCCCGACAGTCCCAAGGCCATCGCCCGGCATGAAGTGCTGTGCGATTTTAAGGATGTGGCGCGGGCGGCCCGGAAGCTCTTAAAGAGCGGCGGCCACTTCTATCTGGTGCACCGGCCCTTCCGGCTGGCCGAGATCATGACGACGCTGCGGGAATACGGCCTGGAGCCCAAGCGCATGCGCCTGGTCTACCCCTACGTGGACCGGGAGCCCAACATGGTCCTTTTGGACTGCGTGCGCGGCGGAAGACCGCGCCTTAGCGTGGAGAAGCCGCTGATCGTCTATAAGGAGCCGGGCGTCTACACGGATGAGATCTACGAGGTGTACGGCTACTAGAATACAGGAGCAAAACAGTGAAAGAGACCGATAAATCATTATATATAAGTAACGAAGCGGCGGAGCTCTCCGCCTCTGCGCCACGCCCATAGGGAATTTGGGCGATATTACGGAGCGCGTTCTACGCACATTGGAGTCGGTGGACCTGATTGCAGCGGAGGACACACGCAACACACTGCGACTGCTCAACCACTTCGGTATCAAAAAAGCGCTCACAAGCTATCATGAATATAATAAGTACACAAAGGCAGAGGAACTGATCGCGAAGCTGAGGCAGGGAGCCAGCATTGCCGTCGTGACCGATGCCGGCACGCCGGCCATATCCGATCCCGGCGAAGTGATCGCCGCCATGTGCCTGGAGCAGGGCATCAAAGTGACCTCGCTTCCCGGCGCCTGTGCCCTGATCACCGCCCTTACCATGTCCGGTATGCCGGCCAGAAGATTTTGCTTCGAGGGATTTTTGCCGACGGACAAAAAAGAGAGGCGGTATATTTTGACTCAGCTGCAGAGAGAAGAGCGCACGACCATCCTCTATGAGGCGCCCCATCACCTGCGCGGCACACTGCAGGAACTGTACGATGCCCTGGGCGACAGGAGGATCACCCTCTGCCGGGAGCTGACCAAGAAATTCGAAGAGGCTTTGCCGATGACCTTGGCTTCCGCAAACGTATATTATAATGAGAACGTGCCGCGCGGGGAGTACGTGTTAGTTCTGGAGGGGGCCAGCCGGGCGCAGCTTGAAGAGGAAAAAAGGAAGTCTTTCGAGAAGATGACGCTGGAGGAGCACATGGCGCTATATACAGACCAGGGGCTCAGCCGCAAGGAAGCCATGAAGAAAGTGGCGGCGGACCGCGGCGTGTCCAAGAGGGATATTTATAAAGAATTGCTGTGACCAATGGCCACAACTATTGATGTTTACACAAGGGGGAGATGTCACTGTTTTGACGATATCTCATTTATTGTGTACCAAAATATCGTTTATAAAATGCTCAATTTAGACACTTTAAACAAACAGTAAAAGGCAATTTGTTGATTTTTGTCCTATAGATGTATAAACTTATATATGTAAAAGTTTGTCGTTTTTTTTGACCAACTGGATTATTAAAGGAATATACATGGAATTTTTACGCAGGCTGATCGCGAAGATCATGAATGAACACAGAAGACTTAGACGTCTTTACAGAGTTGTCTCTGTATTGGCGTGTATTGTCGTGTTCGTAACTACTTACGCGATGATCCTGCCTGCGATCACTCTGGACCAGGAGACCGCAGAAGAGCAGCCCGGGATAGAAGTGGAGGCGGCAGGTGAAGAGATAGATCCGGATGGAGACGAGGCTGATGAGAGCGGAGGATCCGAAGAGAGCAGTAGCGGAGAAAACGACGGAGAAAACGACGGAGAGAACGAGCCTCAGGCTTCCGTGGAAATAAGTGCTGAAGAAGACGCGTCTGCCGCGGAGACAACCGGAAATCCGGAGAACGCTGAGTCTGCCGGAGCAGAGATAACGGAAACGGATCCGGAGAACGCCGGTGCGGGGATAACTGACCAGGCCAGGACTGAAATTGCCGCGGATACGGAGGAAAAGCTGCTTGCAGAGGGTACTGTCCTGCACGCAAAGGGCAGGGATTACGACGTCTACGCAACAATCACTGCGGAGAGCGGATTGTACGAAGGAACAACTCTTGAGGTCCGCGAAATCACGAAAGAAGAGGATGAAGAGGAATATCAGCTCTATTTTGACAGGGCGCAGGAAGAACTCAGAGGGAAATACGACGGGAACACGAGCGTATCCTTCGCGAAGTTCTATGACATCAGCTTCCTCTATAAGGGGGAGAAGATTGAACCTGCCGGCGATGTCGGCATAAGGATTGAGTATAAGGAATCGGTGGAGGTTGCCGCGGATGCGGGCATCGACACCGTCCATTTTGATGTAGAAAAAGAGGAGAAGCCGCAATTCGTCGAAGCGGAGCTCAAGACGGAGGACGGCCGGAGTATCAGGACCGGAGCCGGCGAAGAGACCACGCAGCCGATAGCCGAGCCTGTCAAAATAGACAAGATCGAATTTGCGTCCGAGAGCTTTTCCGTCTATGGCGTTGTGGGTTCGACGATCGAGAAGACAGTTCTTGCCGGCGACGGCAGAAATTACAGGATCACTGTAGAATACGGAAGCGATGCGGGCATTCCTGCCGGAACTGAACTTGAAGTGAATGAGATCACCCTTGACGAGGATACTTTCGACAACGACACAGAGTATGATCTCTACATAGACAAGTCGAGCCGCACACTTGGCTTTGACTCGGCGATTTATGATTACGCCCGCTTTTTCGACATCAGTCTTGTGAAAGACGGTGACAAAATACAGCCCGCGGAGGGAAGCAGCATTCATGTGAAGATCGAACTGGCTGACACGGAGAGTGACAGCCTTAAAGTGCTGCACTTTGCGGATGGAACTGACGAAGGAGATCTGCTGGAGACCAGCCTTGAATCCGGCGAAGAGGGAAAGACGGTTGAGTTTGAGACGACAGGATTCAGCGTGTACGCGGTCGTAGATGCCAAGGAGGCCTTTGTCCCCTATGTTAAGAGCCTGGATGAACTCGGTGATAATACGGATAAGGCGTTTCTTCTCTCCTATACCGACAACTATTTTACGAACAGTTTAAACAACAGCGGCTGCTTTGTGGAAACGAAAAATCCGGATGCTGCCGCGCGATGGTACTTCGAGAAGATCGCTGGACAGGATAATCAGTATTACATCTACACCATGCAGGGCACAGAAAAGAAGTATATAAAGCAGGTGTCGGCAAATAACAATAACGTTACGCTTAACGCGGCAGGCGGAACTGCCTTTGTGATCAGCCGGGCGGCAGACGGCTTGTTCTATCTCAAACACGCGACCGAGGACAGGTGGCTCCAGCATTCCAACGGCGGCAAAGGAATCAGATTCTATGGAGACAACAATAATGCTACAAACAGTCAGATTCGATTAACTTATGCGGATGCACGGGAAGTGCCGGATGATTATTACGAACTGGACGGCAAGACCTACGGTATCGCCTATGACGCGGAGAGTATATTCTGCACGGCCATGATGGCAGATTCGCAGTCTGCGGGAAGTCTTGACGGACTGGATATGCCCAAACTGGATAAAAAGGGCTACACTGACCGCCTGTTTGTGGCGCAGGACAGCACTATTACGGACTGGACTTTCCATACGCAGGGAAATGATAACTATTACATAACGGCGAATGTTGACGGCGAGGAACGCTATCTTACGATCAATAACGGTTCGGTGACGCTCGAGAGCGAACCGCAGGGAGGCTCCCTGATCAAGATTGCGGCAGGGATGGACCAATATGAGGGCTTCTATTCTTTCTCATCGGGCGACAATTATCTGACCGTGGCAGGGGAAGAAGGAAGCAGGTTCTTTACCGCCACGAAGAACGGAAACACAGACAGCTGCTGGCTGAAGCTGGCTGAGGAGTCTCCTCTTTCAAAGGACGACTATCTGATCTATACAGCACAGAAGATAAGCGTATCGGATCCGGCGGACAAGGTCGTTCTTTACACTCGCGTCTGGAACGAGACCAAAAAGCAGTACGAGTTCTATGCAGTCGATCACGACGGAAGCCTGATCCGCTGCTATGACGACGGCGACGTGATCAAGTGGGTGGGAAACCAGTATGAGACCGCTGTATGGGAACTGACAGACAATACCAGAGTAGACGAACATGGCGAAAGGGTGCCCGACGGCACCTATGAACTGTTTAATCCATATTCCGGCAAATATATCAAGCCGAATATGGAGGAAGGTTCAGTCTTTTCCGACAGCAAAGTCTACCTGAATCTGGACGGACGCTTCTATAAAGAGGAGTATACGAAGGTCAGGTGCTGGGACACTGCCTATTATTCTTATATCGGAATGAAGGCAGACATGGAAAGCGGCCGGGTAGTTCCCTGCCCGTCATCTCAAGCAAGTGATTTCTATTTTGCCAGAGTCAAGCTCCCGCAGGTTCATCTGACGGAAGTCGACACGGTAGACAACGACGAGTACGGGATCACCATGAAGATGATCGACTTTAATAACAGAATTGAAAACGGCAGGGACTCAGTCCAGACAGAGTATTTTGGAAGAGACAGCGACCGCACGGGCCTTTTGTCTACGGATATCAAGGCGAACGGCTACCCTGATGCTACTGTAAAGGGAAGTTCCCTGGCCGGCCTCTTTGGTGGAGATCAGGAAGTAAATCACCTGTTCATACAGAGCGTCTACGACGAGAGCGGCTATTTTGAATATGACTCTACTAAAAACTTTGCTTATCTTAACGGCAGTCAGTTCCAGGTCTACGACCAGCTGGGAACTGTGGAGAGACCGGAAAACAAAGTTACGATGTACCACGGTCAGTTCATGCCCTACAACAGCCTGATCGATCCTAAGACCGGCGAGCCGTGGCCTTATTCGGACATGTATACTAATAAGACGTCTGTTACGGCTGCCCCGCTTTCTGAAGATGATCCGCGCTACGGAGAAGGACTTCACGAGATCCCGCGCTCGCAGGCAGACTATTTCTTCGGTATGGAGATGTCCGCGGACTTCACCCAGACCCCTGACGGACTTGACGCCTGGGGACATGACATCATCTTCGAATTCTCCGGAGACGACGATTTCTGGTTCTATGTCGATGATGAACTGGTGCTGGACCTGGGCGGCGTTCACCAGGCGATGACCGGCTCCGTCAACTTCCGGACGGGAATAGTGACGGGAAGGAACGGATCTACGAAGACCCTCAGACAAATATTCTGGGATAACTATCGTGGCAGAAATCCTGGGGCTTCTGAAGAGGATGTCAATAATTATCTGAATCGGTTTTTTGACGAGGGAAGCACAGTATTCCGCGATTATTCAACTCACTCCATGAGAGTTATTTACATGGAGCGCGGCGCGGGAGCGTCAAACCTTCACATGCGCTTTAACCTGACAGCTGTCAAGCCCGGTGAAGTGACACTTTCAAAAAAAGTGACCGGCTCCGATGACATTGACTACAGTCTGATGGAGTTCCCCTATCAGATTCTCTACAGAACGGCGGATGACATTCCGCCTGGAGGAGAGGATACCGGATGGCGGCAGCTGGCCCAGAATGAGTATGATCCGGCAGTTACCTACCAGGGCTCCAAGCGTCCCGTGAAGTTTTATGAAAACTTCACACCGGTAGAAGGGATGCAAAGCTATTCCAATGTCTTCTTCCTGAAAGCAGGGGAAATTGCTTCGATCAATCTGCCGTCTGACGCAGTCGACTACAAGATCGTCGAGTGCGGCGTGAATATGAATATCTTCAAGTCGGTCAAGGCCAACGGCGAGACACTTTCCGGTGAAGGTGACGAGGGCAGGCACAACTATGAGGTCCCGGCATCTTCCATCGAAGAACGGCCGGAAGTCAAGTATGAAAATGAAGTGGATCCCGACAGCCTCAGAACACTGACAATTTCGAAAGTTCTGTGGGATGAAAACGGATATGAGGTTATCGACAAGGGAACGGACAGGGAGAGAAGAGAAGGAAACAAGCTGATCGGCTATGTGGGCGACGATACGACCTTCGATTTCAGAGTCTACATGTCTGCCCCCGGAGTAGAAGAGCCGGTGCTTGTCAATGGTGCCAAGTACTATGTCAAGAACCCGGACGGCTTCTATTGCAGGTGGGATGCGAATAAACAACAGTTCGTATCCCTCGATATACGCAACTATAATGAACTTGTGGAGTACATGGCCGATCGGACTGATGAAGAGATAGCCGCGATCCGGTTTGAGACTTCCACCAGAGGAGCTGTCTCCAGGATCCCAGGAAGTTACAGCGTTGAATTTCGCGGACTTCCGGTGGACTCCTCCTTCAGAGTTGAGGAATGGGACAACGAAATCCCTAAGGGCTACAACCTGGTTGAATACGAGAGGGACAAGGGCTCTTATTACTCTGAGGAAGATCCCAACGAGGGAACGATCAGGGCCAACGAGGATCCCCATGTCCTGGTGCACAATAAGCGCGGATGGGGCCTGACAGTTAACAAGGTCTGGTCTGACGCGACCTTTATGGACAGCCACGACGACATTTATTTCGCGGTCTATGTAAAGGATCCGTCAACGAAGGAACTGACGCTCCTGGCAGGGTCGGAGCGGAAGATGACGTCGCCGATGACATCCCTGTATTACTATTTTGATAAGCTGGAAGATGGTGCCTCCTTCGATGACTATGAGATCTTCGAAGTCAAGCTGACCAACCCTAGGACCGACGACGAAGGGAAGCTGATCTATGACAGCATTGAGAGAATCGGTCAAGGCGGAACTCTGACGGTCGGCGGCAAGCCCAAAAACAAGGAGCATCAGGAAGGTTTCCATTACAAGGTTTCTTATGAAAAAGGTGAGAGCAGCGGAGGACATGAGGGCGTTAAAAATGTCCGCACAGATACCGTGACTAACACTCGAAAGGGCATCAGGCTGCAAAAAACCGATTGGACAGAGTCCCCGCTTCCGGGAGCGGTATTTACCCTTAAGGATGAGGAAGGGATCCCGGTTGGAGCCGACTCCTACACTTCCGACGCGGAAGGACTGATCACGATCGCTTATCTGGATCCAGGGACGACCTATATTCTTGAAGAGACGAAGGCGCCAAGCGGTTTCCAGAAGCCTTCCACGCCGTGGACGATCCTGCTCAACGGCGAAGAGGCGACAGTCACCGGGGACGACGGAAGCTTTATAGTCTCTACGCCCCAGACGGGCGATGAAATGACAGCCATAACCTTCAAGGACAAAGGCTTCTCGCTTCAGGCACTCAAAGTAAATGAGGATGAGCAGCACCTGCAGGGCGCGGTCTTCGCCCTCTACAGGCAGGTAAATACTGCCAGCGGCCTGGTCAAAGACCAGAATCCTATGGTAGGATACGAGGAGCTGACTACCGGTGAAGACGGCGTGATCCCCAAGATCACTTCGGCCCTTCCGGCAGGTTCATACTACCTGTCGGAGGTGTCGCCTCCGGGCGGTTACAAGAAGCTGGGAGGAGACCTGGTATTAACCATCGGCAGCCAGGGAACCGTTACCATTCCGCTTAATATACACACCGGCGATCCGTCAACGCTCGTAATACTCAACAACCTTGAGGGATCGAATGTTGATGAGTGGCTCAGTTCGTCGACAGAAGAGGGGAATACGACATATACGATCAAAATTCCCAATGAGTATGCCGGCGTTCCTGTCAGGATCGTCAAAAAAGACCAGACCGGTAAAGCTCTCGAGGGAGCAGTGTTCAGCATATCCGGCGAGGGAATTGACGAGACGGGACTGATCTCGAAAATTGACGCGAGCGGAGACGCTGTGATCTACACGAATCAGGCCTTGTCGATCGGCACCTACACCCTCACGGAAACAGGAACGCCGAAAGGGTATTACCCTCTTGAAGGTCCTATGACCATCAAAGTAGAAAAGACCGGAAACGATATTGAAGTAAAAGCCGTCATCGGCGGTAAAGAAATCTCTTATCCCGATGTGATCAAGGACCATACAACAGGCGTGTGGACCATTAAGGTCACAAACCAGTCGGGCACAGTACTTCCGGCCACGGGCGGAAGCGGAACGGGACTATTTATGATCGCAGGTCTGATCCTTACAGCCGGAGCAGGGATTTTGCTGCTGCTCCGACGAGCAAAGATAATGTAATACTTTCCATGATAGAAATATGGTGGTGACACATGGAATGACCTTCCCCGGCAGGCAGGAAAGCTTTGCCTATGATGTTGTTTTTGTACTGGACAGATCAGCTTCGGCAGGTGCTGATACCACAAAAGCCATGGAGGACTACATATCGCTGCTTTCAGACAATGGCCTGACGATCAAAACCGGTGTGGTCTGCTTCTATTATAAAGCAATTGTCATGAAAGATCTGTCCACCGATGAAATAGATTATGAAAGTATAAACATTAACACAAAGGAATGGGGTATTGCGCATGGTTTAGAGCACAGACCCTACGGAACAAATCTTGCCGACGGGATAGCGAAGGGAAAGGCCATGCTTGATGCCGATACGTCGATTACTGACCCCAGTCACAAATATCTGATTATCATCAGCGACGGAGATGCGCATGTTTTCAATGATGCGAACGGGAAACCGGCCGTCGTGGTTGACAAGGGAGACGGAGGCAAAAAAGCTGGTCCGGATGCCTATAAGCGGAAATACGGAAACTGGAATCCGCCCCAGGACTGGAGCGCATACCTGAATGGAGTAGCCGCATTAATCGCACAGGACGGGGATAGGTATTACTACACAAAGGAAATCAGCTACAGTAACGGGTATCCTAACGCAGAAAGCTTTATACCCGCGGACGAGCTGGATCAGCACGCCGTTACCTCCGATGTGGCACTTTATCAGGCCTATCAGGAATATATGTCTGTCATAAAGGCGGGATACAGGACCAGCCCGGTAAGTGTTCCGAGCTCGCATGACAGATATTACGGCCCTTCCTTCATGGATTATCTCAATGGGGGAGACCACCTGGCTTTGGACGAGCTCATCGAAACCGTCTTCTACGTCGGCAGCGGAAGTACCGTGACGGACGAAATGGGCAGCGGCACGGACAGCGAGGGCAACGAATACAACTTTGACTTCATCAATGACCTGGACAGGATAAACGTCAGGCTGAACGGGGAAACCCTTGATAAGAAGGAAAATGATGACGGCAGTTATTCCTTCGGAGAAGAGAAATTCCTGCTTGCCTATGATGAGGCAAAAGATTCATTTACCTTCACGATAGGCACAAACATCACGGTACTGGATGAGCTTCAGATCATATACGATGTTCAGCTGACCAATCCCCAGACCGTCCCCGGCGCTTACGAGGATCTCTACACCAACACGGAAGCGGTCCTTCATCCCAGGGATTCGCGGGGAAAAGACAAGCCGGACGAAAAATTTCCGGAGCCCAGGCTCTTCTATGAGAACCCGGATATTGACAAGAAAATCCTGGAAGATGGAGAACTCAGGACCGAAAACGATGTGAACATCGGAGATACCGTCACCTACAAGGTGCCGGTGACGATCCCCGGGAATGTGTTCGAAGTACCCATCATTGTGACCGACACCATATATCAGGGGCTGACACTTGATCTGAATTCGCTTGAGGCGGACCAGGGCGTGACCGGCCTTTCCTTCGAGGAGAACACATCCGAGAAAAAAGAAGGCTGCAAGGTCTACACCGTCACCATCCCCAAGGAGGTTGTAAAGGAAAACGCGGGCAAGAACATCACCCTGACTTACACGGCCACACTGAACGACAAGGCGGTCATTGACGGCGACGGCAATCCCAACACCGTCAGGCTGAATTACAATGTGGACAACGCAATCCATGTAAAGATTCAGTCGCCGGACCACACAGTTGCAACCAATACCCATCAGGTCAGGATCAGCAAGGTAAGCGATGAGGGCAAGCCGCTTTCCGGCGTCAGGTTCACCCTGACCAATAAAGACGGAAAGTACTATCAGTCAAAAAACGGCAGCGCCTCAGTCTGGACACAGACAAAAACAGAGCTTACAACAGATGCAGACGGTAATATTCTGTTTGAGGGTCTGGACCAGGGAACCTATACCCTGACGGAGACCGAGACGCCTGCCGGCTATATGCCGCTTTCCGGTCCGGTTACCATAAAGGTCGATGAAAGCGGAGCGGTGGAAGACACATTCGCGGACGTCAAAGACATAAAACTGGCGGACGGCGCCGTTCAGATCACCAACCGCGCAGGTGTGGCGCTTCCCTCCACCGGCGGCATGGGCACCACCGTCTTCTACGTGATCGGCGGAGTCCTCGTGGTCGGCGCGGCAGGAGCCCTGCTGGTGCTGGCGGGCGCTGCCATCAAGTTCAGGAAATAGGTAACGGCATAAGAGTAACGGTATAGGATTTCCGGCAAACTTGTAAAGATTCTTTTGAAATGCTATTGTAATAAAAGATATTTCAGGAGAAAACTGATGAGCCGTATTCGAAATATATTTAGAATAATGATCTATAAACGGAAGAGAACCTGCGCACATCTGTGCGCAGGTTTGTTATGCCTTTATTTACTGTACGGGATTTGCGGGACTGTGGCGCAGGCAGCGGAGCCGTCCGCGGCTGACCGGATTCTCCCGGATCCCTCGCAGACCGGCTCACTGACGGTTGCCTTCACGAACGAAGAAGGTGAACCCGACAAGTTCGGCAACAAGGTCGGCCTCTACAAGGTGGCAAACCTGCATGTTGAGGACGGTTTCAGCCTCGTCTACGACGAGCTGTTTGAGTCGGTCGGGGAGCCGCCGCGCAGGGATGCTCAGCTTGACGCAGCGCTCGCGCAGAAATTGAACGAGACCGCTGAGATCAAGGGCATTTCCCTGGATGCGCCCTCCGAAGAGATCTGGTCGGACGGGACTGTCACATTTAAGGGCGTGGACGCCGGGCTCTACCTGGTGGTGCAGACCTACAGGGTCTCGGACAGCGAACTGAACTACGATGTCAAAATATCGTCGTCCGGTGCCTCTGACCGCAAAGCCGGTTCTGAGAGCCAAAATAAGATGCTGTCAGAGATTACACCTGACTCGAAGCTACCTAATACGGGCGGATTCTTTTGGGAGTGAAATCTGTTTGGACGGGGGCTTTTTTGGCTGAGGAGTGGGACTATGAAAGCGTTTGATTTTGATAACACACTGTATCGCGGGGAGAGCTCGCTGGATTTCTCGCTCTACATGATCCGGACCAACAAGAAGATCCTGCTGTATCTGCCGGTAATCCTGACAAATACGGTCAAGTACAAGCTGTGCCTTGTGGACCGGGAGGAGCTGGGCGATACGATCAACAAATACATGAAGATCCTCATCCGGGACAAAAGAGAGCTCCTGTCGCTGGTGGGAAAATTCTGGAAGATGCACGCCGACCGCCTGAATGCGGACATGTTGCGGCGCGTCGGGCCGGACGACCTGATTATTACAGCCGGGCCGAGCTTTCTGCTGGACGGGATCCGGGACCGCCTTGGCACGCAAAATATCATTGCTTCAGAGGTTGACCTTGACAAGAAGGAGATTACGCATTTTAATTATAAAGACAATAAAGTGAAAAAGTTCAGAGAACTGTACGGCGATGCAAAGATTGACAGTTTTTATACGGATTCTTACAATGACCGGGCCGTGATGGATATTTCGGAGAAAGTTTTTCTGGTTAAAAACGGAAAAATAAGACGGATCAAATAATACCGGAACGACTGAGGGAACAGGAAATCTATAGAGTATAAAGGCTGTGACACTGTACTGCAAGGCTATGACACTGTATTACGAGGAGACAAAACCATGACAGAGAAAGAATTGCTCAAGCTCAAAAAGTCGGAACTGCTGGAGATCATGCTTGCGCAGAGCAAGGAAATCGACTCCCTGCGAGAACAGCTCGCAAAAACTCAGTCCATGCTCGATGACCGCAAGATTGCCATTGACGAGTCCGGCTCCATTGCGGAAGCCTCGCTGAGGCTCACGAAGATTTTTGAGGAGGCCCAGAAAGCCGCGGATCTTTACCTTGACAATGTAAAGAAAAACACAGGCTCAGAAGAATAAAAAAGGGCGCTGCCTTGCTGTTTCGTCAGCCGGGCAGCGCCTTTTTTTCTTTTTGTCAGCCGGGCGGCATTCCTCTTTCCTGGTTTTTCTGCTGGATTTTCCTGTTTCGGTACAGAAGTTTGTTATTTTCATATTCTCGTCCCCGCAGTTGGATGAGTTTATGCTGATGAGCCCTCTGGATTAGTGGTTTTCGGTACAGGAGCATCTGATAGAAGGAAAGACGTCCCGCATAAATTTTAAAGATTGTTAAATAATCAGATAAATTAAAACTGAAACATATTATTATCAGAAAATGATGGAGAAAGTAAGATGCCCCGGGGACGAGAATTTGTTCAGATTAAGATTCTGTACCGAATCCCTTATTCCGGCTGGCTGTAGATTAAGGGAAAAACGCCAATTTCAACTTGATCGGGGACGATACTTTTCTAAAAAAGCCGCCCCGTACCGAATTCGCCCTGACAAGCCCTGAACCCGCCCTCTGCTGACAAGCCCTGAACCCGCCCTCTGCTGACAAGCCCTGAAACAAGCCCCGCCCCCACCGCCACCCATGGTAAAAACTGACGAAAAAATCCCCATAAAAAGGGGATTTTTCACATTCTAGCCAAATATTTCAATTTGATTGAATTTTAACAAATTTTATGCTAACGTCATTATGAATGATGTGAAAAACACAATCCAAATACCATCGCAAGAAAGAGGTAGAAAAATGGCAAAAGTAGATTTAACAAAGTACGGTATCACCGGTACAACTGAGATTATCTATAATCCCAGCTACGAAGCACTTTTTGAAGCTGAGATGGATCCCAGCCTCGAAGGTTATGAGAAGGGTCAGCTGACCGAGCTTGACGCAGTTAACGTTATGACCGGTATTTTCACCGGCCGTTCTCCCAAAGACAAATATATCGTCATGGATGAGAACTCCAAGGACACCGTTTGGTGGACAACTCCCGAGTATCCCAATGACAACCACCCGCTCTCCGAGGAGAACTGGGCAATCCTCAAGGACATTGCCAGAAAAGAGCTCTCCAATAAGAAGCTCTATGTAGTGGATGCTTTCTGCGGCGCCAACAAGGACACCCGCATGGCAGTTCGTTTCATCGTTGAGGTTGCCTGGCAGGCACACTTCATCAAGAACATGTTCATCCAGCCTACAGCGGAAGAGCTCGAGACCTATGAGCCCGATTTCGTCGTTTACAACGCTTCCAAGGCGAAGGTTGAGAACTACAAAGAGATGGGCATGAACTCCGAGACAGCTGCTGCTTTCAACATCACAAGCCGCGAGCAGGTCATCATCAACACATGGTACGGCGGAGAGATGAAGAAGGGTATCTTCTCCATGATGAACTATTACCTTCCTCTGAAGGGCATCGCTGCCATGCACTGCTCCGCAAACACAGATATGGAAGGCAAGAACACAGCTATCTTCTTCGGTCTGTCCGGCACAGGTAAGACAACCCTTTCCACAGATCCCAAGAGACTGCTGATCGGCGATGACGAGCACGGCTGGGACGACGAAGGCGTATTCAACTTCGAGGGCGGCTGCTATGCTAAGGTCATCAACCTTGACAAGGAATCCGAGCCCGACATCTACAACGCGATCAGAAGAAACGCTCTTCTTGAGAACGTTACTGTAGACGCTGACGGCAAGATCGATTTCGCTGACAAGAGCGTTACCGAGAACACTCGTGTATCTTATCCGATCGAGCACATCGAGAACATCGTCAAGAAGGTTAACCCGATCTCTGCAGGCCCTGCAGCTGAGAACGTGATCTTCCTGAGCGCGGATGCTTTCGGAGTACTGCCTCCTGTATCTATTTTGACACCTGAGCAGACTCAGTACTACTTCCTGAGCGGCTTCACAGCTAAGCTGGCAGGCACAGAGCGCGGCATCACAGAGCCCACTCCTACATTCTCCGCATGCTTTGGCCAGGCGTTCCTTGCTTTGGCCAGGCGTTCCTGGAGCTGCACCCCACCAAGTACGGCGAGGAGCTGGTCAAGAGAATGCAGCAGAGCGGCGCGAAGGCTTACCTCGTGAACACAGGCTGGAACGGAACCGGCAAGCGTATCTCCATCAAGGATACCCGCGGCATCATCGACGCGATCCTGAATGGCGACGTTCTGAAGGCTCCCACCAAGAAGATCCCTTACTTCAACTTCGAAGTTCCCACAGAGCTTCCGGGCGTTGATCCCGCGATCCTCGATCCCCGCGACACCTATGCGGATGCCGCACAGTGGGATGAGAAGGCCAAGGATCTGGCCGGCCGTTTCGTCAAGAACTTCAAGAAGTACGAGACCAATGAGGCAGGCAAGGCTCTCGTAGCTGCAGGCCCTCAGCTGTAATTCGGCCCGACCGGCCGGGAACGGCACTTGAGACGGCTCAAATCCGGCCAAGTACGGCAATTAAGCCAACAAATTGAATCTACAGGGGGTTGTATCTGCTCAATGAGCAGATGCGGCCCCCTATTTCCATATCTTTTTTGCTTTTTATGTAATAAAATAGGGTATTATATGTTGTATACTATAAGTTGGCTATATGGGACCCGGCGTCGGAACGCCGCGTTACGCCAGCAGGATATGGAACCCGGCGGACGCCCGCCGTGATACGCAAGTAAGATATGGATTTCCGGCGCCTTAACGCCGCAATAGGAGACAGAAAATG
>CACZJD010000068.1 GCA_902781325.1 uncultured Lachnospiraceae bacterium
GCTGAACCTGACGCACCTGCCCAGGAGCCGCGAGGCCTGGATCGTGTGTCTTGCGGACAAATACGTGTCGCTGAAGGAGACGATCCTGGAGCGCTGAGAACTAATAAGCATAAATGGCAGAAAAAATATATTGCAAGAGAGTAAAAGACCATGGGAAACGCAACGTTCTATCAGATTAAAGAAACGCTCACACAGTGCAGCGCGGAAGATATCTTTAACAGAAAGCCGGGGGATCCTCCCTACGTTGTCATAATGGACCCGGAAACCTGGAACAGGATGAAAGAGAAATTCGACATGGTCATTGATATGGACATGGATCCGTCAGAAGTCCTGGAGACAAAGGCCATCGTCAACTTCGACTCGCTGACCGGCACTTTATATGTGCCGAGGCGCACTGAGATGGGCGGTCCTCCGCACAGATGCGCCTTCGCGCTGGATGAAAAGGGCATTGTATTTATAGAAAACGGCGAATACGCGCAGCTCGTCGTGCAGAAGATCAGTTGGCGCAAGAGATGGAAACTGCCGTCTCTGGAAAGATTCATGTATGATTTCCTGGAAGCTCTCATCGAGAGAGACCTTCGCCTGCTCGTGGATACAGAGCATGAGCTGGGGCTGATCGAGGATGAGATCCTGGAGAGCGATCTGGACAAGTACCCGGATAAACTCAACGACATCCGGAGTTTTCTGATGGATATGCGGATCCACTACGAGCAGATGCTGGATTTCGGCCAGGAACTGGAGGAAAACGAGAACGGATTCTTCGCGGAAGAGAACCTGCGCTATTTCCGCCTGTTCACGGAGCGCGTCATGCGCCTCATGGATCAGGTAAAGTCCCTGAGAGACTATACGGTCCAGCTCAGGGAAATGTTCTCGACGCAGCTGGATATCAAGATGAACCGGATCATGACAGTGCTCACAGTCGTCACGGTGATCTTCATGCCGCTGACGCTGATCGTCGGCTGGTACGGCATGAACTTTGTTTACATGCCGGAGCTCCACTGGAAATACAGTTATCTGGTAGTCTTCATTGTGAGCGCGCTGATCCTGATCGGCGGCGTGATCTGGTTCCGCAAGAAAAAATGGCTGTAAGAACAATGTTTTGACAAAAAATAGAAAAATTCAAATTCCTGCATGGATTAAATATGCTGCCTGCGTAAGTATAGATGTGCCGAGCAAATAAGGCGCGGCGAAATAAACAATTTGAAAAGTCTATACAGTAAACATTTTTAACTTAACCAAAATGGCGTATAATAACTAACAGATTAGTTAGTTCACAATCACAACAATTGACAATTTTGCGAAAGGAGAACAACAATGGAAGAGAAGAATTTTGAACTGGAGATCGCCCCCCTTACAGAGGAAGAGCTTGATGCCGTAGACGGCGGCGCAGGAGAGAGCAGGAGCGCTTGGAGATCAGCAAGATGCGTAGTTAAGAAGAATTATCTGGCACTTCGCAATCACCCCAGCTTCAAGTATGAGAATGAGATCGCCCGCATTTCCAGAGGAACAGTTTTCAGCGTTAAGACCGACAAGGTAAGCGGAAACTACATCTGGGCATCCTACGGCGGAAAGACCGGCTGGGTTGACAAGAGATTCATCCAGTATTGCTAATTCGTGATCGAAAGAATATCATATTGAGATTTTGAAGGAAAACACCCTCATTTGAGGGTGTTTTCTTTATGGTTATTTCGGGTGCTGATCAGTTACTTTTTGCTGTGCCTACTTCCCGACATTATGCTACATTAGTAGATAGAGAGGAGGTGATCGCGCACATATGAAAAAAATCAGATTAACATCGGCGCATTTGATCCCTCTGAGTTTTCTTGCCGCGATCCTGATCGGAACAGTATTTCTTGCCCTGCCGATCTCCTCGGCAGCAGGTAACTGGACTCCCTTTACGGATGCGCTTTTCACAGCGACCACATCAGTGTGCGTTACGGGACTCGTGGTGAAGGATACTTACCAATACTGGAGTCATTTCGGACAGGTAGTGATCCTTGTGCTGATCCAGGTCGGCGGCATAGGCGTGATCACCGCGGTCTCGACACTGATGATGCTGGCCCGCAAGCGTTTTTCCCTCAGCGAGCGCCTGATGCTGCGCGACGCGATGAATCTGGAAAACCTGAACGATCTGCTCGGATTTCTCTTAAAAGTCATCCGGGGAACCCTTGTGGTTGAGATGATCGGAGCGCTCCTTTACATGATCGCCTTTATCCCCGGATTTGGAATGGCCAAAGGAGTCTGGGTCTCTGTATTCACAGCTATTTCCGCGTTCTGCAATGCGGGCATAGATGTACTGGGGCCGGACAGCCTGGCGTCTTTCCATAATGACCCCCTGGTCCTTATTGTTACGATGTCGCTCATAGTGATGGGCGGACTGGGTTATGTCGTCTGGCAGGATCTCGACAACAAGATCACCTTTGGAAGAAAGAAAGGGCTCTCGCCGTCACAGATCATCCGGCGTTTCAGCGAGCACACCAAACTTGTGCTCACCCTCACAGGCCTGCTGATCGCGGTGGGCACTGTGTTCATATTCGCGGCAGAATTTGGAAATCCACAGACACTGGGGGGAATGCCCATTCCGCAAAAAATACTGAACAGCCTGTTTGAATCAGTGACCCTTAGAACGGCGGGCTTCGCGACCTTTTCCCAGGCCGGTCTGACTGATGTCTCATGCCTGGGAGCTTATGTCCTTATGTTCATCGGCGGATCTCCCATCGGTACTGCGGGCGGCGTCAAAACTACAACGATCTACCTGGCGATCCTCGGGATAAACTCCTATGTTCGCGGGAAAAATGACGCGCATGTCTACAAGAGGTCGGTGAGCGAGGAAGCCATGAGGAAAGCGACGGCTATCATAGAAGTCAGCGTGATGACGGTAATGCTGCTTACTTTTCTTCTGGTCGCGACCAATCCGGTGGGCATCGAGGACGGCCTCTTCGAGATCGTGAGCGCCTGCGCCACCGTAGGACTGACACGGAATCTGACCCCTACGCTGAACACAGCGGGCAAGCTGATCGTAACGGTCGGAATGTACCTTGGCCGGATCGGGCCGATCTCCATGGCCTTCTTCCTCACCGGAGGGAAGAAGAATGAGTCCGGGGTACATTATGCCGAGGGGAATTTCTATATAGGTTGATCAATGTTTTGACAGATTCAAGGAGACAGTTATGGCGAAATCAATTGCAGTTCTCGGACTCGGAAAATTCGGAATGAGCCTGGTCCGTTCATTAAATGAAATGGGCGCGGATGTACTGGCGGTGGACAAAGTAGAGGCATATGTGCAGGAGATCGCGAACCACTGCAGCGAAGCGATCTGCGCGGATCTGGCCAACGAGGAGGACCTGAACAAGCTCGGACTCAAGGAGATGGATATCGTAGTATGCGCAATGGGCGAAAGCCTTGAGGCAAGCATACTCTCCGTGGCAGTCGCCAAGGAACAGGGCGTCCCCCTGATCGTCGCGAAGAGTTCCTCGGCGCGCATGTCCTCCGTTCTCCGTAAAGTAGGCGCCAACAGAGTCATCATGCCGGAGGAATACGCGGGCGCGCGCTCAGCGGCGATGCTGGTTTCTGAATCGGTGCTGGATTACTTCGAACTCGGGAGCCGCCTGAGCATGATCGAAATGGCCCCGCTCAATGAGTGGATCGGGAAATCAATGGTTGAGCTCAACATCCGGAACAAATATCAGATAACCATCGTCGCGGCGAAGGACGAGAAGGGCGAATGGATGCCGATCGATCCCGAGCAGCCGCTGCAGGACAAGATGAAGCTGCTGGCGGTAGTGGATCGCAAAAATCTGGGCATGCTGAAGAATCAGTAATACATTGGGGATTGTGAGAGATTAGTGATTCGCCGGATATCCTGAGAGATCGTTGAGTCACAAGAAAGGAGTGGGAGCATGATCTATAGAGATTTTAAGGGTCAGAAACTGTCACAACTGGGATTTGGATGCATGCGGTTTGCGTCTGATCCTGAGACCGGAGAAATTGATCAGGCCAAGGTAAACGCTATGTTTGACTTGGCGATCAGAGAGGGCGTGAACTATTTTGACACGGCGTACCCCTATCTGGGCGGGAAATCGGAGATCGCGATGGCGGAGGGCCTGTCACGCTATCCAAGGGAGAGTTATTACCTTGCGGACAAGTTCCCGGGACACTCCCTGACCGGTCCGATTGACAATATCGCGCTGTTCAACGTGTCGCTGCGAAAGTGCAGGACGGACTATTTTGACTTTTATCTGCTGCACAATGTCACGGAGTGGTCGGTGAAGTTCTATGAGAGCGAGGAATATCACATTATTCCGGACCTCCTTCAGATGAAAAAAGAGGGCAAGATCCGGTACTTCGGCTTCTCCTGCCATGCGGGCCCGGATATGCTCGACGCGTTCCTGACCAGGCACGAAGGAGTGTTTGATTTCGTGCAGATCCAGCTCAACTATCTGGACTGGACAATGCAGGACGCCAAGGCCAAATGTGACATTATCAGGAAGCACGGTCTCGGGATCTGGGTCATGGAACCGGTCAGAGGAGGCAAGCTTGCGGTGCTTCCGGAGTCGGAGGCGGCGAAGCTTAAGGCGCTGAGGGATGGGGGCGGCTGCTGTGATTCCGGCGCGGCGGAGCCCAGTGATGCTTCTTATGCGTTCAGATTTCTGCAGGATATGCCGGGAGTCACTGTCATTCTGTCCGGAATGAACGAAGTATCTCAGGTGGAAGACAATCTGAGGACTTTCCGAGAGGAGCGGCCTCTGAGCGATGCGGAACGCGCTGTCCTTTTGGACATCGCGGAGAACTTGAAGAAGGGCGTTCCGTTGCACAGCTTGCAGATATTGCTGCGACGGATGTCCTATGGAACTTGATATTCCGTATCTGCTGCAGTGCTACAACGACTACAAATTCGCCACGACCATGACGCCTTCGATGCGGATCGACGCATTGGAAGAGGACAAGCGGCCTTCAGCCTGCATCGGATGCGGGCAGTGCATGCACGCATGCCCGCAGGGCATCG
The DNA here is from genome assembly GCA_902781325.1 of uncultured Lachnospiraceae bacterium. Taxonomy (GTDB): domain Bacteria; phylum Bacillota; class Clostridia; order Lachnospirales; family Lachnospiraceae; genus CAG-791. The sequence continues at coordinate 5,006 of CACZJD010000068.1, forward strand.
ATGTGCCTGCTGCTTTGGCGGAGCTTGCTGAAATGTATGAGAAGGGGCCTCATTGGGGCGACGTTGTAGTGCAGAGAGCGAAGTCGATTGAAGATGATTTGAAGTGAGATGATTGTGGTATAAGAGGCTGTGACATGAGCTTTTTAGGGCGGTCACAGCCTTTTTTTGTTGGGCTTTTTAGGCCGGCACCGGAAGAATTCTGTGGTCGGCAGGATTCTGTTTGAGCATATGAGTGGCTTGCCGAAATCGTGCCCTTAGAGGTATCGGTAAGGTCAGAGTTTGGTCGCCGAGGAAGAAATCAAAAAGAATTGCTGTGATAGAGCCCTTAGAGGTATCGGTAAGGTCAGAGTTTGGTCGCCGCGAGAGAAATCAAAAAGAATTGCTGTGATAGAGCCCTTAGAGGTATCGGTAAGGTCAGAGTTTGGCCGCCGAGGAAGAAATCAAAAAGAATTGCTGTGATAGAGCCCTTAGAAGTATCTCTAAGGGCTCAGAAACGGCAGAAGGCTTCAGAAACGGCAGAAGGCTTTCAGAAACGCCAGAAGGCTTTCTGAACCTGCATAAGACATTATGAAACGGCAGAATCTGCATGAAAAACCAACCAACCGACTCAGCAAGACTCAAAATCATGATCCATAAGGGCAGGCCACGGCTTTTTGCCGTGGACGGCCGGCAGGAAACGGCGGATGAGAAGGACAGCGTCTGAGATCGCGGATTCATACATTCGGCGCAGGTCCCGGTTGCTCTGTTCGCAGAGCGGGTCGGGATCGAGGTTGATCATGTGGCCGTGGATGAAGTCGTAGGAAGGCAGGCGCTGCAGGATTCGGTCGACCCGGCGGTAGCCGATGTGGCCGGGAAGGGTCAGGAGGACGTTAAAATCGTGGAGGGAGCGGATGCCTTTGAGGATCTCTTTTTTGACAGCGCCCGGGAAGTACGGGGCGATGACGTCTGCAGCCCTGTTGGATGCATGGATATGGGCGGCAAGGTTCCGGCGGATCGGGTCGAGGCCGTCTTCTTCGAGAAGGATCCGGTCGAATTCGCTTTCGATCTCTTCGTGGGAGACCCGGCCGCGGGCGGCGAGATCGTTGATGTAGCCGTGGCAGGCGCAGTCAAGGGCGAAGTGGCACAGGAAGCCGCACAGGTAGGCGTAGTCTGCTCTGCGGGCGCCGCGGGCGAGGAATGTCCGGCCGGCCTGCGTGAAGTAGTCTTTCCCGGTCAGGCGGTGCATCCGGCCGCCTTCCGCGTGGAGCGGGTGGTGGGAGAAGGGCTTGTAGTAGAAGAGCAGGTCCGGGCCGTGAAGGCCGATGCTGAACAGATCTTCTTCCTGAAGGAGAGTATTTCTGGTTTTCTCCGGCAGGGCTTTCAGGACGTCCTGTCCGAAGCGGTAATGTGCATATGTTGAAGGCATGACTTACTCCTTTGTTGTGACTGCGGAATCCTCAGAGCCTCGGCCGCCGCGAATGTGCAGCGCCGCTGTTGTGTGCTGATAACAATATTTTGATTACTGTGCCGCCAATAATCAAGACATTTGACCACCCGGTGGCAAAAAAGAGAGAACTGTGGTAGGGTGGAGAAAAGCCAAATTACAGAAGGAGAAGCATATGCTCAAACTGATATCATGGAATATAGATTCACTGAACGCAGCTCTGACCTCGGCGTCGCCGAGGGCGCAGATGTCCAGGGATGTGCTGAATACACTGAAGGGAGAAGACGCCGATATCATCGCGATCCAGGAGACGAAGCTGCCTGCGGCGGGTCCGTCCAGGAAGCATGTGGAGGCGCTGGAAGATTACTTTCCCGGCTATCAGGCTGAATGGGTGTGCTCGGAGCCGCCGGCGAGGAAGGGTTACGCCGGAACTATGATCCTCTATAAAGAGGGGCTCGCGCTTCAGAAGATCGTTCCGAGGATAGGGGCGCCCGACACGATGGACGACGAGGGAAGGCTGATCGTCCTTGAAAGTGATGATTTCTATTTTGTGAATGTGTATACGCCGAACGCGGGCGATGGGCTTAAGAGGCTCAGCGAGCGGCAGGAATGGGACAGGCTCTACGCCGATTATCTGGCGGAGCTGGATCAGAAGAAGCCCGTTATCGCATGCGGCGACTTCAACGTGGCGCACACGGAGATCGACCTGGCTCACCCTGAGAATAATCATATGTCGGCCGGCTTTACCGATGAGGAGAGAGAAGGTTTCACAAATCTGCTCGCCAAGGGTTTCACCGATACTTTCCGGTTCGTTCACGGAGATGTGAAGGGCGTCTATTCCTGGTGGGGACAGAGGATCCGGACCAGCAAGATCAATAATTCGGGATGGAGAATCGACTATTTCCTGGTGAGCGACCGCATTAAGGAGCAGGTCAAAAAATCGGAGATGATCGACTCCGGTCCCAGACAGGATCATACGCCGATCCTGCTGGAGATCGACATCTGACTTCAGGGAGTCAGAACTCAATAAGCAATAGATTTGTTGAAGGAAAACCTAAATGATAGGACTTGGAACACTTATAAACAGCGGGGCGATCGTGGCCGGGGGACTGCTTGGAAATCTTACCGGGAAATTATTCCGTCAGGATCAGCAGGAATCGCTGAATAAAGCTTGCGGTATCAGCGTAATTTTTATTGCCATAGCCGGGGCCATGCAGGGAATGCTCGCAATTGACGGCGGCGCGATCGCCAGCGGAAAATCCATGCTGGTCGTGCTGTGTCTGGCAGCAGGCACGATTATAGGGGAACTGATCGGGATAGAAAACGGCTTTGAGAGATTCGGGGAGTGGCTGAAAGTTAAGACCGGCAACAGCGGCGATGCAAGCTTCGTCAATGCTTTTGTCACGACGTCTCTGACAGTGTGCATCGGAGCGATGGCGATCGTCGGAGCTATTCAGGACGGAATACTGGGTGATTATTCCACACTTGCGGTAAAGTCAGTGCTGGACTTCATCATCGTAGCGGTCATGACGTCGTCTATGGGGAAAGGATGTGCTTTTTCCGCTATTCCGGTGTTTGCCTTTGAGGGCAGCATAACGCTGCTCGCCAGGCTGATCGCACCGATCATGACGGACATGGCGATAGCATATCTTTCTTTGATCGGCTCGATCCTGATCTTCTGTGTGGGCGTTAATCTTGTCTGGGGGAAGAAGGTGCGGGTCGCGAATATGCTGCCGGCAGTATTGCTGGCGGTGCTGGCCGCCTATCTGCCCTGGAGCTGGTAATGGCGGTCAATCACAAGTGAATCGCATAGGTGATTAAAGTATGGAAAAAGACTATCAGAGAGAAGTGGAATTGAACGCGTCAGACTTTGTGCTGGTATCAGACTATGTGCCGGCTGTCATACAGGAGATCCGCTATCACTCAACCTATAATTTTGTGGGAGACCGGGTCGACGGATACGAGCAGCCCTGCGCGATCCTGACGAAAGAGGCGGCGAGAGCTCTCAAAGAGATCAGCAACAGGCTGAACGTGATGGGATACCGGATCAAAGTTTTTGACGCATATCGTCCGGCGGCTGCGGTCAGACATTTTACCCTTTGGGGCGTGGATGATCTGGACCTGCGCATGAAGCCTTTCTTTTATCCGGATCTGGAGAAGCAGGAACTCTTCAGAAAAGGATACATCGCGAGTAAGTCAAGTCACAGCAGGGGCAGCACGATCGACCTGACGCTTCTTGATATGAAGACAGGCAAAGAGATCGATATGGGGAGCCCTTTCGACTATTTCAGCGAGGTTTCTCACCCCGATTATAAAGGGGTTGCGAAAGAGCAGTATGAGAACAGGATGTTCCTGCAGGATATGATGGTCCGCGGAGGGTTCGAGCCGTACGACTGCGAGTGGTGGCATTTTACGCTGAGAGATGAGCCTTTCCCGGATACATATTTTGACTTTCCTGTGTCTACTGAAGTACTGAAAAGGTGAACTGCCCGCCGCCTTAGAGGCGGGTTATCCTGCGATATTATTGATTAAATGAATAAACAGAATCAAGCCGGTCCGGCCGCCCGCGCGGGGAAAGAACGCGGGCGGCCAGACCGGCTTTTTTGATTTAGAAACAGGCAGTGTTTATCAGTGAAGGACCATGTACATGATCACGGAAACGATGGTGCTTGTGATACCGATCGCTGCCTCGAAGGGGATCAGCTTCATGCGGTCGTTAATGGACAGGTTGACTGCGCCGCCGGTGGCATGGAAGAAGGAGCCGTGAGGCAGGGAGTCGAGGACTGTCGCACCTGCGTGGATCATTGCTGCCGCCGCGAGCCCGGATACGCCGTTAGAGATCAGGGTGGGGGCAAAAGTCTGCGCGGCGACGGTTGCGCCTGCTGTTGTGGAAGCGGTGGCCGCTGCCATAAGGATACCTGCGAGGGGCGCGAGAATGAAAGCGGGCATGTTCATTGCTTCCAGAACATTGGTGACATCATACTGGAGGGCGGAAGCTTTGATGATGCCCGCAATCGTGCCTGTGCCGATCAGAAGGATAGATACGCCGATAACTTTGCTGAGGCCGAATTCCATGTATTCGACGCAGTGTTTGATCTTGCCGGTTGCCAGCATGCTCACGAAACCGCCGACGGGGAGGGCGATCAGGGGATCGATCGCGATGCCTGCGATGGGGCGCAGGGCCAGCATGATGATCACGACAACGGGTCCGAGAACAGCGGGACCAAATCCGGGAAGGTTCTTCTCGCCGGAACTCTCGAGATCGGAAGAGGAGATCGCGTCGCCGCTCTTTCTGCACAGAAGAGAGGCGAGGAAGATCGTCATAACAAGTGCAAACAGAGCCGGAACGAAGTTTCTCATCATGACTGCTGTCAGATCCTGCTCAAAAGCTTCGGAAACCGCGATCGTGTTGGGGTTGGGGGAAATGATGTTTCCCGCCTTGCCGCCGCCGATCATAGCGATGAGGATACCACTCTTGGAGAGATTTGCTCTTTTGCCGATCGCAAGGGCGATGGGAGCAACGGTGATAACAGAGATATCGATGAATACGCCGACTGCGCAGATGATCATCGTCGCGATCGCGATCGCTGCGACAGCTCTTTTTTCACCGAGTTTTTCGACGATGGTCTCGGCGATCTTCTCCGCCGAGCCGGTCTTGATCAGCGCGCCGGCCAGAATACCGCTGGTCAGGATCCTCAGGATCGAGGACATCATAGATCCGGCGCCGCTTACCATAGTGCTTACTGTTGTCGCGAGTCCGCCTCCGCCGATCAGGCCGCCGATCAGCGCACCGAGGATCAGGCTGTATGCGGGCTGTACTTTTCTTATGATCAAAACAATTGCAATAACGAGACCGATTATAGCTCCTATTGTTGTGAATTGTGCTTCCATGATTTATTCCTTTCTGTGAAGTCCTGAACGCCAGGGTGTTGGTGACTAAGGAGTATTTAATTATTTATGGGGAGACTTCCCGGTCCCGTAATTAGTGTTTGCTGAACGGATGATATCCATTCATAAAAAGCCCATAAATATGGGAAATCTACTGAGTCCTAAGTCTATATCTGGTAAAATAGATGCA
>CACZJD010000069.1 GCA_902781325.1 uncultured Lachnospiraceae bacterium
CAAAAAAGACAGCTATCCCAGACAGCTCTCGGGCGGGCAGAAGCAGCGCGTGGCGATCGTGCGGGCACTGTGCATGCACCCGGAAGTTCTGCTGTTTGACGAGGTAACGGCGGCACTGGATCCCGAGATGGTCAGAGAAGTGCTGGATGTCATGCTGACGCTGGCCAGGCAGGGAATGACCATGGTGATCGTCACGCACGAGATGTCTTTTGCCAAAGCAGTCGCGGACCGGGTCATCTTCATCGACGAAGGAAATATCGTGGAAGAGGGAAAACCTGAAAAATTTTTCGAGCATCCCGACACGGAGAGAGCTAAGCGGTTCCTGAATACGTTTACCTATGAGAAAGTAGAAAAAGATTCATAATCTGATAATTCCCGCAATGTCTGCCTGATCACAAATGCTGCGATCACGAAGGTTAGCGCATCGGAGACCGGCATAGAATACAGAACCCCGTCCAGCCCGAAGAGAATCGGAAGCAGGAGAGCAAAACCCACACCGAATACGACTTCCCTGATCATTGAAATGACAGTAGAGGCAAGCGCTTTTCCGAGAGACTGCAGATAGATGAAAGTGCCTTTGTTCACTGTTGCAAAGACCATCATACAGAGGTAGATGCGGAAGGAGCGGACAGCAAATTCTGTGTAGTAGACACTTTCGTTTGCGGCGCCGAAGATGGCGATCAGCTTTTCTGGTATCAGTTCTACGATCAGTAGTGCGATAAAACCGACAATGGCCTCCGCTTTCAGCAGCAGGATGAAGAGTTCTTTCGCACGGTCTTTTCTGTCCGCACCGATATTATAGCCTGTGATCGGAATGCAGCCTGCAGCCAGACCTACGGCGATTGAGATGACAATCTGGAAAAACTTCATGACGATGCCGACGACAGCCATAGGGATCTGGGCATATTGTTCCTGGCCGAAGATGGGGTCCAGAGCCCCGTATTTCCTGATCATGTTATTGACAGCAGCCATGGAAGCGACCAGAGAGATCTGCGAGAGCAGGCTGGTCAATCCCAGCGGCAGGAATTTTCGGATCAGATTCCGGCGCAGTCGGAAGGCTGACCTTGTTACCTTCACCGCCTTCATATGGGCGAGATACCAAAGGGATAAAAGGGCAGTAATGATCTGCCCTGCGATCGTTGCGACAGCAGCGCCCATCATGCCCCATTTCAGGCCAAAGATAAGAATCGGATCAAAGATGATGTTAAAAACTGCGCCGACCAGCGTTGAAACCATGGCAAAACGAGGACTTCCGTCTGATCGGATAATAGGGTTCATGGCCTGACCAAACATATAAAACGGAATGCCTGCCGTGATCCAGAAAAAATATTCTTTTGCCTGGCGGTAGGTTTCTTCATTTACAGTCCCGCCAAATACAGTCAGGATTCCTTTAGAGAAGCCCAGATATAAAGCGGTGATCACAAGCCCGGAAACGATGGTCAGCAGAACTGCGTTTCCTACTGTCCCTGACGCCTCGTCATTTCTCTTCATTCCTAAAAGTATTGAAACATAAGCGCAGGCGCCGTCCCCGATCATAACGGCGATGGCCAGCGCCACAATGGTAAGCGGGAATACGACCGTATTCGCCGCGTTTCCGTATGATCCCAGATAAGAGGCATTCGCGATGAAGATCTGGTCGACGATATTATAGAGCGCCGCGACCAAAAGAGAGATGATGCAGGGCACGGAGTACATCCGCATCAGTTTACTTACAGGTTCTTTTTCCAGAAATGTATTTGTGTGTTCCAATGGATCCTCCTCCTTGTGCATAAAAAAAGAGTGAGCACCGAAAGCCGGACTTACGCTTTCGCTGCTCACTCAACGCTGGGTAGTATATCATATTTTCTTCCGGAAAATCAAAGAGTTTTTTTTGCCCCCGGCTTACGGCATTTTCCACCGACATACAGCGCGGTCGAGCTGAGACTTGCAATTCCGAATGCTCGCATCCGGGAAGAGCCTCTCTTTTTATTTCGCAAGATCGTTGAGATATGCCATCAATCTCTTCAATTGCTCCTCGTTATAATTCCGGCAACACTCGACAACAGAGTACAACAGTGGGGACTCAGCTTTGCCAATCAAAATATAATCAGGCTTTTTCTGATCACTCTCGCCTGTCAGATATGAAGCGGATGTCTGAAAAGCCTGCGCCATCTCTTTTACCACTTGAACAGAAGGAACTCTGGTTCCGGCTTCGTATCGCTGATAAGCCGGCTGGGTAACACCGATCAGTGCAGCTGCTTCTGCTTGTGTTAAACCAAGTTCATGCCGTCTTGAGGACAAGCGGGCGGTATCTAAGGCAGATTTCATTATAACCTCCTTTATTTACAGCAGTATTTGTATTAAGTATATCATATCGTCTTGAAAATACCAATGGAATAATATAGAATGAATATGCCATTGGAATGATTGGCGCATTGATTTGGAAAGGAGCTGGAAACATGTCGAGGAAGAAGAAACAACAGGCGAAAGCATGCAAGCTGAATGAATATGCAGCCGGCAAGGTGACAGAGCTCCTCGGGGAATGCTTCGAAAAGATATGCAAGGAGATTGATGACGAGTTTTACACAAGAGAAGAGGAGCTGTGTACATTTTTCTCTGTAATAATAGGAACAACCTTTTTTGGGGATGATGAACCGTTGCCGCACTATAGGTGGTCTTATGATGGTTGTTCGTATGATTATTCGGGAGAACTGATTCGGGACGGGGATATTAATATAGATATCACGTTGGGTGAGTTTTTGGATGAATACACAGGGAGTAAGTGGGCTACTTTCGAATCCGGACGGGGATGGAGCTATACCCGCTATGAAAAGGAGGTATCCCATGACCTTTTGGAAATTGGCGAGATGATAATGCGGTCCGTAATCGAAAGATACGTTGACACAGAACGCCTGACAGGGGACTCGGAATTGTTGTTCTGGGACGAGATTCACGACAGTTTTTATGATAATACTCTTACATATTCATTTTTCTGTACCGAGCTTATTGCAAGCTCAGGCCTTTCTGTTTTTGATTACGATATGCCTCTTCAGGGTTATCTGCAAATAGGGAAACCATATTGGAAGGTCTTTTTGAGTAAACTTGAAAGATACAAGGAAGAAACAGCATCTCCGGGACTTGTTGACACAGCAACTAAATATAATATTTTCCATAATATGCCGAAGATTATGCTCTTTGATTAGAATTGGGAAGATCATGATAGAAAAATCTACGAGACGCCCTGTGGAGTGATTCATCATCGATGGTCAAAATATTTCCGGCTACTGTAGAGTATGAGTGATAACAAGGAATGCACCAGGGATAATAACGAATAGGCATTTTACCGCCTTTAGTGCGGCACATGACACCACAGACGGGGAAATGGCATCGCCGGAAATGATCAGAATCATGAACCCGTTAAGCTTTATAGGTACTGCGGATACAGCTCCCCACTGGCGCATCCGCCACGGGGCTTTCGACAGGGACACTTCCCTGGCCATTCCGGTCATCCTTGTGACGGTCCTTAAGAATCAATATTTTGACGTTGACTTCGCACTTCCGTGGGGACTGCCGTACAGCGGTGATTATGATCTTAAGGAACAGTTTGCCTGGATCGACCGTATCTGCAAATAATGTAACCGGAAACGTACACGAGAGGAGGCATCATGCCAGTCGGAATCATCACGAATGTAGCATCAGTTGTGATCGGGGGACTTCTTGGAGCTGCCATGGGAGGCAGGCTCAGAGAGCCGTTTAAGGAGAAACTGAATATGGTGCTCGGGAGCTGTGCGATGTGTATGGGTATCTCCTCTATTGTCAAAATGGAGAATATGCCGGCAGTTATTCTTGCTATCATCCTCGGAACCTGTATCGGGCTTATGGTCCATCTTGGAGAGAAGATCAATGCGGCGGGGAAGTGGATGCAGGCTGGAATGAGCCGGTTCGTTCCCGCCCCGCAGGGACTTTCCCGGAAAGAATTCGACGAACGACTGGTGACGGCGATCGTGCTGTTCTGCGCCAGCGGTACCGGAATCTACGGAGCGATTGTTTCCGGGATGAACGGCGACGAGAGCGTCCTCCTCGCCAAATCGGTCCTTGACCTTCCGACTGCCTTGATCTTTGTCTGCACGCTGGGAGTAGTGGTTTCTCTGGTCGCGCTGCCTCAGCTGGCTATCTTCCTGCTTCTTTACTATCTGGCGGGCGTGATCTTTCCTCTGACAAACCCTGCTATGATAGCTGACTTTAAGGCGTGCGGCGGGCTGATCGTTTTTGTCACCGGGTTCCGCATGATCCGCGTGAAGGATTTCACTGTCGCCGACATGATCCCGGCTATGGCTCTGGTCATGCCGATCAGCTGGATCTGGACTGCATATATTCTGCCGGTGTTAAGCTGAGAAAGTTGGAATCGGAGTGAGGATTCCAAAAAAGAAAAAAGCTACGGACGACCAAAGAGGTATCGAATATACACTTCCGTCATCTCAAGTAAGGATCTCAAGTACCTCCGCAATATACATATCATTATTACAAAGATTTTACGATGACAAACGGATTGAATTTCTGATGCTTGGCCAGCATATGGCTGAAACGGGGACAAATGAATACTCCTTTTCATGGGATAAAGACAGGCTTTTCGAAGAAGAATATAGAGCACTGGGCGAAGCTACGGTCATGGGGGTCACAAACGAAGGAACAAAAAGAAAATGAGCAGAAATCTTTATATCGCAGACTTGCATTTGGGCCACCAGAACTGCATCGGTTTTGATGGTCGCCCATTTTCAAGTATTGATGAGCATGACAAGGCGCTGGTCACAAACTGGAATGCTGTTGTCATGCCCGATGATCATGTATATGTAGTCGGGGATTTTGCATATCGGAATGAGAAGCCGGTCTCTTACTACACAAGCCGGCTTCACGGTCATATCCATCTTATACGCGGAAACCATGACAAGCGGTCGACGGAATATGAAAGCTGTTTCGAGAGCGTTGATGATATTCTCAAGATCGGTGATATGCTGCACGGCAGTCCAGTGGAAGTGATAATGTGCCATTACTGGATTCCCTTCCTCCCGGAGCTCAGGCGCGGCGCATACATGCTTCACGGGCATACACATAAGGGCGGCAAAGAACAGAATCTCGAAGAACAGCTTAAGGAGAAGATCCGACAAAATTATAAGCTGCACCGTGCGTACAACGTGGGCTGTATGTGGCAGGACTACTATCCGCAGACATTGGAGCAGATCGTAGCGAGGCAGAAAGGCTACAGATAATAGGAAATAATCAGAGAACTATTTCACTTTGGGGATTTAGAATCGAATGCCCCTATATTGTGGATGCGTGCGGTATGCGGAAGGTTGAAAAGCGATTACCGTTTTTTTTATTGGTAATCAGGCATGGTGGATGTTGTTTTTGATGAACTTAAAATGATCGAAAAGACGATAGATGAGATAAATTATACAGTTGACCAGATATCCTACTACTTTGCATGTGATCTTGTCTCCATGACATCATCGGACTTAAAACCTCTTAAGGAAATACTTGTAATGCATAAGATCATAGGCCCGGAAGACAATGTTACACTGACAGAGATAAATGAGCCGGGTACTGATATAGGATCAATCTGCCGAGAATGGCATTTCGATGATGATATAACATCAAGAATTACGAAGCTCGTAGAACAGTCTGACGGATATTATAAGATGTGGGCAGATGGAAGCATCGCGTCACGTGGCAATTTAATGAGCATCTGTCGAGTACTTCAAAAAGGAGAAGAGTTTGCTCTCCTTGAATTTTATATTTGCGACTGACCGGAAGAACCAGTTTAATTGACTGTGGCATGTATGCTGCTGGCATAGTAAGTTGGCGTTTGATTAAACTAATCCCTATGATAGCTTAGCAAAATGGCCGAGATGTATGGTATGATGATGGAAGGATTCAGTAGTAATCCTGTATATACAGGAAGTTGCTACTCTATGGGATGAAGATAAAGAGCTAAAGAAAAAGAGGAAACAATGCAGTGGGGGCAAAAGAAAGCGCACAGGAAATAACAGAAGCACAAGTATTTGATCTTCCACATAAGGGTTTTAAGCTGGCGGATCATCCTTGGCTGGCAGCAGATATCACGGTGGAAGATGAAATTCGATATGCGCTGGATGAGATCAGAGTGTAATCTCCTTGGCCTTCTGGTGGCGACCAATTATTGACCCAAAGATATTGGTAAAACAGAATAGCTCATATAATACGTATAATGTTGTGGTAATTTATAATGCAAACCACTATACCACGACGACCAGTGCGACGGAGAGAGCGAGGGAGACAAAGAAGAAGGACAAGTACGTGAAACAGCTGAACGAGCTTCGCCCGTAATATCAGGTTCTGTCCCATATTGCGCTGCAGAGAATTCCTATGGATCTGGATGACGGCGTGAAGAAGAACTATCAGTTGTTCCAAGGAGTGGAGGTCTCGACGGAAGGAAAGAAGAAACAGACAATCAACTTGTTGTCAAAGATATAAAAAGGGGGATACAGGTATGGGTGAGTTTTATCAGCCTCCTTTTACAATGACAGAAGAAATAACGAATTTGGTGATCGAGATCGGAGAGCAGGTCGGCGCTGTTGCAACCTATGACTCCTTGCATCCTAATCCGACACTGCGCAGGGAGAGTCGAATCAAGTCGATCCACTCCTCGCTGGCGATTGAGCAGAATACTCTCACGCAGGAACAGGTAAGCGACGTTATTGAGGGTAAACGCGTACTGGGACCGCCTCAGGATATCAGAGAAGTTAAGAATGCCTACGAGGCTTATGAGAGAGTTTCCGCATTGGATCCTTACAGTGTGAAGAACCTGTTACTGGCGCACAGGATCATGATGGATGGCCTTGTGAAGGAGGCAGGGGTATTCAGGGGTACGAATGTCGGTGTGTATGCAGGCACGCAGCTGATTCATGCCGGTACTCCGGCAAATTATGTGCCGGATCTGATAAATCAGCTGTTTACCTGGCTGAAGCAGTCCAAGCTGCATCCGTTAGTGAAATCATGTATTTTTCATTATGAGTTTGAGTTTGTTCATCCCTTCGCGGATGGAAATGGCAGAACCGGCAGACTGTGGCAGTCGCTGATATTACAGAAATGGAAACCGTTTTTCGCATGGCTTCCTGTTGAGACGTTGATTCATGAACAGCAGGATGGATACTATGCCGCTTTGAATGCATCAAACACAGAGGGAGAATCAACAATCTTTGTCACGTTCATGCTTCAGATCATACGGGATGCGCTGGCGGATATTATCAAAACGCAGAATAGCCACCAGAATGTCGGGACAAATGTCGGGTTAAATGTCGGGACAAATGAGGAGAAAGTGCTGGCACTTCTTCGTCAGGATGGGAGATTGACCGCAAAAGTACTTGCATCCACCTTGGGAATAACAGAACGACAGGTTGAGAGGCTTGTGGCTTCCCTTAAGAAACAGGGTGTGCTGATTCGCCATGGCGCAAGCAAAAATGGTTTTTGGGAAGTTGTTGATAAGACCTGAAAGAGGTTGACGGAATATAATGGTAAGTGATAACTAACAGATCATTTCGCCCACCATGCAGCGAAGTCTAAAGGCGCAGCCGTGTGATGGGCTTTTATTATGACTGAGGGTTAGGAATAACTAATGAATACTCGGCAGGCATAACTGCTCACGCGGAGAAAGGAGCCAAAGTCACATGGACAGAATTCATATCGAAAAAGGCAGCGTACAGGAAACTCTGATCATCCCCTTGTATGGGCGAAAGCTCTGCGCCGAGCAGTTCCCGACATTGTATCAGGACGAATACGCGGCGAGGATTTGCCAAAGTATCGACTACGATTTTTCTAAGATCGAAGCAAAGAAAAACAATGCTATGTATCAGTTCGGCGGGCTGGAAGGCGCCATGCGCGAGAAGGATATGATCTGGGAGATCACGGACTATCTTAAAGATCATCCGAAAACTGCCGTGATAAACCTCGGATGCGGGCTGAACATGACCGGCAGAATGGCTGATAACGGCACCTGTCACATCTGCAACCTGGATTTCCCCGATGTAATAAAAAGCATACTGACGGCGAATGAAAAATGGAGTAAAGGAGCTGTAATAAGCCTCTTTACTCCATTTTTTTCAGCTCCGGTAGGACGGTCAGAAGCATTGTGGTCATGCACGCCGTGCCGCCTATGACATTGGAGATGGGTTCGGCCATAAATACGCCGTCGGCTCCGAGGTGAAAGACGCCCGGCAAAAGGAGCGTGAGAGGTACGACCATCACGACCTTGCGGAAGAGGGAGAAAAAGATGGCGTGCTTTTTCTTGCCCAGAGCTTTGAAAGTGGTCTGTCCGGTGTACTGGAGAGACTGGAATACAAAGGCGAAGAAGTACAGATGCAGAGCGGGGATCGCGTCTTTCATCAGGGCGGCGTCCGTGCTGAACATGGAGATGAAAAACGCCGGGAAGCGCTCGATCAGGATCCAGACAATTAAAGTATAGCCGATGCCGAGGCAGCTCATCAGGAGCATGGCCCCCCGGACATGCCCGGGCCTTCGCGCGCCGTAATTATAGCTGATCACGGGAGAAGTTCCCTCCCCGATCGCGATGACCGGCGTCTCCAGAACCTGCCGGACGGAATTGATGATGGTATAGACCGATACCATGACTTCCCCGCCATATTTTGACAGTGTGCTGTTGCAGACGATGCTGACCAGGCTGTTGGTGAACTGCATGACGAAGGCGGAGGAGCCCAGCCCGGCGATATCCAGAGCTGTGGAGCGGAATCTGTCGTCGGGATTCCTTCCCAGAAGCTGGGCGGGAAGCGCCTGCAGGTCCTTCAGGGGAGTCAGGCGCAGCTCGGCCTTTTTGCCGGTCAGAAAACGCAGCACGAAGACGGCCGACAGGATCTGGGACAGAATGGTAGCCAGGGCAGCGCCGCGGACCCCCATCCCGAAAGTAAAGATGAACAGGGGATCCAGCAGAATGTTGGTCACCGCGCCGATCACAACGGTGAACATGCCGGTGGAGGCGAATCCCTGCGCATTGATATAGGGATTGAGCCCGGTCGCCAGCATGGTGAAAACAGTGCCGATGAGATAAATATGCAGATAGGCCAGAGCAAACGGGAGATTTCCCTGCGTAGCTCCGAACAGGCGAAGAAGCGGGGCGGCGAATATCTCGCCGGCAGCCGTGATCACCGCGCCTGTCAGGACGAGCATGGAAAACGCGACGTTCATGACTTCGGAGGCTCTTTGGAGATCTCCTTTTCCGCGCGCGATCGAGCAGAGCGGCGCTCCGCCCAGCCCGAACAGATTGGTGAAGGCGGTGACCATAATGATGACCGGAAAGCATAGACCGATTCCGCCCAGCGCGGAAGTGCCCTCGCCCGGGATCCTACCGATGTAAATGCGGTCCACGATGCTGTAGAGAAGGCTCAGGACCTGCGCGACCAGCATGGGGAGCACGCTCTGCATGACATTACCGAATATTTTGCCGTTTTTATAATCTACTTGTCTCATTTTTATTCGATTCTGAATTGTATAGAGTTGCTTTTGTGGAAAAATCAAGTGCAGTTTACCCGCAATACAGGAAAATAGCAAGATTTTCGTACAGACTTATTTGACTGACTATTTTGCTTTGAAATTCTGAATTGTGTGTGGACTAAAGAATAAGTACTATAATAGTTGGCGGAAGCCGGATACAGCTCGGAGATGAGCGAGGAGGAAATGTACGGAACCGTCGGCTATGTGCTCGCGCACGAGATGAGTCACTGCTTTGATGAAAACGGTTCCCAGTTTGACAAAGACGGAAGAATGAACGACTGGTGGACACCGGAAGATAAGGCAAAGTTTGAGGCAAGACTTCAGAAGCTGATCGACTACTTTGACAACATCACGGTTTTTGAGGGGGTAAACGTTGACGGCAAAGTCGTCTCGGCGGAGGCGACGGCGGACATCACCGGCGTGCAGGCAATCATGGGGCTGGCAAGGACCAGGGAAGGATTTGACTATGACAAATTCTTCCGAAGCTACGCTAAGTCGTACGCCTGCTATTCCAGTTACAAGAGAGATCTGTTTATACTGGGGGACGACAACCATCCGCTGAGCTACCTGCGGACCAACGTGGTCGTGCAGCAGTTCGATGAGTTTATGGAGACCTATGACGTAAAGGAAGGCGACGGAATGTATCTGGCGCCGGAAGACCGGATCACGATCTGGTAAGACGCCGGGAACGGTAATTACAAATAAGCTTTGAGCCATGCGAAATAAAAAATGAGAGGCGATTCCGGATGCTTGCATCCAGGAAGAGCCTCTCATTTTTTATTTCATACGGCGAATGCCGTTTTATTTCATACGGCGAATGCCGTACAGTCTGAGAACCGCATAACGGAGCCAAAGGCTGCCAATGCCCTTCCTCTCTTGGAGATCTTAGTCGTTTAGGCACAAATCCACAATTTCCCCGATTATGCACAACACAAAATCGAAAAAACACTTATCTATAGACATTATTTTTAATAGTTGTGTACAGTGTTCAGAAATCACTGATCTGTGCCTAACTGCAGAATCCGTATATAGTCGCTTCTTCCGAACAAGACTCTGTCGACAAGAATTCGTTT
>CACZJD010000070.1 GCA_902781325.1 uncultured Lachnospiraceae bacterium
TAAATGAGTCCGATTCCGATCCGCGATCCCCATGTCTGTGCATGCCGGGACTGGTATTTCCATACGGCTGCAGTAATGATCAAATAAAGGATAACCACTACTGTCATCTTCAGTATCATAGTTGCCATTTTGTCCGCGCTTTCTTCTTGCTGTCAGAACTGATATAATTAAATGCATATAAATGCACTATTTCACATAATCAATTATCATTATACAGAAATCACATTTCTTCTGCCACAATGGGGAGGCCTTTCTCCGATACTCCTTCCCTAAGAAAATGGAGAATGAACTATGTCAGGAACCCCTACTTTCCGAAACAACACATTCCATTCTCTCATCCCGCAGGCATCCCGTATCCGCATCCAGCCGCCCGGTCAGCGCATCTTGCGCTCTGTCATCTCCGTCTGGCTCTGTATGGTCGTCTACGTCCTTCGCGGTATGCGCGGCGAGCCCTTCTACTCGATCATTGCCGCATTGCAGTGCGTACAGCCTTACTCCTCCAACATGCTCAGAGAGGGCAAAGACCGCATCATTGGTACTCTGGTAGGCGCATTCTGGGGCTCCGCGATCCTCTTTCTGGAGCTCCTTCCTGTTGGAGGCGACTTCCGCACCACAGTGGTCTTCTATATCCTGCTCGGGGTCTTCACCGGACTCGTGATCTACTCCACTGTCCTTTTGAACATCTCACAATACGCTCTCTTCGCCGCCGTTGTCTTTTTGGGCATCGCTGTGTACCATATCGAGGACGCGAATCCCTTCATTCATGTCTTCTATCGTACCCTCGAGACGATCATCGGCGTCGGCGTGGCGATCATCGTCAACTCTCTTCACTTTCCCAGGGTCCGGGACCGCGAAACACTTTTTGTGTCGGGCATCGACCATGTCCTCTTCAGAGAGGACCGGGAACTCAGCCGCTTCACAAAGGTTGAACTCAACCGTTTTCTCCATGACGGCATGCGCTTCTCAGTCTCGACCAAGCAGACTCCCGCTACCGTTCGTGAGATCCTGTCCGGGGTCGACCTGCGTCTCCCCATTATTGCAATGGACGGCGCCGTTCTCTATGACCTCCATACGATGAAATACGTCCGCACTGTCAAAATAGAGCCCGCCCTGGTCAGCCACATCACGGATTTTCTGCACGCTGAGGGGATTCCCTTTTTTGTCAACACCGTACAGGACAACCTTCTTGTCATCTACTTCAAGGACTACAAAGACCTGATCCTGGAGGAAGTCCGCGACACTCACCATCACACCCATCACACCCCTACCCCAGAGGTCGAGGACGAGGACGAGCCGGTTCCTGATCTGGCTCTCTCGAAGAGCGCCTACATATCCATGGCGAAGCTTTATCACAAAAAGCGGACCTCTCCCTATCGCAACTATGTAAGGACGAACGCGACGATCAATAAAGATGTCCTGTACATTCTGATCATTGACCGCGAAGAGAACATCGACCGTCTCCACGAAAAGCTAAAGGAGCAGCCCTGGATCGACAGATGCCGCATAAATTTTGACTATTTTGACTGTGAGGAAGGGGAAAAGATCCTCCGCATCTATGCGGCGGAAGCTAACCGACCCGCAATGCTCGGATACCTGCAGCGCTATGTGGGCGCCCCTAAAGTCATCACTTTCGGCACTGAAACCGACGAATGCGATGTCCATATCAAAGATGCGGGCCGCGATCAGACGGTCAAAGAACTCAAGAAGCGATTTGAACCTGTCAGCCTGAAAGGCTGGAAAAATATACTGCACATGTAAAAAAAGAGCCGCAGCTTCCGTTTAAGGAGCTGCGGCTCTCTCGATTCAGATCAGATGTGTGACATTCAGCGGACAGTAACTGAAGGAAACAACTTCCGGAAGTCGTTTCGCGAATTCCTTGATATCCGTGTATTCAATCGCATTAGCCCCGCGAATGACGAATTCAAATTCGGTTACTCCATCCCGCTGCCAGGTGATGTTGCTGCTTGTCAGCTGGACTCCCCAGCTTGTGAACTGCGCTCTCAGTTCCTCCTCAAACTTTTCGCTGTCTTTCACTATGAACTTCAGCTGATAGCCGTCGTAGGATTCCGCGCCGATCGGCATCCTGTAAAATACGTACTGCAAAAGCCACAGAAGCACTGCTGTAAAAGCAACCACCACGTACATGCCCGCACCGATTGCAAGGCCGATGCCGGCAGTCATCCAGATCCCGGCAGCAGTAGTGAGTCCCTTGATGCTGCTGCCCACCTTGAAGATCACACCCGCGCACAGAAAAGATATACCGCTGACTGCCTGCGCTGCGACTCTGGCAGGATCCGCCCCTTTGCTTCCCAGGATTTCCATTCCTGCTGTCTGATCCAAATCCGCAAATCCGTATTTGGAGATCAGCATGATCAGTGCCGCCGTGACACATACTATGATATGAGTGCGGATGCCGGCCTCCTTGAAGCGTTTGCTCCTCTCAAGTCCAATCAGCCCGCCGATCAAAAATGCCACCACAAGTCGAATACAAAAGTCTACGTACTGTGCAGTTGTAAACTGATTGAAATAGTAGCTCGCCAGTGTCATGCCCTTTTCTCCTTCGTGAGATTAAGTTGAATCCGGTGCTTATATAAGCCGCCTCAAATATCTGAGAAGACAAAACTGTAAGTTGACAGCAAATTTCCCAGGTTATCCTCCACCTCTGCACTGATAAAGCACAGCTTCCTGCCACGCTTGATCACCTTAGCACGGCTGTGGATCTCGTCGGCCTTCGGGTCTGCTCCCCTCAGATAGTTCACGTTCCCGCTCACGGTGACACCATTTCCGCCGGTACTCAGATAGGCCATTCCCGCAGTGTTGTCTGCGAGATTAAACAGAACTGCGCCGTAGGGCACACTGTAGAAATTTCTGTCTTTTGGCTGAAGCGGTGCTGACGCCTCCGCCTCTCCGTTCTCAATTCTGGAAAACCTGATTCCGTACTTGCCGCCAATGTCCTCAAGGCCCATACGGATCGCTTCTTCACTGTTCTTAGGGGTCATTCTCAACACCACGCATTCCTTGTATTTGTACTCTTATAATAATGTTCCGCAGATTAGAATGCAAATGGGAAAAGGGACCTCTGGGGTACCTTTTCCCATTTGATTAATTTATGAGGCCTCAATTTATGAGACCTCTGGGGTATCGTTTTTTATATGAGACCTCTGGGGTATCGGTTTTCGGGGTATCGGTTTTGGTTTTCCGTTTTCACCATCTTCCGCCGTGCATGCCGCCCATGCCGCCCATGCCACCGCCTCCCATCATCTGGTTGGAAACGGAGTCTGTCTCTGTCCCGTTGATGATCAGCGTGCATCCTGTCTTCTGGCAGGTTCCATCATAGTCGAAAGGACTCTGGGCAGTGATATCAAGCGTTCCTCCTGTGAGGATCAGGTTGGCGTTGGAATCAACCGCGTCCGTATCACCGGATCCCATCACGATCGTGACATAGCCTCCGGTTATCTCAAAGGCAGGCGTGATTTTGGCTGATTTGTAAGCCGCATTGATTGCGTCGTCGCTGGCCTCGATGTTAATCTCGCCGCCGTTTACCTGGATCCAGGTTGCCTCAAGACCTTCGTGTGCCTTAAGGTTGAGTTCGCCGTCATCAATCTGAATGATCGTCGTGGCGTGAATCGCGTCATCCTCGGACTCGACATTGAGTGTGCCGCCGCAGATATAAACAAATCCTACTGTGTCATCTTCATCATTCTCCGCATGGAGCGCGTCTTTCGCCGTATCAATACTAATGATGCCGTCCGCAATACGGATGGAATCATTGGCTTCCAAAGCATCCGAAGTGCAGGTGATGTTGAGCGTACCTCCGGTGATCTTTAAATCATCTTTACTGGTCACGCCATTGTCTGTGGACTTGATCGTAAGAGTTCCCGTTCCGTTCAGCACCAGGTCGTCCTTGCTGAAAATGACGGCATCTGTGTTGGTATCACCATCAGCGCTGAAGGTTCCAGTCACTGTAAGGCTGTTCTCTGAGTCTGTTGTGGTCACAAATACCTTATCCGCGCTCTTTACATAAATACAGGGAGCGCTGTCATTTGTAATAGAGACACCGTCGAGTACGATCTGAACCTTATCCTCATCGCCTGCCTCTACAACGATGGATGCGTTCGACGCAGTTCCTGTGATCACATATACGCCCTCTGAGGTAATCTCGATGGTCTGGCCGTCAGTTATCGTGTAGCTCTGTGCTTCGCTCAGGTCTGCTGTCTGCTCAAGGTCTCTTGCTGTAAACATATCCGTCGTATCAAGCGCTCCTCCGCTCACCATGTTCAGGGAGGAGGTCGCTGCCGCGTCTTCCGCCTGGTCTTCATAAACTGTCGCCGACGCTGCGCTGTCCGAGGTGTATTCTGCGACCTCTGGGGTATTGTTCTCGGAGGTGTATTCTATGACCTCTGGGGTACCCTCAACTGCGCTGCCCGTTCCGAAAGCGCCGGCCATTGCTGTAAAGCCTGTTGCTGACGAGATCATAAATGCTGCTGTAGCTGCTGCTGCTATTTTAAGATAGTTCGTATTTTTCATGATTAACTCCTTTCTGTTCTCAGTTGATGATGCCATTATTCAATATGAACCTTATTTGAAACTTAGTTTTCCCGCCCATTTTCATTTTTTGCCAAAATATTAAAAAAAGGCAGCCGCTTCAAAGCAGCTGCCCTTTTTACATATCCCTACGCCGCCCCGGCAGTCCTGCCGCCGCAGCTTAGTCTATAAAGCGGATCGCCGTCCCATAAGCCACGACTTCCGCCGCACTCTGCATGACGGAAGACGAACCGTAACGAACACCGATGACTGCATCCGCGTCAAGCGCTTCAGCTTCATCAACCATACGCTTGGTGGCGATCGCTCTCGCTTCCACGATCATCTCTGTGTAGCCGACGATCTCACCGCCCACCAGCGTTTTCATTCCTGCCATAAAGTCTTTGCCCAGGTTTTTGCTCTGAACAACGGTGCCCTTCACCAGGCCCAGGATCTCATAGTTCTTGCCGGGCCAGTTTTCAATAGTTGCGAGCTTCATCCAATTCTCCTCCTTTAATTTCTTTGATTCTTTCTCTGCAGGCGATGATGACACCCACGCAAACAGCCAATCCTGAAATGACAAAGAACCCGATTACCCCGAAAGGCGCCGGTTCCAGTGTATTGAGATAAAATAGCAGCAGGATAAATGCGGCTACTGCAAGGATCGTGATCCCGGCAAAAAATACCGGAGCAATAATTGACTGACGTTTATCATGCTGTTCAATATTCATGAACTGTGTTCCTCCTTTCTCAAGCTGATCGATCTTAGCGAGATAGAGATCTGTATCGATCTTATCAAAGCCGGTTGTCTGGTCGAGCATCTCCTGGCACACAGTCTGCATCATCTGGGCGCTCTGCACAGCTGCCTTCAGTTCGTGCACTTTTTTGAACAGGCAGTCGTCCAGCTGCAGTTCACCGGTCTCCATCTTGCGGATGGACTCGATCGGGATCCCCAGTTTCCGAAGTAACTTGATCCTGGAGAGCTGCTTTACATCCTCCATGGAATAATCGCGGTACCCGTTAGCCGGATTGCGCTGCGGACTGATCAGATTCTGTTCCTCATAGAAACGGATATTCTTCTTCGTGATGCCGGTCAGTTCTTCTACCTGATTGATCTTCATCGGTTTGCACCTCGCTGTTTAGTTACTTGTACACCTTCCAGTCAGTGGAAAGTCAAGAGAAAACGGAAATTTCTTTGAAAAAGAATCAAAAAGTCCATGGATGTCCGCCATTCCTGCGTATATTACTATAGATAACAAAAACAAACACATCCAAATGAATTAATAAAAGAGAGGTAATTAAAATGAGCGAATTTATGGAAAACAAGATCAGTGAAGAAGCACTCAGCGAAGTGACCGGCGGCGTAGGACAGGCAGAGGTCAAGGTAAAACCCATCACTCCTATCTGGGTAAGAGTTACCGCTTCCAGCCTTAACTGCAGATATACTCCTAACGGAGAGATCGCTAAGATCTATGAGAGAGGCCACAAACTTAAAGTCGACGGCATCACCGCAGACGGCGAGTGGTACAGACTCCTGATCTACGATCCCAAGGGCGGCACCTGCTACGCTTACATCTCCAAGAAATATACAGAGAAGATCTGATGACAGAAATATCCGGGACCGGCAGAAAGCCGGGCCCGGTTTTTTATTGCAGCATAAGAGCCATCAGAAGTTATCTCTCGGTTCCCCAAAAGAACAGCGCAAGCATTCCCGGCCCGACATGGGCGCCCGAGAACGGTTCGTGCTGACAGATTGTAACCGGGATTCCCGGAGTGACCTTCTTTACAAGTTCCGCCAGCATGTTGGCGTCATCGAGACAGTCTCCGTGGGAGATGAAGATCTTCTGTTCCGGTGAGTCGAGTTTCTTTTCTTTATATTTTTCCACCACAGCTTCGATGGCCTTTCTGCGCCCGCGCACCTTCGTGCACGCGACAATGTGCCCCGTGCTGTCCCCATAAAGAATGGGTTTGATGTTGAGCACCGTTCCGATCGCCGCCGTAAATCCGCTGACGCGGCCGGTTCTCTTGAGAAAATTCAGGTCATCCACGGTAAAGTACTGGCATGCGTGCTGTACTGCATCGTCCACGATCTGCGCGGCTTCCCTTACATCAACGCCCTGTCTGCTCAGTTCTGCAGCCTTCAGCGCTAAAAGCGCGTTTCCGAAGCCGCAGCCCTTGGAATCCACTATGTGCACAAATCTGTCCGGGAACTGCTCCATGAGTTCGACGGCTGCTGCCACCGCGGCATTGTATGTGCCGCTGATCCCCGAACTCATTGAGACATAGATGATGTCCTGCCCGCTCTCAAGGACCGGCGTGAAATGCGTGAGGAAGAGCTGGGTATTCAGAAGGCTTGTCCCTATTTTGCGGCCGTTTCTCAGTCCCTCATAGTATGCGTGCCCGTCAAAGTGATCGACATCCCCAAGATAGACCCGGGGCTCTCCGTCAACAGTATACTCACAAGGCAAAAGAGAGATCCCCTCTAACAATGATTGCGGGAGATTCGCGCTCCCGTCCGCAAACACAGCAAATGACATTTTATTGTCTCCTCTCTATATCACTCAAAGACCCTTGTGGATCAATTTCAACACTGTATCCAGGTCTTCCGCATTCATCTGCCCCGGCGCAGAGACCTTTCCAACCGCGCCGAAAGTGCAGGAACTTCCAAACACCTCTCCGCACAGGCGGCTGATGAGGCCGGTGCCCGACATGGACATCGTGATGATCGGACGGTCCGCATACAGAGTCTTCATCTCTTCCGTAGCCGAAAGAAGGGTCAGCACATCCTTTCTGTTCTGCGGCATTACAGCGATCTTGGGAATATCCGCACCCATCTGCTGCATTTTGCGAAGTCTGCCGACAATCTCGTCTTTTTCAGGGGTCCGGTCAAAATCATGACTTGAACCTACTGTCTTTACTCCCTCTTTGCGGGCACTCCTGATGATCTCCTTTACGATCTCATCCCCTGTGAAAACCTCGATGTCGATAAGATCAGCAAAGCCGCTCTTAGCCACTTCAATATTGAGCGCCGCATAGTCCTGAGGATCGATGGCCTTTTCGCCTCCTTCTTTCAAGGTGCGGAAAGTGAACAGAAGGGGCGTATCTCCAAGCGCGCCGCGAAGCTCTCGCAGGACCTCTTTCACCGCAGCCGGATCCGCTGCATTCTCAAACCAGTCCGCTCTCCACTCCACAATGTCCTTCCGGACTTTGGCGAGGGACTCTGCTTTCCGGATGATCTCTTTCCGGGTCACTTCGACAATCGGAACAATGATCTTGGGAATCCCTTCCCCGATCCTGACGCCGCGAACTTCAACGATATCTGTCATGATTCTCCCCCTGCAGCAGCCGCAGAGCAATTCTACTGCATCGCTCCGCTCCCGTCAAAATAGTACAGTTTGCCGTCTATCGTCTGCCGGCCTGTAACCATCGCTCCGCTGCTATTCATATAATACCACTTGCCGCCCAGGTACAGCCAGCCCGTCTGCATTGCCCCGCCGCCGCTCATGTAATACCATGCGCCGTCAATCTTCTGCCAGCCCGTCTGCATCGCTCCGCCGCCGCTCATGTAGTACCGTGCGCCGTTGATGTCCTGCCAGCCCGTCTGCATCACTCCGCTCTTGTTCATGTAGTACCAGACGCCGCCGATCTTCTGCCAGCCCGTCTGCATCGCTCCGCCGCCGCTCATGTAGTACCATGCGCCGTCGATCTTCTGCCAGCCCGTGACCATGTAACCGGATGCGTTGAAATAATAGGTTCTGCCGCCAATGTCCACAAACGTGCTTACCGGATAACTGCCATCACTCCACCGATACCACCAGCCGGTGCTGTTTCTTATCCATGTTCCGATAAGGACAGGGATCTCTTCCGTGATCTTTTCTCCGCAGTTAGCACAGGTCTTCTCCCGAATCCCGGTCACAGTACCGGTCGCTTTCCTGATCTCTTTCCAGTCGCTGAAATCATGACCTGTTGCAGGAATCACTTGGATCTTACTCTGGTTGATCGCATCACAGATCGTGCAGTGGTAAGATTTGAATCCATCTTCTGTACACGTCGCTTCTTCATCCAGGATTAACTCCGTTCCCCATTCATGTCTCCCGTAATTATGCGGACAGAGTTCCAGATCCGCTTCGCCGAATATTCCCTGCGTGTCAGTGTCGTAGTAATAGCTCAGTCCCGTGTTGGCAAAATAGTACCCCGGATTTCCGCTGTCGTCAGTCCTCGTCTCATCTGTTCCAGCGAGAAACAGCTTGTCAGGGTATCCTATAGTTCTGTAATCACAATTTGTAACATCCACAAGATAATTCTTTTTGTCTTCCATCTTGAGAACATTCCACATGTGCGGTTCTATACCGCTGTTTTTGACTATGTTCCCGCCGGCAAGAATACACTCAATACTTCTCTCAAATTCTGTGTGATCACACAGATACTTGAATGCCTTAGCATATCCCTCACATACAACGTTGGTATCGGGATTTGCGTCAAAAACCCAGATCATCTGCCAGGGATTTCCATAGTCTGCTTCGCTCGAAGCAGAGTTGTTATAGGAAACAAGCTCGCAGATCTCGTTCTTATACCCGCGCAGTTTTTCTTCATCTGAGCTGCTTCTGTATTTTGACACGATTGCGTTTGCCTTATTTACAGCGCTCTGGACCGACCGTCCGATCGATGTGTCGACAAGAAATTCACCTGCCGAATACTCCTTGCTTACACTGAAACGGAGATACATGCTGCCGGTCGTGCTCACGACATAAGCGCCGAGAGAATGGTCAAAAGCGGCTCTGAGCCCGAAACCGGTCATTTTGGTACCGGCACCCGAGGTCTTATCATACCAATACAGTTCATAGGGATGCTCTGCAAGCAGCACATCGAGAATTCTGGACAGATTGATAGCAACCTCTGCTAAAGCCGCGTCCTGGGCATCTCTCGGAATATAAGCTTTGCCGTTCTCATCCTTGGCGATCACAGCAGCTACTCCGAGTTCCTCTGCCGTCCACGAGGTCTTCTCTGCCCCCATGATTTCAGGTGTAATCTCAAATACCGTGGACGCCCGCTCTCCCGCCGCGATCTGCGGAAGAAAACCGGCAATATAATTGTAGACTGCCCGGTCATATCCCTGCAGTGCGGAAACAGAGCTTCTTTTTTTCCGTGATGCAGCATAAAGCGGTTCTCTCTCGAAGCTCCTGTCCACATATACAGAAAACAGTTCGTCGGAAGACGGTTTACCGGTGTCGCCGGGACAAACCACCTCTTCGATACCTTCTGCGACGGCGATCTCATCCGTGAAGAGCTCCTCTGATTTCGTCTCCATATCTGGAGAAGCTTCTTCCTCAGCAGCGTCTGCTGCCGGATCATCAGCCGATTCCTGTACCGGATCTTCTGTTCCCTCAGGCGCGGACTCTTCCTTCTGTTCCGCTGTTGTATCTTCCGTCGATTCCTCGTTTTTCTCTCCGGCTGACTCTTCCTTGTTATCCTCTGCCGGCTCTTCTGCTTCGATCTGAGCCTGTTCCTCAGCCTCTTCTTTCTGCGCCGCTTCATTCTCCGCGGATACCGTTTCCTGTTCAGGTATTTCTGCAGCACAAACAGAGGCGGGACTGACCATGCCCGCTGCCAGGATCACGGATAAAAATAATGCGATCAGATTCTTTCTCATAAGCGCTCCGTTCTTCTTCTTCTGCTTTCGATGCTTCCATCTATTGTATGTGAAATCATCAGAAGAATCAATAAAGGCATAATAAAAGAAGAGGCTGAGTACAGCCCCTTCCTCTATGTTTTGCATCATGGGAAGAATGATTCCAAGTGCAGTGAGTACGCAAGGAGTGATGATATTGAGACACATAGTGAATGGATCTGTATCATATACGCCGAGCAGGCAGCATGCAGCGGTTACGAAAAAGCACCAGCCGCCGGCAGCAAGCGCAAGAGTATCATTCTTCACAAAGCGATACTCGGGATTGAATTTGTTTCCGGCTTTGCGAAGCGCGATATATGCGGTGAATACCCACAGGTAACGCATGGGCATGCAGACTGAGTTGAGCTTGGTGAGCTGCTTGAGCACTGCTGCCGCGCCGGGAACAAATGACTGGATCAGGATGATGGAGCCCGAGAGGATCGCGACCATCTTGATGCCGTTTACATAAGCGCCGGTATCGTTCTTCTTCAGAAGTGTTGAAGGAATGAACTTCTGGGCGTCCTCATTGTCAAGAAGCATACGAAGAGGCGCATCAATACTAATGACAAGTGTCGAGAGCTGGCCGATCGCATTGCAGATCGCATAAACGACCAGGAGTGAATCACCGATTCCATAGTATTGACCGAGTTTTTGGAAAGCCCAGTAGGAGCCGTTCGATACATAGGAGTTGAAGCTCTCTTCTGAACCGTTGATCACGGCGGGATCGAACATCATGCCCATTGCGATGGTTCCGAGGATCGCGCAGACAACTACCATGATCGCCAGGGTGATCATAGCTCTGGGGAAGCCTTTGCTGGGATCTTTCACCTTGTTGACGTAAGGGGAGATCTTCTCACATCCGCCGACTGCAAACACAAGGATCGAGAGGGATGTGAAGTATTTGACATTGAACTCCGGGATCAGGCTCTTCATGCTCAGATCCAGAGACACATAATCAGCGCCGGGATTGATCGCGCGGGCTGCAAAGATCATGATGATGTAAAGAATAGACATCACGAACATACTTGTTCCGGCGATGGTGGCAAGTCTTTTCAGAGGATTGAGACCGCGGCTTGCGACCCAGCAGAAAAGAAGAAGCACTGCAAAAGTGACCAGCTGTACGCCAATAGTAGGGAATGTGTCGTAAGTCTCGGCGTTGCGGAATACTGCCCAGCTCAGGGCTTTGAGTCCGCCGGAAGACTTACTTGCGATATAGGTGATGTGGCAGGCCCAGTATGTCCAGCCTGCGTAATAAGCGAGTTTGGGACCTGTAGTCTTCAGGATCCAGGAACTGACTCCTCCGCCGGATTCCTTGAATGCGGAACCAAGTTCACCGACCATGAGTGCGTAGGGAACAAAATATAGAGCGAACATGAAGATCCAGCTGAAAATAACCTGAATACCGTTAAAGTAAACAAAACCATTTACTACGTTTCCGAATCCCCATACTGTTGAGAACGCCATAAAGGCAAGAGTTGACCATTTAATATACTTAGAATCCATTTTTAAAAGCTCCTAAATTTCCAGTAAATACGATTAGTGCGTCGCTTTTTAGATTTGTGTTGACCTGTTACCGGTGCGCAATAATCTATGTCTGTAATATAGCGGACTCTGTCCGCGTAGTGTCAGCGCGCAAATTTAAAATCTGAGTTTATAGTTACCATCTCCTGTTCCCTCGACGGATGAGGAGAACAGTACCTTTGCAGCTTCCACGAGGAAAGCTGTATCTTTTGCCCCGGCCGTTTCGTACGGGGAGTGCATTGCAAGCTGCGGCAG
>CACZJD010000071.1 GCA_902781325.1 uncultured Lachnospiraceae bacterium
GGACCTGCAGCTGAGGCGGCAGTACAACCTCGAGGAGGACAGGCTGTTCTCGTTTTTTGACACGCAGGTGGCGATCGAGGATCCGATGCTGCTGCAGTCTCTGGCGAGCAGCCGCACCGACAAGATGAAGGCCATCACGGCGACGATCCAGAAGGAGCAGAACGCGGTCATCCGCTGCGCCGATGTGCCGGTGCTGCTGGTGAATGGAATTGCGGGCAGCGGGAAGACTTCCGTGCTGCTGCAGAGGATCGCCTACCTTTTCTACCGCCAGAGGGAGAATCTGAGGCCGGACCAGGTATATCTGCTCACGATCAATCCGGTGTTCCGCCAGTATATCGACCAGGTGCTGCCGGACCTGGGCGAGGAGAATCCGAGGACGATCACATGGAGGGATTTTGTCCATATTGCGAATGCGCCTGACAAGGGCCCTTACGAACCTGCTAAGGAAGCAGACCTGGTCAAAATAGAGCGCGCCCTGAAGCGCCTTCGCCTCGAAGAGGAGGATTTCAGGCCCGTCATGCAAAAAGGCAGGTGCGTCCTGAGCCGCAAAGAGATCAGGAGAGCATCCGAGGGACTGGCCGGGATCGAGACCGGAGTGAGGTTCATGAACATCCTGGCGGACAGGCTGGCAGAGATCGCCAGGGTCAAGATCCAAAAGATGGAGAGGGACGACAAAGAAAACTATGATGCTGAGATGGCAGACGAGCCCGGAGTCAGGGAGCAGAACCGGATTAAAAACCAGTACGGCGGCACGTTCAGCGCGATCAGCCACTTTGCTTTTTTGGATATTGAGAGAATCGGATGCCGGATCCTCGGGAGGAAGAAACTAACTTCCGCGGAATGGATCTGGCTCAAAATGCTGCTGACCGGCATGGGCGACAAAAATGCCAAGTATGTCATGATCGACGAGGTGCAGGACTATACGGCGGCACAGCTGATGGTACTCAGGCGATATTTTGGCAATGCGAAGTTTATGATGCTGGGAGATGAGTTCCAGGCGATCAGGCAGGGGACGGCATCTTTTGGCAAGATCCGGGAACTGTTCGGGGAAGTGGAGGAGTTCCCGCTGCTGACCAGTTACCGGTCGTCGCCGGAGATCACGGAGATCTTTACGGCACTGCTGCCGCAGGAGAAGCGGATCCGCACGGCTTCCGTACAGCGACCGGGAACCGCGCCGGTGAAGTTGGCCTGTGCGTCCAAAGAAGATTATCTGCTCAGACTAAGGAGCCTGATCAACGCCGCGAAACAAGAAACAGGACTGACCGCAGTGATCTGCGGGAACAGACGTAGTCTGGAGCGGATCGAGGAACTTCTGGGTGAGGATGCGCCGCCGGTGATCCGGAGAAACCAGGCGCTGCCGGCGGGCGGTGTTTTCCTGATCACGCCGGAACTGGTGAAGGGGCTTGAATTTGACGGCGTGATCCTGCCGGACGCGGATCCGCAGATGTATCCGGAGGATACCCTGTCGAGGCACCGCCTGTACACGGCGGTCTCGAGGGCGATCAGGAGGCTGAGCATACTGGCGGAAGGGAATCTGACAGGCCTGCTCGAAAAGAAAGCGGAATAAAGCGCGGCGGACCTCCTGCATAGGAGCGCTGTCGGCATATAGCGAAGAGATCCGGCAGAGCGCCGGCCATCATATAGGAGGGAGAAAGCATGGTATCCATCGATAAGATCACACAGAAAACCGAGAATAAGTTTGTCAATCTCTATGATCTGGACGTCACGCACAAGAACGGCGCGAAGTCCCATTATTATGTCGCTTCCAGGGCTAAAAACGAGAGCGAGCTCAAGATCGTCACGGGAGAAAATCATCCCGACGGCGTGATCATCTACAGCCTGTACGGTCCCAAGCGAGACAAAGTAGTGCTGATCCGTCAGTACCGCTTCTGCATCGGCGAATATGTCTACGAGTTCCCGGCGGGACTTGTGGAGAAGGGGGAGGACTTCCGCGAGGCGGCGGTGCGCGAGATGCACGAGGAGACCGGGCTTACGTTCGAGCCGCTGGATGTGGATCCGATGTTTGAGGAGCCCCGGTTCACTACGGTTGGCCTTACGGATGAGTCCTGCGCGACGGTCTACGGTTACACGGATGGTGAGATCAGCGACCGCTTTATGGAGGACACAGAGAATATCGAGATCGTACTGGCTGACCGCGACGAGGTCCGCAGGATCCTCAAGGAGGAGAAAGTGGCCATCATGTGCGCCTACCAGCTCATGCACTTCCTTGTAGACGACGATCCGTTTGCTTTCCTCACCAAATAAGATCAGAAGGGCTGTTTTCTCACTTAAATTAAGGACCAAGAAAGTCACACAGGAGAAGCGGTATGGCACAGACGAAGTGGTATCAACTGGATAACGCGGCCAAAATAGTGCCCTCCACAGCGGGCGGCTCGGACACTCGTGTGTTCAGGATCACCTGCGAACTAAAAGAGGAGGTGGACCCTGAGGTCCTTCAGAGCGCGGTGACAGCGGCGGCAAGGGATTTTCCCCATTTCAGCAGTGTTCTGAAAAAGGGATTGTTCTGGTATTACCTTGACCAAAGTGACCTGGACGCGGAAGTGACGGGGGACGACAGGCCTGCGCTGGACACGATCTACTGGGAGGGGCGCAGGAACCTGCTCTACAGAGTCAATTATCACGGGCGCAGGATCAACCTGGAGATGTACCATGTTTTGACAGACGGGACGGGGGCCTTTGAGTTTCTCAAGGCGATTCTGGCGGAGTATCTCGGGATCAGGTACGGATTGGACCTGATTCAGACAACTGGCAGCAGGGCGTCCGGCGAGGACAGGCAGAACGACGCGTTCGGCAAATACTATCATAAGGCAAAGGAGAAGCCCGAGGAAAGGAGAAGCCCGAGGGGCAGAAGTCCGCGCCCAAGCGGGCCTATCACCTGCGCGGCGATAAGGACGAGAACCTGCAGAACCACCTGCTTGAGGGGACGGTGTCTGTGTCGGCGTTCCTGGCGGCCGCAAGGGAGCGCAGCTCGACTGTTGCTGAACTGAGCACGGCGCTCTTTATTCAGGCGGCGCTCCGGGAGATGTCGGTGCGCGACAGAAAGTATCCTATTGTTATGAGCGTTCCGGTGAATCTGAGAAATTATTTTCCTTCTGATACCGCGCGCAACTTCTTCGGCGTCATCAATGTGGTCTACGATCCGGTCCTCTACGACGGGACGCTCGAAAGCATTATTCCTGTGGTGAGGGAATCTTTTGACAAACAGTTAAAGCAGGACCAGGTCGAACTGACTATGAATTCTTACGCGGCTCTTGAGCACAATATCGCGATCAAAGTGGTGCCTCTTTTTATCAAAAACCTGGTCATCTCCGCGATCAACGCCAAGACCCAGCGCG
Organism: uncultured Lachnospiraceae bacterium; assembly: GCA_902781325.1. Lineage (GTDB taxonomy): Bacteria > Bacillota > Clostridia > Lachnospirales > Lachnospiraceae > CAG-791. Next base: position 3,357 of record CACZJD010000071.1, read on the forward strand.
GGATCACGGGGACGATCTCAAATGTGGGCAAGATCACAGTTCCTAAGGAGATGGAGCCCTATATCCGCAAATTCAGCTGCTTTATGGCGGCGCCCGAGGTGCAGGTCTGCCTGTGCTCTTTCAAAGATGAGCTGGTGTTCAGCGTTACGTCCGCTTTTATCCAGCAGCCGGTGATCCGGAACTTCTTCCGGGATATAGTGGACATGGGGATCGACTTAGTGCTTGAGAGCAATGATTTCGATGCACCTTCTAATGAGCAGGCTGCTGAAAAGCCGGAACCGCCCGCTGTAAATGCTGTCAAAGCTGTTGAACAACCGGAACCGGCAGTTGAAAAACCTGCCTTGGCCGATGCTGAGGCAGCGGATTCCGCAGGAAAGGAGGCGTCGTAATGCAGTATTGTCCTAAATGCAGGATCAGTATCCGGGGCAATAAGACAGAATGCCCCCTTTGCGGAGGGAGAGTCACGGGAGAGTCAGAACCGGGCGGATTCCCGATTCTCGAGAGAAACCGCTTTTCCCATATGTCCGTGGTCAAAGTAGGGACATTCTGCCTGCTCACTTTCTTCATTATCATGAATGCGCTGGAGATTCTCTATGACTTCAAGCTGGCCTGGGTCCCCTTCGCGGTGATGGGCGCCCTGATCGCCTGGGGAGATCTGATGGTCGGCATCTATTATCGGAACAATCTGATCAAAACATTGTTTATCGAGACGTATCTGGCTATGGCGGTCTGCATTCTGATCGATACACTTACAGGCTGGCATGGCTGGTCGCTGGCGTATGTACTGCCGATCGGATTTGTCATGCTGGTTTTTGTGACGATCGGTGTTGGCCGTGCGGCCAATCTCCGGTTAGAAGAGTATATTATCTATATTTTTGTGACGATACTGCTCTCCATGCTGCAGATCTTCCCGGTGCTGGCCCATGTCAACCCGGTTCCTTTCCCGGCGGTGGCGTGCATGGCGCTCCTTCTCATCGAGGCCTGCGCGGCAGTGATCTTCCGCTTCAGAGACTTGCGGAGCGCAGTAGAGAAAATGTTCAATCTTTGATCAAAGGTGGTAAATTATGGCAGCTGGCAATATTGCAAAGAACTGGATGGTCCGGATAGGAAATCTGGTCGAGGAATCCGTCGCAAAGGGAATCTATGAACTGGGGCAGGAGGCTCCGATCCTTGTCGGCGAACCCGCTGAGAAGGTCTGGTACCAGGTACCTGTGCCTGAGGGAAAGTGCGGGGATGGCTCCGAATATCATATTTACGTCCGAAAGGGTGCCACTGACAAACTGTGCGTCTTCTTCTCCGGCGGAGGCATCGCGATCAATGAATATATGGCCGCACGGCCTGTGACCGGCGGCAGCGTCGCGGCCTGGCTTCCCAACTATTACTGGAATAATCTGCGGCTGTTCACACAGGTCATGAACATCAATGTGGGCATCACCAAAAACGGGTCTGATAATCCCTTCGACGACTGGAATTTCATAGTCATCACCTATGCGACCGGAGACATGCATATCGGCAGAAGCGAGTTCACCTACCACGTCATCGAGGACAGCGAGGACGGAAGCCGGAAGGCGGGAGATGAGGAGATACTTTATTTCCACGGCTATGAGAACTTCATGGCGGCCATGAGGACCGGCAAAAAATTGTTCCCCGCCGCTTCCAAACTCCTGATCGCGGGAGAGAGTGCCGGAGCTTTTGCGGTGCCTGCCCTCGCGGAACAGATCGCGGGCGAATTCTATCCTGCCTGCAGCGATGTGACCCTCTTTTCGGACAGCGCGCAGCTCCTGTACAAGGATTGGAAGCATATACTGCGCGACGTCTGGAACGCGAGAGATGAGATCTGCAGCGATGTGAAGGGCAAAAATCTCGCTCTCGAGTGGTACCGCGGCGTTTACAAGCGCCAGGGCAATCGGTTTAAATACCTCTACTCGGGTTCAACAATGGATTACCTTCTGAGCGCTTTCTACAACGATATGACCAACAAGGTTTACGACACAGATTCTCAGATTCAGGAGGACTATTACCGGCAGATGCAGAAAATGATCGCGGAAATGAGAGATATCGGACCGGAATTCTCTTTCTTCATTCATGACTGGCACAGACCTCTCACCATGTACAAGGGAGGAACGATCCACACAGTGGTCCGGCAGCCGGAATTCATACTCCGCACACAGGATGAAATGACCATGGCCGAATGGCTCAGCGAGTGCGTTGAGGGCAGGCTGTTTGATGTGGGGCTGCATCTGATGATGAAGGGATAGTTTCTGAGCTGTCGCACTAAGAATGATTTCTGGTGCGGCAGTTTTTTAGTCTTGACTTTCATCCTCCACCTATTTGATAATGAACCTATCTTGCCGGTATCCAATGGAGACCGGCTTCTAATTTCCGACCCATAGGATCTTGCCGGGTCGGGCATCTTGGCAAAACTGCTGAATCTGACTGGCAGGTTTGTTCATTTCCGCGAATCGCGGGTCAACCAGGGAGTGAACCGATAATTGAATGAGAGATCTATTGATCAATATGAGATTCTCCGCGAACTTGGGCGCGGAGGAACAAGTGTCGTCTATCTTGTGACAGACAGAGCGGACGGAAGAAACTATGCAATGAAAGTCCTTCGAAAGGATGACGACAACAGTCCGGAGGAATTGGAGCAGAAAGCAGATCATCTGCGCGCGGATGCTATAGCCCGGCGTGCTGAAGCTGAAGTTCTGCAAGAAGAAGCAGTAGTCCTAAAAGAACTCTGCGCCGATGAGCAGGGAAATGCCGCCATCCATCCCGGAATTCCTGCATTCAGAGAGTGTGTCTGCGACAGAAACGGCGGCTTCACTGGTTTTGTCATGGAATATGTGGAAGGAAGATCCCTTCAAAAGACCCTTGATGAGGGCAGATTATTCACGGTGAGGGAGGCCGCGGTGGCCGGTCTGCAGCTCTGCGGCATAATGGAGCAGCTGCACGGGCAGAAGCCGCCCATGATCTTCCGGGATCTGAAGCCGGCCAATATTCTGGTGCGGCCGGACGGGCAATTTGTCCTGGTGGATTACGGCGCGGTGAGAAAGCTCAGAAAGAGTGCCGGCGCAGACACCATGCAGCTCGGTACGGACGGTTACGCGGCGCCGGAGCAGTATGGCGGCTGGGAGCAGTCCGATGAGAAGACCGACATCTACGGCATTGGGGCAGTCCTGCACCATATGGTCACAGGCCGGCCGCCGCTGGAAACAGGGCTGAGGCCGCTTGGGGAGATCCTTGGCGCGGAAGGAGAAAGCCGGCAATTCGATGAGATGGCCAAAATACTGCTCCGCTGCTGCATGACTGCTCCGTCTATGCGCTATTCCTCCTGCAAGGAACTGGAAAAAGCACTGCGGGGTGTGATCAGGCTCCGGATGAGGAGCAGGAGCCGTGAGAGAGGATGGAAGTGGTTTGTGCTTCTGGTCAATACAGCTGCAGTTTGCCTGGGTCTTGCGATCGTGCTTTCGGCGTTGGCTGCAGGAGTAACAACCGCGGAGTACTGCGCCCTCATCGAGGCAGCGGAAAACGAGACGACGCTTGAAGGAAAAAAGGAGGCTTACCAAAGGGCCGCGGTGCTGCGGCCGGAGGATCCGGAAGCATACATCTGTTTCTTGCGGGATATGGTGGAGGATTATGTGATCACAGAAGAAGAGAAAAGGGCGCTGGATGATGTCCTGTTCGCGAGAGTGAGCACCGGACAGCTGTGGGATAAGGCGGCGGGAAATGAAGAAGGAAATCTGGATCGAATGAGAAGGAAGAGGCCCGGAGATTACGCGGCGTTTTCGGTGGAGTTGGGGAAAGCATATTTTGCCTGCTATGAAGGAGGGAAGGAGGCGGCAAAACAGTGTTTCCGCAATGCTTTGACAGAAGGCGGGATCTGGTTCGGCGACAGGGAAATGGCAGAGGCCATGGAAGTTGTATTGGGAGAGGAATGGAGCAGAGAGCGGATAGAAGCCTGGCGGGAGCTGCAGGAGATATCTGTGCGGGAGGCGGAGATGAGCGGGAACGGAGTCTTCGCTGCGGCGGTGTGTAAAGCGGCGGCCGCTGAGATCGCGCTGTCCGCGGATCGCTGCAGAGAGGCCGGGACAGACATGGAAATGGCAAAGGAGGTGGTGGAGAACGCGGAGAGTTTTATGGAAAACGCGGAGAGCGGACGGGTCTATGTGCCGGAGCGTCTGCAGGAGGAACTGCGCACAGCGGTCAGGTCTGCGGCACGTGCAGTGAACAGCCGGGTGAAATGAAATCTTCCGCGCGGTGATAAGGAATACCGGTAAAAAAGCAGCTCGAAACGCAAACCGGAGAGGCGGAGTAGGAGCGAGAATGTCTATATGGAGAATATGGGGAGAGACGAGCAGGATCATAGCGATACTATGTCTGACCACGGCTTTGGCAGCGGTCACAGCGGCGGTTATCCTGCTGGTGCATGAGGATCTGACAGAGCGCTTGGGCGACAGAGTAAAGAAAGGAGTCGGAAGAAAGACAGGAATTCTGGCACTGGTGGCAGCCGGTGTCTGGATCCTTGTGATCGGGCAGAGCGTTGCGGCAGCGGAGGTACCTGTGGAATACAGCGGCACGGCAGCTACTGAGAACAGCACCTCCGGTGCGGGAAGTACATCCAATGAAATCGCGCCGGAGGTGGAGCCCGGAACTGAACCGGATCCGGGAATCGTGCCCGAACCGGAGCCCGATGAAGAGCCGCCGCTGATCTCTATTTGCATGAAGGAGGAGATCGCAGAGCGGGAGGATGGCCTTATTTACTGCAGAGCGGACAACGCGGGGATCCGTATCAGTTTGATGGATGACCGGGAAAATGACACCGGAATTGTGTCTTACTGCATTATTTTGGCGGACTCGGCGGGCAAGGAGATCAGAATAGATAATACCCCGGACAGCGCGGTCAGACAGGAAATGGTGATCGAGATCGGCGCGGAGAAAACGGCAGAACTTTCGGACGGGCTGATCCGGGTGATGGCGGAATCAACTGATGAAGAAGGAAACAGGGGAGAGTGCGAATATAGTTTCGTGCTGGATACAGTCTGTCCGGTGCTGGAAGCTGATTTCAGCACCCCGATCGGTAATCCGGCGGGGATCGATGAGAGAAGCGGGATCGTATATTTTGGCAGCGATCCGGGACAATATGCCGAAGGAGAGCGTGTGATCAGGGCGTCACTGTGCGTGACCGATCAAAATATCGCTCCCTCCGATATGGAAATGTGGAGCGTTTATGCGGCAGTTCCCGAGGGTCAATGCTGCGAGCAGGTGTGGCCGGCCTGGGAGAACGCAGTCAGAGAGGAGTGCCGCACGGAAGTCAGGGAATTCGGGGAAGTCGGTCCTGTAGAGATTCTGCTGGAATCGGAACGCTTCCCCGGGAGTGCAGATACGCCGGACGGGGTGTACCGCCTCGGAATTACAGGGAGAGATAAGGCCGGAAATCCGCTCGTCCTGAAGAATGGAGAGAGCGGGCTGATCTGTGAAGACGCGGAAAAAGGCACTTTTGTGACAGGAAGAATGGCAGTCGACACAAAAGCGCCGAAAGGAGAGCTCCTCATTGAAAACGAGGACGGCGGGACTTATTGCCGGATGACCGGCCGCGGTAAGGTGTGGACAATGGATCGCGACAGTTTCCGGCCATATAGAAATGAAGAGAATGCTGTGGTTGTTTACAGTGCAGCTGACATTTCGCCTGTGAGTATGACCTGCAGGATCCTGTCCACGGCGGGGGAGGAGAACGACACGCTGCCGGACGGAGGAAATTTTAACTCCGCTTGTGAGGGCAGGATTCAAATCCGGGGAGGACAGATTTTCAGAATCGAGGAACTCCATCTGCGGGACCGCGCAGGCAATGAGGCCGCTGTTCTGAGAAGGACACCTGACATCTATCTTGACACTGTGGCTCCGAATATTGATGCGGACGCGCCGAACGCAGTGGTAAGAGCTGTGCCTCAGATCACAGCGAGGATGGCCGACGGAAGACCGCTCTATGACGGCCCGGTGACATTGGAGATCTTCGCGGAAGATCCGGACAGGGAACACGGAGGATCAGGGCTTGCGGAAGTCCGCTGTGAAGTGATAAGAGACGGGGAGACCGTTATGGAGAAGGTTCTCTTTCGCGGGGAGAAAGCAGCATGGGACGAAAACGCGGAGACGGCAGGCGAGACGCAGCAGAACCTTGCTTACAGATTCCGCGGGGATATCTCCGTACCTTCCGGAGGGGAGTGGGACAGCAACGACATTGAAGTTAGGGCTGTCGCGTACGACAACGCGGGAAATTCCTCTGATCCCGGAGACGGGGGCGTTCGCAGGTTCGGCATTGACACTGCCGGGCCGGATGTGAATGTGAGTTACAACAACAATGAGGTGAAGAACGGACGATATTTTGACAAGGCGCGGATTGCGACGGTGACTGTGCGCGAGCGGAACTTCGATACGGGAAAGATGCAGGTATCGGCACCGGGCGCTGCAGCCGGAGAGTGGAAGCGGGGACCGTCGGGAGCCCCGGAGACTTGGACCATGGAACTGCGGTTTCCCATGGACGGCATCTATACGCTGGAAGCGGCCGGGACAGACGCCCTTGGGAACGCGGCGTCAGTGAGTTATACCGGCGAGGCGCCGCAGGCATTTACGATCGACCGGACACTGCCGCTGATCGAGGTGACATGGGACAATGAAGACGCCCGAAACGGAAGATACTATAACGCGGCCAGACGCGCGACAGTCCGGGTAACAGACCTGTCTTTCGACGACAGTTATGTCAAAATACTGCCCTTCGCAAGGTCCTTCCGCAAAGTATCGGAAGTCCGGGACGACAGAACTGCAGGGCTGATCCCGGTCTACGAGGCGGAGATTCCCTTTACGGAGGACGGAGAGTGGGCTTTGGGCTGCCTGTGCATGGACCTGGCGGGGAATACGGCAGTCCCTCTGTTCGACGAATCATTTATTATTGATCGGACTGCGCCGAAACTGTATTTTGACGGGAGTACGGTGCAGGAGATGGGAGCTTACGGAGCAGAAATATCGCCGGCAATCTGCTGTGAAGAGGCGAACATGGCTCCGGGCTCGCTCTGCGCAAAGTGGAACAACCTGACGGCGGGCGGCGGGATCATGGAGTGCAGAGGCGGCGGACTTTCAGCTCGGATCGTGCTGCCGGATCTGCCGGAGGAGAGATCTGCGGACGGGATCTGCGTGCTCACTGGAACAGCCTGCGATCTCGCGGGGAACCGGTCGATCATCCGGCGAAACCTGTGCGTCAACAGATCCGGATCTCTTTACGATATCTCGGAGGATGAGAAGACGCGGGAGATGATAGGCGCTGTGTACACGGAGGCGGAGAATCCGCTGGTCATTGCCGAGTACAACATTTCGCCCCTGACGGGAAAGCAGATCACGCTCTTCCGCAACGGAACCGCAGCGGTCCTGGAGGAAGGAAAAGATTACACCGTCGAGGAGGAGACGGGAACAGCGGGCATGAAATATGTCTACAGGATCTCTCCGGCCGCATTCAGCAAAGAAGGAAGGTACAGCATTCTTCTGGAGTCCGAGGACGAGACCGGTAATTTCAGCAGCAGTTCCGGACGCTTTATAAACGGCACCGGGTACAGCCCTTTCTGGGCGGTAGACAGGACGCCGCCTTCTGTGCGGATCACCGGAGTTGATACGGCACAGAACAAGTTTATAGCGGACAGTGTGCCCCTGCGGCTTGTTCCTTCGGACAACATGGAACTGAGCGGGATGGAGATCGAGATCACGGATGATCAGGGCTCTGTTCTCGAGACTCACAAGTTCGACGGGGAGGAACTTGAGAGGATCATGGACGAAAACGGAGGGGAGATTCCCTTCGAGATCCGGGCAAGAGGAGAGTGGCAGACGCTGAGAGTCGCTGCGACAGACGGAGCGGGCAACCGGAGCTGCGGGTTCAGCGGAATCAGCTGGGGCAGCGGACTTAGCGATAAAAGCAGGAGCGGGGGAATATCCGACGAGGCAGGTTACCGGGTCCTTGTAAGTTCAAATCTGATGGCCCACCTTTACACAAGCGGGGTCCTTCCGGCGGTCGCTTTTCTGGGGCTGATTTTGGCAATTAGGTTCTCGTACGGTGTTTACAAACACACTTTAGCGTGATAATATACTACAGAATGTGACGCTTTAATTCGTTATCTCACTGATACGTTCAAGTGTCCGGTCCGCAGGTCAGGGACTTCCCGCCGCGGAAACTATATTCTACAGTTTGGGAGGATTTTGAAATGATGAAGAAGTTTGCAGCTATGCTCCTCACAGGTGTGATGGCTATCTCACTCGCGGCATGCGGAGGTGCATCCGGAGCATCTACAAGCAGTAATGATGCGGCAGCAGAGCCCGCAGCTGAAGCGGCAGCCACAGATGAAGATACCGAATTCGTAGTAGGTTTCGACGCTGAGTATCCGCCTTACGGTTATCTCGATGAGGCAACCGGCGACTACACAGGTTTCGACCTTGAACTGGCGGAAGAGCTTTGCAAGCGCCGCGGCTGGACTCTTAAAAAGCAGCCCATCAACTGGGACAACAAGGACGCTGAGATCGACAGCGGAACCATCGACTGCATCTGGAACGGCATGACCTATACAGGCCGTGAGGCAGCTTATACATGGAGCAAGCCCTATGTTAATAACAGCATTGTTATCGCGGTCCTGGCTGATTCCGATATCCAGACACCGGCAGATCTTGCCGGCAAGGTCGTGATCGTGCAGAGCGACTCTTCCGCGGAGACCGCCCTTAAGAGCGAGGAACTTGCGGCCCTCACAGGAACATTCGCTGATCTTCAGAGAAACGCCAGCTACAACACCTGCTTCACAGATATGGAGTCCGGCGCGGTTGACGCAGTTGCGGTTGATATCGGTGTTGCCCAGTATCAGATGAGAAACAAGCCCAACACTTTCCGTATTCTGGAGGAGCCTATCTCGGCAGAGCAGTACGCGATCGCATTCAAACTCGGAAATGAAGCCCTCAGGGATCAGGTCCAGGAGACTTATGACGAGATGCTCGCGGACGGCACAGTCATGAAGATCGCCGAGAAATACGCGGACGACAATCTTCCTGATATGCTCATCACTGAGTGATCGGGAAGCCAGACCGGCCGACATGCAGATCATAATCTGATCTGAGCAGATGTCAGTGTGAACGGATAAGTTCATTTTGATCGCCTGAGCTCCGGGACGGAGCGCAGGCGGTCTTTGTTATCACAAAGCTAAGGGGGATTTATGAGCCTTTCAACTGTCTTTTCGCAGATCGCGTCAGGCTTTGGAGCAACGCTGATCGTATTTTTCTGTACTCTGTTGTTTTCGATGCCTTTGGGAATACTGGTGGCGCTGGGACGGATGAGTAAGTTCAAGCCGCTCTCTATTTTGATCCAGGGAATCATTTCCATACTTCGAGGAACACCCCTGATGCTGCAGCTGATCGTAGTGTTTTACGGTCCCTATTATGTGTTTGGACTTAAATTATCGACTGCCTGGAGACTGTACGCGACCCTGATCGGTTTCTCCATCAACTATGCGGCCTATTTCGCGGAGATCTTCCGCGCGGGAATCCAGAGTATTCCGGTGGGCCAGACGGAAGCTGCAACGGACATTCCTCAAGATCATCTTCCCTCAGATGGTCAAGCGCACTATTCCGCCGGTCACCAACGAAGTCATCACACTGGTCAAAGATACTTCTCTGGCATTCGTGCTCGCCTATCAGGAGATGTTCACTTATGCCAAGCAGGTTTCGGCGGCTATGTCCAGCCTCATGCCTCTCTTTGTGGCGGGCGTATTCTACTATGTCTTCAACTTAGTAGTCACGCTCATCATGAACTACATTGAGAAGCGGCTGAGCTATTACAATTGACGGAGGGAAGATATGAGCTTATTTGAGATTAAAAATGTGAGCAAATCCTTCGGCGACCTGAAGGTCCTCAACGATATATCCGTCTCCGTCGAAGAAGGCGAGGTCGTGGCGATCATCGGCCCTTCCGGAAGCGGCAAATCTACGCTCCTTCGCTGCGCCACCATGCTCGAGACCATGGACAGCGGCGAACTGAGCTATCTGGGCGAAGTGGCGGCGCACAACGACGCTGAAGGAAAGAGCGTCTACGCCTCTCGTCATCGGAACTGAGGAAGATCAAGAGTTATTTCGGCCTCGTGTTCCAGCAGTTCAACCTCTTCCCGCACTACAGCGTGCTCAAGAACCTCATCGACGCGCCGATCTGCGTGCAAAAGAGAAACGCCCATGAGGTCAAAAAAGAGGCAAAAGAACTCTTAGTGAAGATGGGCCTGGAAGGCAAGGAAAATTACTATCCCCAGCAGCTCTCCGGCGGCCAGCAGCAGCGTGTCGCTATCGCAAGGGCTCTGTGCATGAATCCGGATATTCTCTTTTTTGACGAGCCGACCTCGGCGCTGGATCCGGAGCTGACAGGTGAGATCTTAAAGGTCATCCGCCAGCTGGCCCAGGAGCACATGACCATGGTTATCGTCACTCACGAGATGGCTTTCGCAAGGGACGTGGCTGACCGCGTGATCTTCATGGACGGCGGCTACATCGTGGAAGAAGGAAAGCCTGAGGACGTCATCACCAATCCCAAGGAGGAGAGGACGAAGAGGTTCCTGGCGAGATTTGCGGAGAATGGGTGAGTGAGATTTGCCGTGAGCTGCCGGTGAATGAGCGCAGACACGTGTATTAACGACAGAAATGGAGACAGAATGAAATTTACAGTAGTAATGGCAGATCCGGCCGGCAACAGAACAGCGATCGTCCGGAGCGGCGTTCCCAAGTCAGAGCGGGCGAAAGTCGCGTCCGCGATCATGGCGGATCCGGCGCTCAGGGCTGAGCAGGTCGGCTTTGAGACGCGCCCCCTCTACGGAAAGAGCTTCGGAAGGCTGGAAATGGCAGGCGGAGAGTTCTGCGGGAACGCGGCGCGCTCCTTTGGCTACCTTCTGTGCAGGGAAAAAGAGATCGACCATTGCAAAATAGAGATGTCCGGCACAAGGGAGCAGCTTGAAGTTATCTGCGACCTCGAGCGGGAAACCAGCGCGGCCCAGATGCCGATGCCCGAGAAACTGGAGATGGCAGGGGAAGAGGCCGAGGGACTATATCCGCTGGTGGTGTCACGAGGGATTACGCACATGATCTGTGTGGACAGAGAGTTTGATGAGGCTTTTGCCCGCCGGATGATCGACAAGTTCGGAAAAGCCTACAGTGCCTTCGGCGTTATGTTTGTAAACGGCGACAGCCTGATCCCGGTCGTCTATGTCGCGGATACGGATACGGTTTGCTGTGAATCTTCCTGCGGCAGTGGATCACTGGCAGCGGCCTGGTATCTGACCAGGGACGAGAAGGATAGCTTCCACGGCTACAATTTCGAGCAGCCGGGCGGAACGATCACCGTCAACATAGCCAAGAGACAGGGCAGATATGCCGGGACCGTGGGCGGTAAGCTCACTTTGGAAGAGCCGGTTACGATGGAAATTGAAGATTGAATTTGTGAGGGGCATGCCGCTCCGGGGGGCAAGGTGTTTTTAGACTTGCTGCCGGGCGGCATGCCTTTTGTTTTTTGTTGTGCTCCATCTTTTTAGTGAGATATTCATATTGGATGGATTTTGGTTGGGTGTTTTCCATCCTTTTAGTGGGATTATCCATCGGATACGTTGGTTTTCTTTATTGGATGTGGCCTAATTAGGCACTTGTGCCTGAGGTCTCCATCGGATACGGCAGACGCCTAAAAGAGATGTAGAGTTTGTGCCAGAGCAAGCTTTTCCAGACCATCGGATTCAGCCGAAGCCGGAAATGGATGTAGAGTTTGTGTCAGGAAGCAAAATTTCAGCCCATCGGATTCAGCCGAGGCCGGAAGTGGATGGAGAGTTTGTGCCAGTAAGCAAATTTCAGTACATCGGATTCAGCCGATGCCAGAAAAGGATGGAAAGTTAGAAAAGACAAACTCATCCAGCCCCATCGGATTTGACAACAACCGGAAAAGGATGGAGAGTTTGTGCCAGACAAGCCAAACAAGCCAGAAAAGCCAAACAAGCCAGAGCAAGGCCAAACAGGCCAGACAACCCACAAAGAAGCAAATCAATGCAAATAAGGAGCAGGCAAAAACTAAAAGGAATAAGCCCCTCGCAACGACTGCGGACGATTCCGCGATCATTGCGAAGGGCTTATCTGAAAGGGGGAAATGTAAATCTTGTTAAACATTGAGAGTTTTTAAGAGGGGGAAATGTTCTCTCTGTTTACAAGTAATACTATACACGATAGTTGTTATAAAACTATTTAGAAAGAATGAAAAACTTATAAAGTTTTCCGAAAAAAAAGAGAAAGTAAGAATTGATGATTTTTGCTGAATCAGGGATGGTAAAGAAGGATTTTTTGTGCAAATGATGCAAAAACATAGTATAATTACTCTATAAGTTGCAGAAAAGTCAATACGGCGACGCCGCAGAGGCGGAGCCACAGAACGGAGGTGCATATGCAGTCTTACACGAAGATGAGATCGAGAAAGTTCCCGGACGTCATTATGAAAGTTATCCCCGGACATTTTGTAACGCCGAACTCTCATATCAATTATTATATCGATATGACGACAATGAAGACCAGACAGAGTGAAGCCAAGGCTGCAGCCCGCGCGATGGCCAGTACCTACGCCGCTACGACGATCGTCGATACGATCGTGTGCATGGATGGGATGGAAGTAATCGGCGCTTACCTTGCAGATGAGCTTACACAGGCGGGCGTTATGTCCATGAACGCGCATAAGACGATTTATGTATATTCCCCTGAGTTTGATAATCGCGGCCAGATGATCTTCCGCGAGAATTCCGAGATGATGATCAAGGGCAAGCATGTCCTTCTGCTTCTGGCGTCCGCGACTACAGGCCAGACAATCCTTCGCGCGGGCGAGAGTATTGATTATTACGGAGGAACTGTTGTGGGAATCACGGCGATCTTCTCTGTTCCCACTAAGATCTTCGGTCAGCAGGTCCATTCCCTGTACAAGATCCAGGATCTTCCGGATTATCGCAGTTATGCCGCTTCGGAGTGCAAGATGTGCAAGGACCACGTTCCGATCGATGCGATCTGCAACAGTTTCGGCTATTCCAAACTTCACTGATCTTCCGCAGACATAAGAGCGGATCTTTGCATGAGGCCGTCATGATCATACTGACGGCCTCATTTTTGTTCTCGGGACGCCGGATTTTCTTTGCAATTTGTTTGAAACAGAGTATACTAAATATGTAATATTTTGTTAAAATAAACGAGTATTACTTAAAAAGCATTTAACATACTTGCGGCGAAGGAAAATTTGATGGCGGAAAGAGAGAACAGAAATACAGTTGAGATCGAGGAAGATAAGCACGGTGGAGTGTGGCGTCTGTACAGCAGCGAGGTTATGGCGGCCCTTATCATCGTAGTGCTTGTCATCGCCGTCGCGTTCTTTGTTAACAAGTTTTTCTACGGGTTTGACCTGCCGGAACTCTCTTTTTCGGAGCCGGTGGTCTCGGACCAATACAGCGGCCCGGGCAAAAAAGAGAAGAGTTTTGTTCAGTCGGAGGACTGGAGACTGGTGCTGGTCAACAGGGACCACCCGCTCGAAGAGGACTTCGACGGGGAACTTACGGAACTCCGCTACGGGCAGTCGGTCGACAGCCGGATCTACCCGGATCTTCAGGCGATGTTCGACGAAATGCGCGCCGCAGGACTTGATCCCCGCGTTGTACAGGGATACAGGACCAGCGAAGAGCAGAAGGAAAGACTTGACAACAAGATCAGTGAGTACATGGGTTACGGAAAGACCAGGGAAGAAGCCTGGCAGCTTGCGGTTCAGTGGGAAGCCGAGCCCGGCACCAGCGAGCATGAGACGGGATTGTGCGTCGATATTTCCAGCGACTCGGGAGACAACGAATCGGCGAATGCTGTGTGGGAGTGGATGGACGAGAACTGCAGCCGTTTCGGCTTTATAAAGAGGTATCCCAATAATAAATCCTCCGTGACCGGCGTCAAGGGAGAGCCCTGGCACTATCGGTATGTAGGGCCTGAGGCCGCGCAGGAGATCACCGCCGGGAACACTACGCTGGAGGAGTACCTCGGAGCGGCGAGGTGATCCGGTTGCGGTATGTTTTGACATCAGGGTGTTTTATTTATAGAAACTTTAGAAAGAAAACACAAGGAAAACACTTCTGCGAATAGAATAAGAAGGGAAAGAGAAAAAAAGCGGCAATGGTGCTGCTTGTACTCTGTTAACTATGGGGGGAGTCCCATGAAAATAAGGAGGATGAAATGGCAGATTACAAAATTGGTGATGGAATCAAGAAATTCTTTCTGGCAGGCGTAGGCGCAGTGGCGATCACTGCGGAGAAGGGCCAGGAGATCATCGGCGAACTCGTCAAGAAGGGCGAGCTTACCGTTGAGCAGGGCAAGGAACTCAACAAAGACTTCCAGAAGAACTTCAAGGATTCTATGAATGAGAGAGGCGTGAACATCGACGAGCTCAGTCAGAAGATCTCCAAGATGTCCACAGATGAGCTGGCCAAGATCAAAGAGCAGATCGCGGCAGCGCAGGAAATGATCTCCGAGAGACTGACGAAGGCTGAAGAAGAGACAGTCATTGCAGCTGATGTTGTAGAGGAAGCTGTGGAAAACGCCACGGAAGCAGCAGAAGAGAAGAACGAGGAAGTCAAGGAAGCAGCTGAGGAGATCGCTGAGGCAGCTTGCGACAAGGCTGAAGAGAAGGTCGAGGAAATCAAGGAAGCTGTGAAAGAGGCAGCTGAGGAATAAAGAAAAGGCGCCGCGCGCGACAGACGCAGGCCAACACATATGAGCATTAAAAATCCGGCCCGGGGGCCGGATTTTTGCTTGCAGTGTTTTTCTCAATCGCTCAGATTATCGAATGAGTAGTCCGTTCCCTCCGCGATGGGCGCGAGGGGCGTCATGTAGTCGCCGGTCTCATCGGAATCCTCCGAAGTGTGGCGGATGTGCACGGAATCACTGAGAAAAGTGACCCAGCCCCTGTCGTTGGAATAGCGGTACTTCATGCCGGGCTCGAAAAATGAGATCTGCGCGGTCGTCACATTGAAGAGATAGTGAGTGAGTCTGTTAGTATACCACGCATTGTTCAGGGCCTCTTCGGCGATCTCGCTGTAATCGGCCTCCGAATCAAGGGCTTCCTCACCGGAGATATCGTTCCAGGTCGCATCCACTTCGTACCACTGGCCGTCCAGCTCCACCAGATTCCAGGAGTGCGGGCCGGCAGTCTCTTCGTCGTCTCCGGCTCTGCCTGCGATGACAGTACTTCGGATTCCCGCTTTCTGCAAAAGATACTCATAGGCGTAGGAGTAGCCGTCGCAGACAGCGCGGTTCTCCTCGCCCCGGCTGTTGGCCACCAGAGCGCCGTAGGCGGTGTGTGCCAGATCCTTGTCGCTGCTGGATGCGGCTTCTTTGTCGTAGGAGACCAGATCGATGAGCTTGTCGTGGATCTGCAGCGCCACTCGCGGCGCGCTTTCTTCCAGATCGATCTCAGAGAGGAAGGCGTCTGCGGCATTATCGAAAGCCTCCAGCTGCGCGTCCCGGTCAGGGAAGGTTCCGATGAGCTGGAAGGCAATGTTGTAAGTGCCCTCGTCGAGGAGCTTGCGCCGGTAGGTGTACTGGAAGGAACTGTCGCCCGCATAGAGCCAGAAAAGCTCTGGGTGGTCGAAAAGAAGAGCGTTGTAGCTGCGGTGGAACGCGGCCTTGAATTCGTCGCTCGCGGGGTCGGTGCTGACCTGGAATTCAGCGCCCTTTTCGGTGGGATCGTCGGAGAGGGAACAGGCGAGGAGCGCATCATACAGAAGCTGTTCCTCCGCGGTCAGATTCGTCCGGCAGTAATGGACCGCGTCATTTTCCGCGGGAGTGATCCCCTCAGAGGGCTCCGCATAGGCAAACAGCACGGATGTTGTCAGCAAGGCAACGATCCCTGCGGCTGCGATGGGTAATTTATTCATGGAATGTCCTTTCGTTATTAAACCGTACTGCAAGTATAGCATGACACGGGGATACGAAGTGTTATAATTTTATGAACTTGGCAGTCAAAATAGCGAAAAACGGCGAATTCCGGGCATTTTCACGAAATTTCCGTTTTGACCTGTTTTTTACTTTTGTGTTAAAATAATTATATATAATGGTGACTGAAGTAGGTATTTCTGCGCGCCTGCCGCAGGTTTTTGCAAAGCTGCGGTTTGTAAGAAAGGTGGTAATATGGCGCAAAGAGTAACCGGCATCAATGTAAGACGCAGAAGGGCGGCAACGAAGAAGCAGAGAGAAGAAGAAGCGAGAAATGAGATCAAAAAGCTGACTGGTCAGCTGGACGAACTGCGCGGAAGACTTACTGAGGTTACGGAACAGAGAGAGGCAATGACACTTCCGAATCTGGAAGGGAAGAAGGTGGAGCATTCGAAATACGGCGAAGGCACAGTCAGCGAACAGAAGGACACTGTTTTGACCATCACCTATGCGGGCGGTGTACGCAAGCAGAAACTTCCGTTTGTAATTGCCAGCGGATGTGTTACAGTCGATGACAGCGAGGCGACGGAGCGCTGCCGCAGGATCAATGATCTTGAGGCGGAGCAGTCGAAGCTGAAGAAGGAGATTCAGTACCGCGAGAGCTGGATCTCAGACCTGCAGAAGTTGAGTTAAGGCAGAACGAACTGTAGACACAGACAGCAATGAGGGCTGCGGGATCGAGGTATCCTGCAGCCTTCTTTTTACCCGGCGAAAGGGGGCCGCGGCAGACAATTATCGATTCCGGCGAAAGGGGCCGCAATGAACACTTATGAAAGGATGCGGAGATCACTTCGCGGAAGAAAACTGAGGCACATGGTCAGGGGAGGAAACCGCTCCGCGGCTGATATCACCAGGGCGGTTGATACTCTTATCGGATGGGCGCGCCGGGACGAGGCGGAAGGCGTCAGAAGGGACATGATCCTCTTTGATTTCGAGGCGAGGTTTGAGGAGATCTCCGATGAGATCGCGAAGATTTCCGACGCCGGCGAGGCGGAAGCGTACAGAGATATTTACGCCAAACTATACGACTTTTCCGAAGAAATGATGGCGGACAGTTATATGCCCCTGTATCTTTTTATCCTGTACAGATACGCCAATTCGCTTCTGGGAACAGGGGAAACACATAGGGCGGCGGAACTTTTTGAAAAACTCTGCGAGGGGACAGAAAGGCTGATCGGGATCACAAATACTTACGGAATACACTGCCTGGAGAGGCTGGCGACGGCAGCGGAAGCGGACGGTCAGCACCTGAAGGCGCTTGCTGCGATACAGTCTATGAAGAAGATCGCTGAGGAGGAGTTCGGAGCAGACAGCGCGGTGGCGATCGCGGTGCGGCGCTTCTGCGGGAGAATGGAGGAACAGAACCCTCAGGAAGCGGAGGAGGCGCGAAAAGTTTAAGTACTCATAGCGCGGGGAATTGTATTAAATCGTATTTTGGTATACAATAGGAAAGATTATTGAAACTTTAGTTCAAGTTAGTGCAAGGGATGTTCAGATGCAGTTTACGGAAAGCGAAATCCGGGATATTCTTCAGGAAAATCAGATGTTGAAGAAGGACCTCAGCGACGCGAGGGAAGAGCTGGAGGCCACGAATAAACTTTATGACACGATGGTGGTGGGAACGAGAAACCTGCTGCTCCTGATCGAGGAAGGCAGCAGGGGAGCTGTATACGTATCGCCGAACGTGGAGGAGGTCCTTGGTCTGCCCAGAGAACTGGTTATGAGCGATGTTCGCGAACTGGGGCCGGACTCCGGAGATATTCCCTGCGAGGAGATGTTCGGAGATTCTATCTCCGAACAGAGCGGGGGAAAGAAAGCTGATGAGAGCGCGATCCTGCGCTCAGACGCGGAGTGTCTGGACAGACGAACCGGACAATCCAAGGTATATCACAGGAGTGTGGCCAGGATCGAGGGCATAAAGGGCAGGAACCGCTATCTTGTCGTGTACCTGGACGCCGAGAACGGGACAGTTGACAACAGCCGTCTGCATGAACTTCTCTATGACGGAACGGTGGCGGTGCACAACCGCATGCTCAAGGGGATGTCCCATGACCTTCGAACTCCTCTGAATTCCATCACCGGATTCGTGATGCTGCTTATGAAGAACGCGGACAGCGCTCCCAAGGTCAGGGAATACGCGCACAGGATCGGAGTGTCCTGCCAGGACCTTCTCACAATGATCAATCAGATCATGGAGATGAGCGGAGTGGACAAGAACAGTCCGGAGGCTGATAAGAGCGAGTTCGCGCTGGGCAAGACAATAGAAGAGATCTCGGATCTGGTGCACATGAAGACGCAGCTCAAGCACCAGACATACGAAGTCCGTACAGAAGGGATCGAGCACGATATTTTCCTCGGGGACAAGGTCCGGATCAGGGAAGTACTGATGAACCTTCTCGACAACGCCGTGCAGTACACGCAGGAAGGCGGAGAGATCTCCCTCACCGTGATCGGCAGAGAGAGCGACGGCGACGCGGGTTTCAGAGATATCTCCTTTGAAGTCCGTGACAACGGCATGGGAATGAGCAGCGAACTGCAGAAGAGACTTTTCGAGAATACGGGACGGTTCGACGATGTTCCCGGAATGCAGGGCTCCGGGCTGGGAATTGCCGTCAGCAGAAAGTATGTGGCCCAGATGGGCGGCACGATCTCTGTGCAGAGTACACTCGGAAAGGGAACGACTTTCTTCATCGGACTAAGGCTTCAGACAGCAGGCCGCGCGGCCGACAGCTTCTGGAGCGAGCACGGAATCCGCAGGCTTTTGGTCGTGGGTGAGAATATGAATGAAGCGGCGCGGATCTGCGAGCTTCTTCGGGATACGGGACTGGACGCGGATTATACTGCAAGCGGATACGGCACAATGCAGCTCATAGAGCAGTCCAACATGGACGAGAGAAATTTTGACCTCTTCCTCATGGACCGCGATATTCAGGATAAGGGCTACTGGGAAATCGCCGAAGAGATCCGGGCTATGGGCTGGACCAAGTCGCCGGCCATCATCCTGATGTCTGATAAGGCCGAACACTTCATCCAGAATGTGCACAAGACAGGCATAGACGCGATCATGCCCAAACCTTTCTTCTTCTCCACTTTCCGGACGATCGTGGAGGAACTGAGTCTGGATCAGGACGGAGAGGGATCCGGCGCTGAGGACAAGAATTCGAACCCCCTCGGTGGGCTGAGATTCCTTGTGGCGGAAGACAATCCGATCAACGCGGACGTCCTCAAGGAACTGCTGGAAGTGGAAGGCGCCAGATGCGAGATCGCCGGAAACGGCAAGGCGGCAGTTGCGATGTACCGCAGTTCCAGGCCGGGTTATTACGACATGATCCTCATGGATATCCGAATGCCGCTGATGGATGGCTACGAAGCTACCGCAGCGATCCGGGGTCTTCCGAGAGAAGACGCGGGCAGCGTGCCGATCCTGGCAATGACTGCCGACACAATGGAAGAAGACGTCGAGCGCTCCTTTGCCTGCGGAATGAACGCGCACATTCCCAAGCCGATCAATATCAAGGTGCTCAACCAGACGATCTCGAAGCTGCGGGAGAAGCGGTGAATTTGATTACAGATTGAAGACCGGACTCTTGGGAGTCCGGTCTTTTTGCTATTTCAACACAATTCCATCTGTTGTAGAATAATAGTGGCGCGGCAGCAGCTGCCGCGGGAGGCGGCCAACCACACGAAAATGCAGGGAGAGACTATGGAACTGGAGAAAATTGCTGCTGATCTTTACCGCGAATTTCCGAAAAACGCCGAGAAACTGTCCAGGGAGATGGAGAGGCTTTCCGGGCTTCTTGAAGAGACCGGCGCGGCGATCATGATAGAGATCGAGAAAGAGAAATACCGCAAGGACAAGGATCCCGAACAGATCCGGCAGTATCGCAGGATCTACCGCAGTGTGCGCAAAGAGATGGAGAGCGTAGAGCAGTGCCGCGCGCAGTTCAGCCGGGAACAGAGCCTTATGAAGGCTGAGAGGGACAGAAATGCTCTCGAGAGGATCGACTATGATTCATTCCGCGTAGATGAGACGGTTCCCTATGATCTCAGCAGTGTGATCACCAACAAGAAACCGGCCGCATTCTCGCTCTATGGTCAAAAAATTGAGGTGGACAGCTGGAAGCAGATGCTCCTGCAGACCTGCGCGCTGCTCAACAGGATGAATCCGATGCTCTTTACAAGTGATCTGCAGGGAAGGAAGCGTCCGTATTTTTCCAGGGATGGAGTAGGACTCGATACGCCGGCGAAGATCCCGGACGCGGATCTGTATGTGGAGACACATGTCAGCGCCAGATATCTCAAGAAGATGATCTCTAAACTGCTGGGCAAATACAATATTCCCGAAGAAGAGTACCTGATCTACCTCAAGAAGGACTTTACTACGCTTCATGAGGAGACTTACAGAGTGAGAAGGACAGCTCCGGAGCAGGAGAGTACTGAGACACGGAGCGAAGAGGAACAGCTCAGTTTCTCTTTTGACAGCGACGGGAACTGGAACGGCTGATTAATACAGGAAAGGAATTTATCATATGATTTCATACGGCTTAATGCGCGCATTGACGGAGACGCCGGAAGTGCCCACCATAGACCCCTCGGATCTGACGCCGGGTGCGCTGCAGCAGTTTTTTCAATCAATAACACCGTCTTTGACGAAGCTGCTCTTCAACATTATTGTTTCAATTGTAATATTCTTAATAGGAAGAAAGCTGATCGGATTTCTTCTGAAACTGCTGGACAAGTTCCTGGCCAAAACATCGATCGACGTAGGGGTATCCAAGTTCCTGCTGTCCGCTGCGCGGACATGTATGTATGCGATCCTCATCTTCATGATCGTGGGGCAGCTGGGAGTCAATACGGCTTCCATCGTCACGGTCATGGGCGCGGCAGGACTGGCGATCAGCATGTCCCTGCAGGGAAGCCTGTCTAATGTGGCCGGCGGTATTTTGATCCTCCTGATGAAGCCGTTCCGGGTCGGTGATTATGTGATGACTTCCTTCGGCGACGGAACCGTGCAGGCTATAGGGCTGGTGTACACAACCATCACGACAGTTGACAACCGTGTGCTGACGATTCCAAACGGCACGCTCGCCAATTCGGCGGTGACAGACGCTTCCATGATGCCGGAGCGGCGCCTGGATATCATGGAGGAAGTCTATCGGAGCTGCCCTGCGGTGATCGCCGATAAGGGGATCAACGTGCACGTGAGCAGCCTCGGAGACAGCGCCGTGGTGATCGAGGCATTCGGATGGGTGCCGGGATCTGAGTTCCTCAGTTCCAAATGGTATGTGACGGAGGAGATCAAACTGCGGTTCGACGAGGGAGGCATCAAGATCCCTTATCCTCAGATGGATGTGCATCTGGATACGGTCGAAAAAGCCTGATAACAGCCGGCCAAAACAGCACTATTTATAAACTTTCTGTTAAAAAGTATAAAGAAAAACCAAAATCCGACATTTTTAAAATCTGCATGCTAAAATGACAATGTTTTGGTAAGAAAGCAGAGAAAATGGAGGATTTATGAGAAAAAGGATACTTTCCCTCTGTCTGTCGGCAGTGATCCTGATGGGTGCGGGCGCGGTCTGCGGCACAGCAGCGCGGGCAACCGAGACAGCCGGAGAGGGAGCAACCAATACGGAGACAGCACAGATTCAGGAGGAGACAGCAGCAGATCAGGTACCCACTGACGCGGCGGGCAATGTGATCACGCCGGAGACGGCAAAGGCAATCGACAGCGCGGATCTGGGCGCAACAAATATTACGGGTGAGAATACCCAGGGAGCAGAAAACTCAGCCGCAGCCTCGGGAGCCGGGGAGGTGCTGCAGGCACCGTCCGCCGACGACACGGAGATGAACAAGAGTACTATCGGCGCGGCTTTTGACAGCAGTTATCAGTTCAACAAGGAAGATTCGACCGTTTATATCAAGGAAGCGGCGTCCGTTAAGAGCGAGCCCTCCGCTGACGCGGAAGATATCGTCCTTTTGGAGAAATACAGTTCGATCAACCTGACCGGTACCAATGACCTCACCTATTGGGAAGTGAAAGTCGGCGGAACGATCGGCTATCTGGACAGCAGCGTCATCACAAGAGATCCCGCGGAGATCGAGGCGCTCAAAGAGGACGACGCGAGGAAAGAAGAGAACGAAGCCCAGAGCAAGCAGGAGCAGGAAGACACACTCGTTGAGAAGACCGCTGAGGCCAAGGAAGATTGGGCGCAGGCGCTCAAGGACGAGCGCAGATCCGAACTTGCGAATCAGACCAGGAGCCTTAACTGGAGCGGTCCGGTGCTCTCCCGCAGCAAGGGCAGCGTATACGGCCCCTCGGGCAAGGAGACTTATTACAATCTCAACATGAGCGGCTGCGTCAGAAACATGAACCGCAGAGGTTATTACTACGAAGTGTGGGTGAGAAATGACGGCTGCAAGATGTTCGGCGACTACATCATGTGCGCGGCGAACCTTGGAGTACACCCTTTCGGATCCCTGGTGGAGTGCAGTCTGGGCACCTGCATCGTCGTTGATACCGGCGGATTTGCCGCAGGTAATCCCAATCAGCTCGATATAGCGGTGACATGGTAAAAGGTTTTGTTCAGAAAATCATTAGATGAGGGGCGCTCGTGCGCGTTCTGGAACGGAAATGAATACTGCTTTACGACCGGACAGTTCGCGAAACTGGACCG
>CACZJD010000072.1 GCA_902781325.1 uncultured Lachnospiraceae bacterium
AGCATTAGGTGGTCTGATTTTTGTACCATTAATTCAGCCTGTATAAAAAGTCGTACTGCATCAATTTGGGCTTGACTTTTTATTTGCAGGCTGACCCCTGTCACCCCTGTCACATTTCCCACAACACTTCGCCGATATCGCCGTCAATGCATACACTCTTGTCTTCGATTTCTTCCGGACAGAATGCTTCACCATAGTTTATACAGGCATAGAACGTGTTGTCATTAGTATACGCCTCATGCCAGAACGGGTATTTGATGATGACCGGTGTGTTGGCCCCCACACCGAGCTCCAGGTAAACGGTGCGTTTGTCTCTATGGCGTTCCAGGAACTCCGCGTATGCCGCAGAAGCGCGGCGCCATCCCTCATCCTCTACAAAAGTATCGTCAGATCGCAGGTTCATGGTCATCGGCTCTCCGCAGACCGGGCAATAGGGAACAAGGCCGGATGGTATTCTCGTCGAAACAGCAGAGAAATCAGTTTCTCCGTTTTCCAGGAGCGGTGCGGACAGCTCACTGTTTTGCCCAATCGAGAAGCCTTGCGAGAGCAGCATCTTTACGACTTTTCCTTTGTTGTCATATGTCCTTTTATGGCAAGGCACACTGCACTGCCAGAGGCCGTAGTCTCCCTGGGTATAGAACAGCCTCTCCTTGTCGAAGCCTGCTTTCTGGAACTGGTGGTCCACGTTCGTAGTGATCACGAAGTAATCCTTGCCTTTCACGAGGTCCAGCAGGCGGTTGTAGACCGGTTTGGGCGGCAAAACATAGCGGTTCACATAGATATGCCTTGACCACCAGGCCCAGCGTGTCTCGGCGTCCGGAAAAGGATAGAATCCTCCTGCGTACATGTCCCGGATGCTGTATTTTGCCGCGAAATCGCCGAAGTATTTGTCGAACCTCTCTCCGCTGTATATCAGGCCCGCGGAAGTGGAAAGGCCGGCGCCAGCTCCGATCACGATGGCGTCAGCATTGCGGAGCTCTTCGATCAGCTTTTGAATCCGCTCTTCCTGCGTGCCCTTTCCGTGCGTCATGTGTCCGCTGAACGTTCTCACGGTCTGAATCCCTTTGTTGATGCTCTCAAGATATCCATTTGGCATTTCATTGTAATTCTGATTCATAGTATCTCCTGTCCTCATCTTTAAAAACATTGAAGATCACCCTGTCCACCTCTCCCGGATGAGCTTCCAGCCATTCCTTCACTGTGTGCACCGCGATCTCTGCGGCGCGCTTGTTCGGGAAGTGAAATACGCCTGTCGAAATACAGCAGAAAGCTACGCTCCTCAGGTCGTTCTCTGCACACAGCTCCAGTGTGTTTGTGTAGCAGTCAGCCAGGTCTTCTTCCAATTCAGGCGTCAGCTCATCCTGCACGATCGGCCCTACTATGTGGACCACTTTTTTCGCCGGGAGGTTGTAGGCGTCTGTCAGCATTGGGACGGCCGTCGGCTGTTCGTAATCCCTGCCGTATCTGGCGCGCATCTTCTTCATCTGCCGGCTGCATTCCGCCCTGAGCTGAACTCCGGCAAAAGTATGAATGCAGTTATCAATGCAGGTATGCATCGGGACAAAGCATCCCAGCATTTGGGAATTGGCGGCGTTGACAATGGCGTCGACTCTCAGCCTCGTGATGTCGCCCTGCCAGATCGAGATCCCATTCCGGATCTCCGGAATGTCGCCAAGCTCTACGATCCCGTTTTCTCGGATCCTCTCCTGCAGATAGTCATCCTGTATCTCCAGGACGCTTTCGTCCATCTCTCCGGGCATGCGGATGTTCATCAGGGAACGGAGGAGCTGCCTTTTCCCTTCTGTATCAGAGGGCGTTGTCAGATCCTTGTACCGGACAGAATCGGTTTTGAATTCTTCTACAAGGTAATCTAATCGTTCGTTTTGGGTCATTTGGAATTTCCTCCAGGAATAGTCATATTTATTATATCAATTGAAACGACCTCTGGGGTAATTTGTCCACAGATGTGGACAAATTACCCCAGAGGTCAAAAAGCCCGGGGTCGGACCCCAGGCTTTTCATATGATGACGGTATATTATAAAGCCAATGCGGCCTCATAACCTTCTCTGACAGCGACCAGCGCGTTGCCGGCTTTTACAGCACATCCAACAACTTTGACATTGTCGCAGTATTTCTTTGCCGCTTCCTCAAGCGGATTGTATGCCTTATATCCGAATGCAGATACTACAGTCGAAGCAGGTACACTGTGGAGAGTTCCCTTGGAATCTGTGTAGCTTACACTGTCTTCCGTGATCTCTGCGACCTTTGCACCGGTCAATACTTTGATGCCTGCGTCTCTGATGTACTCCATCAGCTGCATCTTCATCAGCGGGAACATATCGACCAGGATGTCATCGCGCATCTCGATCAGTGTGATGTCCTGGCAGGACTGGGTCAGGAAGTGCGCTGTCTCTCCGCCAACTTCGCCGCCGCCGCAGACGACGACCGGACCGGGCTTGACATCTTTCTTACCTAAGAGTACGTCTTCCGCATTCACGACATTGCTGCCGTCCATTCCCTTGATCGGAGGTGTAAGCGGCTTCGCGCCTGTTGCAACAATGACTGCATCCGGCTTCTCGTCACGGATCATTTCCTCAGTGACCTCTACTCCCATATTGACCGGAACCTTCAGATCAATGAGACTCTTGCGCAGTGAAGATACGAAAGTGGAGAGCTCGCCTTTTCCGGGCGGGAATGCAGCGCTGCGGAACTGTCCGCCGAGCCATGATCCTGCCTCGTATACGGTAACATTATGTCCGATCTTCGCTGCAGTCTCCGCTGCGATGAGGCCGGCAGGACCGCCGCCGATGATCATGACCTTCTTCGGATTTCCGGTCTTTTCCATTGCATTCTCATACTCGCGGCCGACACGAGGGTTGACCAGACAGGTCGCACAGGTTCCGGCCAAAAGGCCTGCTTCACAGCCCTGGAGACATCCGATGCAATAGCGGATGTTCTCGAACTGGCCTGCTTTCGCCTTGGCGGGGAGATAAGGATCTTCCAGAGATCCGCGGCCCATGCCGATGAAATCTGCTTTGCCCATCTTCAGAATAGTATCAGCCATCTTGGGGGAGTTGATACGGTTCGTGACGATGACAGGGCAGGATACCAGTTTTTTGACCATTTCCGCAGTATTCATGTTAAAGGCGTGCTCCGTGTACATCGGCGCGATGATCTGGCGAACGACAGGAGAAGCATACATACCGTTGGAAACATGGATTGCGTCAACGCCAAGTTCATCCAGATGACGGACAAGTTCAAAGGTATCAGCCTCGGTGCGGCCGCCCAGAAGGTACTCGTTGGCTGAAACTCTGACCTGGACCGGGAAATCCTTGCCGACGTTCTCGCGGATGCAGGCATAGATCTCATCCAGGATGCGGGTCCTGTTCTCGAAACATCCGCCGTACTCATCTACTCTCTTGTTTGTGAAAGGAGAGAGGAATTCGGAGATCAGGTAGCCGTGCGCAGCGTGGATCTCAATTCCGTCAAAGCCTGCCTCTTTCACTCTTTTGGCAGTGGATCCGAAGTCCTTCACAATCTGGTGGATCTCCTCTACTGTGATCTCACGGGGAAGATCCATGCAGAAGGGGTCCTTAATTGCAGAAGGCGCTACCGGCTGCACGTTTCCATTTACATCATGTTTGGACTGGCGTCCGGGATGATACATCTGGCAAAAAATCTTGGATTCATATTTGTGGACTGCTTCCGTGAGCTTTTTGTTGCCCTCGATCTGCTCGTCATTGTAAAGGCCCGGAATGAACTTATAGCCCTTCGCGTTCACATTTACTGCATAGTCTTCTGTGATGATCATGCCCCAGCCGCCTTTGGCTTTCTCTTCGATATACTTGATATACCGTTCTGTGATCATTCCGTCTTCTGTGCACAGGTTCATGACCATTGCGGGCACGATCAGCCTGTTGGGGATTTCGCAGTTACCTATTTTGGCAGGTGTAAAAAGTTCCGTCATCATTTTCGTTTTCCTCCTTGTGTTTTGGAAAGGTGGTTGTCTATGTGAAAATAATAACGAATGGTACGATTCCAGTGTCAATGCCAAAAAAGAGAAGAGACTTTAGGTAAATCTGCTGATGCCGATTCTTCCGTACAGCTCGATGATCCCTCTGTTCTCTTCTCTTTTATATAAATAACGTTATTGTCTAGGGCAAACGGTGTTCATAAAACCTTGGAGGAGTTCCAAGGTTTTTCGTTCTTGCTTTTTTGGTTCTTACAAGATTGGAAGATGTATCTTCACGATCCGGCGAAACTCTCCGTTCTCATACCCTCTTCCCAATATGACGCCTCTGATCTTGGCCCCGTCCGGTACATTAAATCCATGTTCAGCGGCGTATTCCGGCAAAACATGAAAGACCTCCTGGTTATAGCTGCCGATTTCACCAATGTCAATGTGCGTACACAGGCATAAACCTCCGGAGATCTTTGTAAAATCTTCGGGTATCTCCAGTCCCAAAGATCTGACATATTTCTCCTGTATGCCCATTTCCCATTCCACCCGGTCATCTTCGACTTGAAGTCCGCTGTCAATGAAAGGCAAATGCTGATCGTCAAAAACAAAAGAACTGCTCTTTTCTGACAGATTTATTCGCTCGTACTCGTCTCCGCGGCCTGTAACAAGATGGCAATAGTATGCAGAAGGGATACTCTCTACCCAGAAACATCCAATGTTTTTGGTACTCAGCAGCATATTCATCTGCAGCTGTTCCAACCGCTGCGCCAATAGTTCCCGATATTGTATATCCGCCCTGATCCTTTTGACTTCCTCACCCAGAAATTGTTCCGTGTTAATGGTATATTCGTGATTGCGTATCCCGGAAATCTCGCTGATCGGAATCCCCCAGCTTTTATGCTGCATTGCTTCCAAAAGCCAGAAAACTTCCATTGAATCGTATCTCCGATAGTTATTCTCTGCTCCTCTGCTCGCCCGGATCGCTCCTTGTTTTTCATAATAGCGAATCATATCCCTCGAGATACTTAATAGCGTCGATACTTCCCCAATGGAATATGAATCAACGGTGCTGGTTCTTTTTGACATATTCATGGTATTCCTCACACGATGAAAAACTACCTCAGAGGTCGATTTTTCCACACCTGGGGACAAACTACCCCAGAGGTCGATTTTTCCACACCTGGGGACAAACTACCCCAGAGGTCGCTTGTCTTTACTGCTCCATCAGTTCGTACTGGAACATCTCGTATTTCAGCTTGCATCCAACATATATTCCTGCCGGCAGCAGCGCTCTGGCAACCAGTTTTAAATCATCGGACGGTATGTCAATTCGGCGAAGATTTGCATAATCGCCATCAATGCTAACAACTTCGTAATACCATGTCTGCATATGGTTTCCCTCGTCTTTCTAAACTGTTTTTTTTGGGGGTGTTATGTTTATTATACTGGTTTGAATCGGGTAATTCACTATTTTGTTCCTGGCAAAGACTGCCTGTTGCAGAATGAATGCTCAGTTTGCCAGGGCTTATCTACGGTTTCGGTACAGTGCTCTTTTTTTCTTATGTTCTCGTCCCTGAAGGGCATGTCTGCTTGACAATTTCTTGCTCGCTAAATCTCTTCTTTCACAATTTTCGGTACAGAAGCCTCTGTAGCAAAAAAGTGCGTCCATGAAATTTCCGGATTCTAATCTTTTCCAAAACATTTTCTAAGAAATTCTAAGAAATTTTGCTGCTGGCGGGACGAGAGTGCGTTTAAATCAGGCTTCTGTACCGAATTTTCTGCCGTTCACTCTACAATACGGACAGCTCACATCATCGGAATCCTATTACGTGGACGATAATTTTCTGAAAATGTAATTCTGTACCTACGCCCCTCCCGGCTTAACAGTCAGAAAGACAAACCACCCCAGAGGCCGGTTTTTCCACAGCTTGGTACAAACTACCTCAGAGGTCAGTTTTTCCGCAGAGGTCAGTTTTTCCGGTTTTTCCACACCTGGGGACAAACTACCCCAGAGGTCAGGTTTTCTGGTTTTCTGTAAAAAAAGAGTTGACCCTCTGGTCAACTCAATTCATGATATTCAGGCGACTGACGGGACTCGAACCCGCATCTGGCGGCGCCACAAGCCGCTGCATGGCCAGTTCTGCCACAGCCGCAGTATCCCCGGCGCAGGACATAATTTGAATGGAGCCTGCGGGCTTCGATCCCGCCGCCTTCTGCTTGCAAAACAGATGCTCTCCCGAATGAGCTAAAGCCCCAAAGTTGCAGAGATCGGAATCGAACCGACATGAAACGCCATGTGACGACGCCGCTTTCCCTCTCGGCCACTCTGCAATATGCTTGCGGGCACAGGAGTCGAACCTGCTATTGTCAGTGTATGAAGCTGAAGTGGTATTCCGTTCCACTCACCCGCGAAGCCGATACTCTGATTCGAACAGAGATCAAATGATTACTAATCACCCGTACTCGCCCTTGTACTATACCGGCATGAGAGCTTCCCGCCGGATTCGAACCGGCAATCCGCTGATTACAAATCAGCTGCGTTTCCTGTTGCGCCAGAGAAGCATGATCGGAGCTGCGGGAATTGAACCCGCATAAGCTGCGTATAAGACAGGTGCCCTACCATTGGACGAAGCTCCAGAGAGCGGGAACAGCAGGATTCGAACCTGCGACCATTCGGTTAACAGCCGACAGCTCTGCCGCTAAAGCTATGTTCCCACAGCGGTCAGCCTTACAGCTGACCGGAAAGATCTGAACGGGATTCGAACCCGCACGCCATGCCTGGCAGACAAGTATGCTCACCATTACATCATCAAAGCAAAAACAGGTCCGTTCGGGTATGATCCGAAATCTGAGGTTTTGGAGACCACTATGTTATCCGTTTACACCACAGACCTAAAAACAAAAATGCCGCCTGTCTTTTCGGACAAGCGACAGTCTCAGCATTAATTACTGTAATCTGTCTGGTTATTCCAAGGCTCGCGGGGAGGCACCCGGTCCCAGACATCCACTTGATCCGGTCTTATGAAGGCATACATTAATAAGCCATGCCGCTTCTTTGGCGGTAAGCATAGTTGTTCCCTGAAGATCAAACAGGCGATATGTGTTATTCATTCTGTTTGCATGTGTCTGCAGCATAGCCTTTCCTTTCCGGACCTCTTGTTTTTTTGAGTTTACAGTATCATATACGGTTCGCTTTGTCATTAAACCTGTAGTATAAAGCGCTGAACGGTGGTCATGAATGAAGACTCGTTCTATTAATACATACGGGAAAACCTGAACTTGGCAACGCATTAAATAAACCGACCTCTGGGGTAGTTTGTAGACACCTGTCCACAAACTACCCCAGAGGTCTCTTCAGAGGTCTTTTTCCACATCTGGGGACAAACTACCCCAGAGGTCTCTTTTACAGCGCGTAATCTGATATGCACTTCTGCAGTCCGTCAATTGTACTGCAGAAATTAATCCCATTCTTTTTGATCTTCGAGCAATCCATCCAAAGGTGATGGCGGGGACCGACGTCCTGAAGCCTTACGGGAAGATTTAATCTGGCCTTGAGCCACTCCGCGGTCTCGAGCATGGTAAGGGTGTTCTCGCTGCCGTAATTGTAGGCGCCGCCGGGAAGAAGGCCCGCCTGCCGGATCCAGCCTGACACTTCCCGCACGTAAGTAACGGCGCGGTGCTGTGTGGAGGAAAAAGAAATATCTGACTGGCGCAGCATATTGACGAGGAAGTTGCCGCGGTTGGGGACGCCATATTTTGGCATGTCGTACATCCAGGTCGCGCGCAGATGGACTGTGTCCGGATTGATGTCCAGCGTGCGCTGCTCCATCTCCAGTTTGTGGCGGGAATAGAGGTTGGAAGGCGTCGTCTCCTCTTCGGCGTAAGGACCCTCACCGGCACATCCGCTGTAGACCTGGTCGGTGCTGAACATGACGCACTTGATCCCTGTGCGGGCAAGCCAGACGGGAACCTTTACGTTGGCGTAATATGATCCGTCCGGATCATTCTCGCAAGTTGGAATATCCGACATGGCCGCTGTGTGGATGATCAAATCCGGCTGCGCTTCATCCACCATGCGCCTGATGCTTTCCTCATCAACTGCTCGAAGAGACGGCGCAGGGATTGCGTCCCGGCCAAGTTCGTCCATGACGCGCGCCCCGACAAATCCGCGGGGGCCGGTTACAAGAATTCTCATACTAATCTCCTTTCGCCGCCGTTGGCTGGCGGCACCAATTAGAACAAATGACCTCTAGAACAAATGACCTCTGGGGTAGTTTTTCCACATCTGGGGACAAACTACCCCAGAGGTCGGTGGCCGCTTTCACCACCCATACATCCTATCTAGCACCTCATACAGCGCCAGGTCCGGCTCCTCGATCATGCCTGTAATAACACCGAACTCCATAACTTTTGAGGAATCCGGCGACTGGTCGAAGCCGGAAAGCGCACCACCATTCGGGTCCCCATTCTTAACAAAGTTCACCAAATAACCGTGCATCATTTCTGAAAGTTTCCTGTCTTTTTCGGTGTAGAGCTTCGAATCAGCAGGAATCACGCCGAAGGTGTAGACCATCTCGCCGCTGTGCCAGCTGCCAAGCCGCCCGTTGTCCTTCGTGAACAAGTACTCCCACGACGGCACACCATTCTCCTGCTCCAGGCGGTTCAGGCAATAGTGAGAGTAATTGAAGAAGATCGCGCCATAAATCTTCGCCCAATACCGATCCGCCTCTTCATCCGTGGACGGATCATACAGTGCCAAAATATCGTCCGCATACTCTCCCGCCCATCTGCGTACTTTTTCTTCGTAGTTCGAGAGGTTTGCATGGGAGAAGAGGATGAAAGGACCGCTCTCCTCGGCATTATAGCCGTGAATGACCGCTTCCTCATTGTGGACGCCTTGCTTCCTGAGGGCGTAGGGCGTATCCGGCAGGACATATCCGTCAATCGTCACATGATGCTGCGTCTCCTGCTCTCCTACCAGCGTCTGCGCGGGGATTTTCCTGAGTTCTTCCAGTGTTGCGCAATTATACCTTTCCATCAGATCCTCACCCGAGGACAGTGCTTCGTCAAAAAGCCGGTATGAATGCGGAGGTTCTGTGGAAGAGATCGTGGAACTCTCCAGGATCGCCCGCCTGAACAGGCCGGAAGCCAGCGGCGAGACGCACAGGGCGTCCACACATACGGCGCCGGCCGACTCTCCGATCAATGTTATGGTGTCGGGATCACCGCCGAAGTTGGCTATGTTTTGGCGGACCTATTCCAGCGCCTTGATCTGGTCGAGCAAGCCGAAGTTGCCGGCCGTACCCTCTTCTTCCATCATTTCCTCAGTCGCCAGGAAGCCGAAAACGCCGAGGCGGTAGCCCATGTTGACGCAGATGACGCCGTCCCGGGCATAGCCCTCGCCGCTGTAATCCTGATACCAGGGCTGCCCAGTCTGCAGCGAGCCGCCGTGGATGTAGACGGCCACCGGCGCCTTCTCCACGCGGCCCGCCGGCTTCCAAATGTTGAGATAAAGGCTGTCCTCCGAATTGGCCTCGCGGTAATTGTCATTCAGCGAAATCCGGTAGTCATGGTACCCAACGATCTGTGCCAAAGAATTGTAGATCGGCAGGTTCTGCACCTGCATGGACATCGGCGCAAAAGTATCGCACTCAAGGACGTTCTCCCACGGCTCGGGGTCCTGCGGTTTCTTCCAGCGCAGCTCGTCAACCGGCGGCGCAGCGTAAGGAATTCCGGCAAAGAGCTCCACTCCGCTGCCAAGGACAACGCCCCTCACATCGCCATAAGCTGTGGAGTATACCTCTGTCCTGGGCGGATTCGCAGTGTCTGCTGCCGGGACCCTTTTGACCGGCGGCCAGGTGATGAAAACGATGCCGACGCACACCGCCATATACGCCGCGATGCTGAGCGCCTTTTTCCACCAGCTCCAGGTGCCCATATATTTCCTGCTGATCACAGCCATCCCGGCCAGCGCAATCACCAGCAAGAGCCAGCCAAATAAAGTATTCTTATTCAGTTCCAGCACTGCAGCCATAAGGATGCTGATCGCGATCGTAATGATCCAGCCCGGAGCTTTCATTCTGATATTCCTCCAACACAACAAATCGACCTCTGCCCTCTTCTCTACCATATCTTCGCATTGTCCAGAATTTCCTGCATCTTATTAATAGCCGGCTCATAATTCTCCGGAAACACGTTATCACCCCGTGCCCAAATATATGTGCCATCTGTCAGCCTGGCCTCCAGCAAGAAGCTCTCTTCGACCGGCCCATGGCGCTCAGACTCGCTGAAACCATTCCACCGCTCAACACCATACTCATCAATGACAGCTACCAGCGCATCAACTGATTCTTCGTCAATCTTCTGCTCTTCCTCGTAATTGACCGACACATGATACCCGTCCTGACCATAAGAGACAGAATATGTATTGTAGTCAATGTCTGCGTCCCTGTACATGAAGAAGGTTGAAATCTTTCTCACCGACTTCAGCGTCACGTTCAGATTTTCATCGACGACTGCTGTGTAGATCGAGTCATTGTTTTCAATGATCGGAGAACGACCGTATACCGACACTGTCGTGGTCCCGGGCTTCACCCCCGTAAAGGTGAAGATCATCCAGTACGGAGATCCTGTTTCCAGTTCATCTCGCTCTGCTCCATAGTCCCGCTTGCTTGTATAAGTCAGGATTTCCGGGTCTTCGATCTCTACGCTGTACTCGTGTCCTCCTCCGTCAAAAGAGGAAAAGGACAGGACAGCTTTTTCCGGGCTGGGCTACTCGACTACATTTGCTCCTGTGGTGCCTGAACCATCCATTGGCGCGTCAACCGTAGATGCATCAGTCGCGGATATGCCGGTCGAACTATCACCGGCAATGTTTTGGCCAGTCACTGCATTCATCTCTCCGCCTCCGGAACTGCACGCCGCCAGAACGAACAACGATAGCATGATAGGGATTAAATATTTCATATTAATCACGTTCCTCCACACCTGGGGACAAACTACCCCAGAGGTCGCTTTACGACAAACTACCCCAGAGGTCGCTTTTACTGCTCCTGCCCTCCGAAAGTCGGAATCTTCTTCCTCCACCCGCCGTGGAAGTAGACAACCGTCGTGATCACAGCGCCCATGACCCACACGCTGAGAAGCGAGACGAAAATCATTTTCTCCTGGGTGAGCACCGGCGTTCCCATCGATCTGGTCAGCGCGACGAGGCCGTATGCCAGCGGAATGCGCAGGAAAACTGTAGTGAAGATTGTGATCCACATCGGCGAAGTCGTGTCACCCGCGCCGCGGATCACTCCTTGCAGGCTCTGCGTGACGCCGACAGCGATGTATCCCACCGCCAGAATGTACATCATTCCCATCGCCAGGTTAATGAGCTCCGTATTTCCGGGTGCAAAGAGGTCCATCAGCGCCGGCCCGAACCAGATAATAACGGGCACAAGAACGAGTGCTGTCAGCACTGTCATAGCTGTTCCCTGCCGGGTTCCGGGCTTCAGGCGGTCGAGTCTGCCCGCGCCGACGTTCTGCCCCGCGTAGGTGCCCATGGCCTGCCCGAAGCTGAAATTCGGCAGCATCGCATAGCCGTCCACCCGCATGACCATCACGTTGGCCGCGACCAGCATCGCGTCGCCGAAACTGTTGACCAGCGCCTGCACGATCAGCATGCTGGCGCTCATGATCGCCTGCGTGATGCCCGACGGCACGCCGAGCCGGATAATGCTGCGCAGATACCCCGCATCCGGCTTGATATACTCCCCCCGCAGTGTAAAAATATCCGTCATCCCCATCAGCTTAATAAGGCAAAGTATAGCCGAAATCATCTGCGCGATCACCGTCGCCAGCGCGACCCCTGCGACGCCCATTTTTCCAACCAGCAGCAGGTCACCGACCACATTGAGTCCGGCACAGATAATGAGGAATAGCAAGGCTGAGAATGAATCTCCCAGCCCTCGCAGGATCCCGGCGAAAATATTGTAAAACATGAATCCGAAAATGCCCCAGAAGAAGATATTCAGGTAGTCTCTGCAGGCGTCAAACATTTCCGGCAGCGTATTCATCGCACGGAGCATGGGCGTTGTCAAAAGAGGCCCCCCGATCATGATTACCAAACCTGCCGCAAAGGAAATGAAGATACAGTTTCCTATCGTCTTCTCCAGGCTCGTTCTATCTTTTGCCCCAAAAAACTGCGCGACAAGAATACCGGCACCGGTAGCAATTCCTACGAACAGCGCCAGCAGCAGATTAAGGATCGGCAGCGCGTTGCCGACCGACGCCAGCGCAGTGTAGCCCCACTTGCTGCGGCCCACAACGACC
The DNA here is from genome assembly GCA_902781325.1 of uncultured Lachnospiraceae bacterium. Lineage (GTDB taxonomy): Bacteria > Bacillota > Clostridia > Lachnospirales > Lachnospiraceae > CAG-791. The sequence continues at coordinate 12,279 of CACZJD010000072.1, forward strand.
GCGTCGACCGTATTGTAGAGCTGCTGTGCGAAGTTCCCGATCAGCATCGGAAAAGCAAACCGCGCTATACTCTTCCACGGCGTCCCAACCGTCATATCATTCGCCGTAAATAAATCTCTGAATTTTCCCATATTATTTCCCGTTTTTCCACAGCTGGGGACAAACTACCCCAGAGGTCTCTTCTGTTCCATAAAGATCTCTACGCCCTCTTCGTCCGGCTCAAACTTGTCGGCAGTAACCCTGACAAACCTCGCTCCGACCGGGCTGTCTACATGCGGGAAAATGGCCGGATCCCGCTGATACACCGCCCCGACCGGCATTAGAACAATATTTTTGTAGTCGTTAATATACACGTCATCTTCGTTCCCGGCGACAAAAGACCACCCGCTGTCATTCTCGTTCAAAGCCTCCTCGCGGCACATGTAGCCCACGATCCAGCCCTCGTCGGCAATCTTCCGCGACACATACGCGTTTTTTCTAAGAAGGTCCTTCCTGCGCCTGATCGCTCCGTAATAATGATCGTTGGAGACAAATCTCTCCACCTCATCCCGTTCAGGCTCTGTATCCGTATCGATCTCCCGTATCGCGGCGTCCCACACTCTTTTATCATCAGCGGCGTTCCTGAGCTGCACGGCAAGCTTCAACATCTCCTCCTCAGTCACGTCAAAATATAGATCCTTTATCTCCTGCCTGATACTTCTGCCTTGATCACCGTACACGTAAATAAGCAATCCTCCGTCACGGTACAGAGACGCTTTCACAGCACCGAGCTTGTCCTCGTCATCATAGAACACCATGAAGTCGGAAAGCCTGTCGTTGACGTGCCAGTCGAACTCTGTCCCGTTTTTGCCGTTCATATAGTAGACTGTGCCATTATCTTCCAGCTCTGATGTCTTCACCTCCGGAAGGTATGTGCGCAGGCATTCCTGAATCTTTTGCTCCAATTCTGTAAGAATTCTTTGCATACTCTCGTTTACCTCGTTCTGAAATCAGGTTCACCTGAAACAACCGGAATCATTTCGGTTTCCTTGCTCTCGATCTTATATAGGCCATCGCCATTTTTGCTTTTGGGATCTGTCTCTATTTTACACCACAAACGACCTCTGGGGTAGTTTGTCCCCACATGTGGACAAACTACCCCAGAGGTCACTCCAATACAGAGGTCACTCCAATATCTTCAGCGGCTTCCAGCGAAGGTAATCGCCGGACACCAGGTGGTACTCTCTTCCCCGGTATTCGCCGTGGATGCTATCGTGAAACCTGCTCTCTCCATGGCTGTGAGCGTAGATGACCTGCTCGGCGCCGTATTCCTCCGCCATGTCCGTGAATCCGCTTCTCTCTTCCAGGATGCTGGTGGGCGGATAATGCAGGAACATGATGAACTTGCGATATCCATCAGCCTTCGCCAGGTCAAAAGATTTCCGGAGCCGAACCAGTTCTCTGGCCACCAACTTCCTGGCGTGCTCCTCCTCTTCTTCATCCCACCCCACAATTCTGCCGCGCCGGTCGATGTAGAATGGTCCCTCAAAAGTAAACCCCTTCGTTGCGACAATAGCGTAATCTTGGTAGGAGTCGTAGCTATCCTGAACGAAAGTCAACTCAGGCTTGTACAGCTCATTGAGCATGCCCGTCTTCTTCACGTCCCAGAACATATCATGATTGCCGCGTGTCAAAATCTTGCGGCCGGGCAGCTCTCGTATGTATTGAAGGTCCCGCTCACATTCCGACAGATTTTTGCCCCAGCTGTGATCGCCAACAAGGACCAAAGTGTCCTCCGGGGTCACTGTTTTGGCACAGTTCTTGCGGAACTTCTCTTCGTGGTTTTTCCATACCCGGCCGTGCAACTGCCCCGGTGCTTTCAGCACGGATTGGTAGTGCAGGTGCAAGTCACCGATCGCGTAAAGGCTCATAATGCTCACCCTTCCGGCTTGTAAGTCCAGCCGTGATCATCATGGTAGATCATCAGCTTTGTCATCCCGCCGTCAATGCAGATATTCTCTCCGGTGATGAAGCCTGCCTTGTCAGAACACAAGAACAACACCATATTGGCGATGTCCATCGGATTTCCGACCCGACCGGCAGGCTGCTGCAGTGCGTCCGGTCCTTCGTAAACCGTGTAGTCTGTGTCAATCCATCCGGGTGAAATGGAATTCACCCGCACCTTTCCGGCAAAACTGACCGCCAGCGCATGTGTCAGCGCGGCGATGCCGCCTTTGGCGGCGGTGTAGCTCTCTGTCTGCGGCTGGCTCATCCTGTCTCGGGAGGACGAAATATTGATAATGCAGGCGCCTTCCCGGAAATGCGGCGCAAACAGCTTGGCCAGATAGAACGGCGCGGTGACGCCAACACTTAGCGCATACTGGAACTCTTCATAACTGCACTCGTCGATTCCCTTCATCAGCGGCAGTGCATTGTTGATGAGATAGTCAATGCCGCCGGATTCGCGGATCACCGTCTCTGCGAAAGCTTCCAGGACTGACTTATCGGAAAGGTCTCCCACATAGTGGTCTCCCGCCGCCTTATCGATCACATAAATCTTTACGCCTTGTTTGCGGAATTCTTCAGCGATGCATTTGCCGATACCGTGCGCGCCGCCGGTTACTACGGCTATTTTCTGTGTGTTGTTCATAGTCTGGCCTCCTCAATATGATTTTTCGGGCAAACGACCTCTGGGGTAATTTGTCCCCAGACTACACTAAGAAGCTTTATTTCTTGGCTTTCGTCGGAAGGCTACGCCGACTCGACTACACTAAGTAACTTTGTTTCCTGGCCTTCGTCGGAAGGCTTCGCCGACCCGATTACACTAAGAAGCTTTGTTTCTTGGCTTTCGTCGGAAGGCTTCGCCGATCCGACTACACTAAGAAGCTTTGTTTCCTGACTTTCGTCGGAAGGCTTCGCCGACCCAACTACACTAAGAAACTTTGTTTCTTGGCCTTCGTCGGAAGATCGGCTGACTTTTTCCCTTACAAAAGACATGGAAATCGAGTTCTTAGTGGAATTGACCCCACTAAAACTTCAATATAACAGCACTTCGTCGGAACCAACTCATTTATTCTGAGATTTCATATGCCCATCTCTAATATAGTTCCTTCAACACCAGCACAGTGATCCCCGGATTGTCGCCCGGAATGATCCGCTTCACCTTTGGCTCGTATCGGTACCAATCATAGATCATTGACCGCAGACTGGTGCCGCGATTATACCCGTGAATCAGCTGCAGCTGATAGGTCGTCGGGCCTGCAGATGCCAGAGCCTTGTCGATAACTTTCATCGCTTCTTCCTGCCGCAGGCCGTGGAGATCGATTCTTACAAAAGCTTCACTCATTTGGTCTTCCTTTCTGAGAAGTGCAAACCACCTCAGAGGTCTTTTTTCACACATGAGGACAAACTACCCCAGAGGTCACTTTTTCTCAACCGACCGGAATTTTCCGACCAGCCTGACTTCCTCGATACCGCTGATCCTGTCGAGCTGCTCCTGTGTGATCCCGCCTTCGCTCTCCACTTCGATCACATAATAATAGGAGCCCAGCTCGCTTCCCTCGGGCCGGTCGTGAAGTGTCACGAGCTCGACACCGGAATCATGGATCTCGACGATGATGTCATCGATGCGGCTGGCCTTGCAGGCCGCCACAAAGACCGCCCGCGGGAACTCTTCGCCTTGGGGCTCTTTTGCCGAAAGAACATAGAACCGCGTTTTGTTGGCATCTGTGATCTGCACATTCTCTGCCAAAACATCGAGCCCATAAAGCGCTGCCGCCCCAGGCGCTGCGATTGCGGCTATGGACTTATCCTGCTGCTCGGCGACATATTCAGCTGCTGCTGCAGTGCTCGCCTTCTCTTCTGTGACCGCGTCCGGAAGATGCTCCTTGCGCCATGTCTCGCTCTGCTTGATTCCCTGCGCGTGGGAACAGACTGTCTTGATATCTTCGATCGCGGCTCCGGGCACTCCCATCAGCGTCTGGCTGATCGGGAGGATGACCTCCCCAATCACAAAAGCGTCATTTTGCTTGATCAGCGCATCCACATAGTTTGTCACCGCACCGCCAAGCGTATTCTCCTGCGGAATCACTGCGTAGTCCGCTGTTCCGTTCATGACATCGGCGATTGCTTCGTCCACAGTTCCCTTTGGCATCATAGTCTTTGCTTCCGGGAAGAAGAACATAGCCGCCTCTTCTGTATATGTCCCGGCCGGGCCGAGATAGCTGACCGTGGCATCTGCCATGAGGATCGAGCTTTCGCTGGAGTCTGAGGCATCTGCTTTAGCAGTCTCACTATCACCGGCTTCGCCAGTGCCGGCAGTTTCAGGTGCCGCTGAGTCGGCCTTTTCCTCGGCTACTGTTTCAATGGCCGCTTTGCTGTCTTTTGCCGCCGTGCTGTCTTTTGAAACACCGGCAGAATTCCCGCATCCTGCCAGGGCGATGCTGCCTGCGCACAGCAGGATGAGTAGTGTTTTATTCAGGTTTTTCATAATATATCTCCTTCTCACACATTATACTAGAATAAAGCGACCTCTGGGGTAGTTTGTTGATATGTGGTGATTATTCCACATCTGTCTACAAACTACCCCAGAGGTCGTGTTGTTCCCGGCCAAGTATTACCGGGCCGTTATTTTCAACTTATCTTTCCAGCGGCCAGGTGCTGCCGGGCCAGTCAGCGCCGCCGGACAGCGCCTCATAGGTGTCGATCACGACAGCCGTGTTCTCGTCAACGTGCTGCATGACATATTTCATGTGGTCCTCCGGAATGGCGACGCAGCCTCCGGTAAACGGCTTCGCAGGGCCAAAACAGTGCAGGAAGATTGCAGAACCGAGTCCCGGCGTTCCTTCCTCGTTGTAACTGATATTCAGGCAGTACTGGTAGTGATAAATGTAGTCGATGATGTGCTCGGAATCGCCGCTCGCGAGGTCGAGA
>CACZJD010000073.1 GCA_902781325.1 uncultured Lachnospiraceae bacterium
CTGACCCATACGTCCTTTGCCAATGAGCAGAAAATACACCGTTATAAGGATTACGAAAGGCTGGAGTTCCTCGGAGATGCTGTTCTTGAGATGGTCTCCAGCGCTTTTCTGTATAATGAATACCCCGATAAAAGAGAGGGAGAGCTGACGAAACTGCGGGCCAGTCTCGTCTGCGAGCCGTCTCTGGCGGACTGCGCCAGGACCCTCGGTATTCCGGATTTCCTGCGCCTTGGAAAGGGCGAGGAGGTAAGCGGAGGGAGAGACAAGGAGTCTATCCTGTGCGATGTAGTGGAAGCGGTGATCGGGGCTATGTATCTGGACTGCGGGGAGGTGGAGCCTCCGCGTCGTTTTATCATGCAGTTTATTCTGTCGGACAGAGACAGAGTGTTCTTTTATGATTCCAAATCGATGCTTCAGGAATGGGCACAGGGGCGTGGAGAGACAATTCGCTATGAGCTCCTTTCAGAGAGCGGTCCCGAACACATGAAGCTGTATACGACCGGCGTTTATGTGGGAGACACACTGATCGGCACCGGCGAGGGCCGCTCCAAGAAAGCGGCGGAGCAGCAGGCGGCCTATGCCGGGATCAGGAAGATCCGGGGCAGCAAGATGAAAAACTGATAACCAGGGAATAAGTATAAATGTATTTAAAATGTATCGAGATCCAAGGCTTTAAATCTTTTGCCAACAAGATCAGATTTGACTTTCATAACGGGATCACGGGAATCGTAGGACCCAACGGCAGCGGAAAGAGCAATGTGGCGGACGCTGTCCGCTGGGTGCTGGGCGAGCAGAGGGTCAAGCAGCTGCGCGGCTCCTCCATGCAGGACGTCATATTTGCCGGCACGGAATCGAGAAAGCCCATGGGATATGCTTACGTAGCGATCACACTGGACAATTCCGACCACAAACTTCCCACGGACTACAAGGAAGTCACCGTAGCGAGAAGGATCTACAGAAGCGGTGAGACTGAGTATCTGATGAACGGAGCGTCATGCCGGCTCAGAGATATTCACGAACTATTTTATGACACCGGGATCGGCAAAGAAGGCTACTCCATCATAGGACAGGGGCAGATCGACAAGATCCTCAGCGACAAGCCCGAGGACCGCAGGGAACTCTTCGACGAGGCGGTGGGAATCGTCAAGTTCAAGAGGCGCAAGGATATGACCCTGAAGAAGCTGGCCAGCGAGAAGGAGAATCTGGTCAGAATCAACGATATCCTGGCTGAGCTGGAGAAGCAGATCCCTACGCTGGAAAGACAGTCGGAGAAAGCCAAGGTATTCTTCAAGGAGAGAGACGCCCTGAAAGCAAGGGATGTCAATCTTTTCCTTCTGGAGAACCAGAAGAACCTGGCTGAGCTGGAAGCGGTAAAAGAGAACGAAGAGACAATTGAGAGGGATCTCAAAGAAGCCCGTGATCTTTACGAGAGGAACGGACAGGAATATGAAGCCGGTCAGTTGAAGCTGGGCGAGCTTGAAGGCGAGATCGAGCAGATCCGTAACAGGATCACGAATGCCAGCGTCGTCAGAGAGAAGATCGAGGGCGAGATCAAGGTCATAGAGGAGCAGGTCCGGGCCGCATCGGGAAACGCGGAGCACTTCAGGACCAGGAGAGAATCCGTATCTGCCGAAATAGAGAGAGACCGGAAAGAAGAGAAAGAGATCCTCGAGAGGAAAAGCGGGATCGACAGCAGCCTTGAACAGCTGCGAAGAGAGCAGACCAAGGCCAGAGAGAGCGCATCGGGATGCGCCGATCAGATCATCCGCTACTCAAGACAGGTGGATCTCGGCAAGAGTGAGATCCTTCGGATCCTCAGCGAGCGCGCGACGATCAAATCCAGCATAGCCAGTCTCAGCGCCCGGCAGGAAGAAAACGAGAGGAGAAGACAGGAACTGTCAGCAGGCATTGAGCAGGCACAGTCGAGCGAGACCGAACAGACGCAGATCATTGAAGACCTGCGCAGACAGTTCAGAGAGATCACGGAGTCTGTAAAAGCGCTGCAGGCGCGCCAGAAGGAGATAGAGTCAACCATCTCCGGCATGAAGAAGAGACTGGGAGACGAGGACGAGCAGCTGCGCGCCAGTCAGCTTAGATTCCACCAGGAAAAATCCCGCCTGGACGCGCTGGTCAACCTGACCGAGAGGTACGAGGGATTCGGAGGCAGCGTAAGGAAGGTCATGCAGAACCGGGCGGCGGAAAAGGGCGTCATCGGCGTAGTTGCGGATCTTCTCAAGACAGACAAAAAATATGAGACGGCCATCGAGGTGGCGCTGGGCGGAAATATCCAGAATATCGTGACGGAAGACGCGGATACCGCGAGACGCATGATCGAACTGCTCAAGAGGGAAAAGGCAGGGAGAGCCACTTTTCTCCCCCTTAACGATCTGGGCAGACCCCAGGAATTTAAAAATACGAAAGTGCTGCAGGAGCCGGGCGTGATCGGCCTTGCGGACAGTCTTGTGCGCTGCGATGACAGGTACCGCCCTGTAGCGGCCTCCCTTCTTGGAAGGATCGTGATCGTGGACAGGTTCGACCACGCCGCGGCGGTGAACAAAAAATACGGACATTCCGTGCGAATGGTGACTCTGGAGGGCGAACTGTTCATGCCCGGAGGCGCCATCAGCGGCGGCGCATATAAAAACAGCAGCAATCTTCTGGGAAGACGCCGTGAAATGGCGGAACTGCAGGAGAAAGTCAGGGAAGCGGCCAAAGAGACGCAGCAGCATGAGCAGGCCATCGAAGATATAAAATCCGAGAGGACAAACCTGAGGACGGAACTGGAAGAAAACCGCCAGGCGCAGCAGGAAGCGTTTCTGAAGCAGAACACGGTCAGAATGAGCATTGCCAGCCAGCAGGAGAAGAAAAAAGAGGCGGCCGGCAGCGCGGAAGAGATGGCCAGAGAGCGCGAACTGATCGAACAGCAGAGGAAAGAACTTGAAGCGGAACGCTCAGACGCCGAGCAGAGGCTGGCCTCTTCGGCGGACGGCGAAGAGAAGATGAACGCGGCTGTCAGCGAACTGGAAAAGAAACTGGAACAGCTCCGGAAAGAGGAGGGAGTCCAGACCCAGATCCTGTCCAAGTGGGACACGGAGATCGAGAAGACTCTGCAGCAGCAGTCTTTTGAACAAAAAGATCTGGAGCGCGTTCAGGAGGATCTGGTAAGACGCGGCAGAGAACTCGAGGAGATCGATACAGCGATCGCACGCGGAGACGCCGTGATCGAGAGCGGAACAGAGAGGATCCGCGGCCTCAGAGAACAGCTCACAGGATCGGAGGACGCGCAGGACGGCGGCCGCCGGGCCCTGGAGGAAAAAAATCAGGAGAGAGACAGACTCAGAGAGGCGATGCAGAGGCAGCTCGCCGAGAAGGATTCGCTGTCCGAGCAGATCCATGCTCTCGACAAGGAGGACGTAAGGCTGCATAACCGCAGGGAGCGCCTGCAGGAGGAAGTGGACAACCGCGTCACCTATATGTGGAACGAATATGAGATCACCCTCAGCGACGCAGTGAAACTTCGGGATGAACAGCTCTGCGACATTGCGCAGCTTAAAAAGGAGATCGCGGAGATCAAGGCCAGGATCAAGGCGCTCGGCAGCGTCAATGTGGACGCGATCGAGGAGTACCGGGAACTGATGGAGAGGTATACTTTCCTCAAGACCCAGCACGACGATCTCACGGAGGCAGCAGATAGCCTGGAGAAGATCATTGCGGAACTGGACGCTTCCATGAGAAAGCAGTTCCAGGAGCAGTTCAGCAGGATCCAGGAGGAGTTTGACAAAGTCTTCAAGCTCATGTTCGGAGGCGGAAAGGGCCGCCTTGAACTGATGGAAGACAGGGACATTCTGGAGGCAGGCGTCCGCGTTATCGCGCAGCCGCCGGGGAAAAAGCTGCAGAATATGAACGCCCTGTCCGGCGGTGAGAAGGCGCTCACGGCGATCGCTCTTTTGTTCGCGATCCAGAACCTGAAGCCTTCGCCCTTCTGCCTGCTCGATGAGATCGAAGCGGCACTGGACGAGAGCAACGTGGACAGGTTTGCGGATTACCTGCACAGGCTCACAGAGTATACGCAGTTTATCGTGATCACTCACAGAAGAGGCACGATGCAGGAGGCGGATCGTCTGTACGGGATCACAATGCAGGAAAAGGGTGTCTCAGCCCTTGTAAGTGTGGACCTGATCGATGAGAAGGATCTTGTCTCATGATCCCGCGCAGGACGCGGCGGGATATTTATAATCAGAAGTCAATGAATAAGAGGTGAATATGGGCTTATTTGACAGGCTTAAACAGGGACTTAGCAAGACTAAGGCGAATATCTCCGACAACATGGACATCATTTTCAACACCTACGGGTATGAGAAGGTCAGCGAGGAATTCCTCGAGGAACTGGAAGAGACGATGATCATGGGAGACATCGGCGTTCAGACGACGGAAGAACTTCTGGACGATCTCCGGCAGAAGGTAAAGGACGAGCGGATCAGGTACTGCCCTGACTGCCGCCAGGAACTGATCCTGGGGATCAGGAATAAAATGAAACAGAGTAAGGACGCCTATGCTTTTGAGGAGGGACCGGCGGTGATCCTTGTGATCGGCGTAAACGGAGTCGGCAAGACTACTTCTGTAGGAAAGCTTGCGGCCAATTACCGCAAACAGGGCAAAAAAGTGCTGATCGCCAGCGCTGACACTTTCCGCGCGGCGGCAAACGAACAGCTCACAGAGTGGGCCAAAAGGGCCGGCGTCGACATCATCGGAGCCGCAGAGGGGTCAGACCCCGCGGCGGTCGTCTATGACGCGGTACAGGCGGCTAAGGCGAGAAAGACAGATATCCTTCTTATAGATACTGCCGGCCGTCTCCACAACAAGAAGAACCTGATGGCGGAACTGAGCAAGATCGACAGGATCATTACGAGAGAGTATCCCGGGTGCTTCAGGGAGAACTGGGTAGTGCTGGACGGCACCACGGGCCAGAACGCGATCTTCCAGGCCAGGGAATTTGCCAGTGTCACGAATCTGACCGGCATAGTCCTCACCAAGATGGACGGAACCGCCAAGGGCGGCATCGCCATCGCAGTACAGTCGGAACTGGGGATCCCGGTGAAGTTCATCGGCGTCGGAGAAGCGATCGAGGACCTTCAGAAGTTCAACCCCGACCAGTTCGTGGATGCGATTTTCTACTGATAAATATTCAGCACCGACATGTTGAGTATAAAGACGCCTCTGATTACGAAAGGACTTATACATGGGACTGAAAGAGAAAATGACACTGGAAAAATTCGAGGAAGCCTGCGAGGCGGTGGGTCAGGTAACACTGGATACCAGCCTGATCTACTCGGATTATTTCAGTGAGAGGACGGGAGGAAAGGTTTATTTAAAACCTGAGAACCGGCAGAGGACCGGCGCCTACAAAGTGAGGGGCGCTTACTATAAGATCAGCACGCTGAGCGATGAGGAGAGGGCGAAGGGCCTGATCACCGCATCCGCGGGCAATCATGCGCAGGGCGTGGCTTACGCGGCAAAGAGATTCGGCGCGAAGGCAGTCATTGTGATGCCGACCACTACGCCGCTCATCAAAGTGAACAGGACCAAAGCCCTGGGCGCAGAGGTCGTTCTCCATGGAGATGTATACGACGAGGCGTGCGCCCGCGCGCTGGAGCTGGCGGCGGAGCACGGATATACTTTCATCCATCCCTTTGACGATCCTGATGTCGCGACCGGTCAGGGAACCATCGCCATGGAGATCATAAAGGATCTGCCTCTGGTAGATATCATCCTGGTCCCCGTGGGGGGAGGCGGACTTGCTGCCGGCGTTTCCACACTGGTCAAGATGCTCAAGCCCGGCACTAAAGTCATCGGGGTTGAGCCGGAGGGCGCAGCGTGCCTCAAGGCCTCTCTGGAAGCCGGGAAAGTGGTGACGCTACCTGAAGTAAGCACCATTGCGGACGGCACAGCCGTGAAGACACCGGGCACACAGATCTTCCCTTACTTGCAGAAGAATCTGGACGAAGTGATCACTGTCCCGGATTCAGACCTGGTGGTCTCTTTCCTCGACATGGTGGAAAACCACAAGATGATCGTCGAGAATTCCGGCCTTCTGACAGTAGCTGCCCTCAAACAGATCAAATGCAGGGGCAAAAAAGTGGTATCCATCCTCAGCGGCGGCAACATGGACGTCATCACGATGTCCAGCGTCGTGCAGCAGGGACTGATCATGAGAGACAGGATCTTTACGATCTCTGTGCGCCTCCCCGACAAGCCGGGCGAACTGCACAAGGTTTCCGGCATTATCGCCGGTGTAAACGGAAATGTCATCAAACTGGAACACAACCAGTTCGTCTCCATCAACCGCAACGCGGCGGTGGAACTGCGGATCACGCTGGAAGCTTTCGGAACAGATCACAAGAAACAGATCATCAAGGCACTTTCAGATAACGGCTACAAGGTCCATCAGGCAGTGGTGAGTATTTAAGCGGTATATGGCCCGGCAAGGCCTGCAAGTATTCCCGGAGCATCTAAATGGAAAACAGAGAACCCGAAAAATCAAATCCGAATCACAGAAGGGTATTCTATTTTTTGAACATCCTTTTTATGTGCGTGATCACAGTTGCGTCCCTGACGATGGCAGTGATCCTTTTCGTGCGTCTCGAGAGACTCAGAAGCGAAAGGCAAACGGAAGGGACCATCTACACCGACAGCCAGATCGAGAAGATCAGATACGGGGCTGCGCAGTCGGAGCGCAACAGGATCCTCCTTGAAATCCAGTCCTCCTTTGAGTCCGGCAACAGCACGATCTCGATGCTGAGGGATCTCTTTCCGGGAGATCTCGTCGTCATGTGGGAAGGCCGGTACTATTTCTACCCGGTGGACAGAAACCTGCAGGTAAACCCGTTCTCCGAGATGGACTTCGCCCTGGGCGAAAAGGGAGCCATGGAGTATATCGGTGAGGACACAGGGGTGACTGTGAACAGAGGCATTGACGTCTCTTCCCTCAACGGAGAGATCGACTGGCCCAAAGTGGCAGAGGAGCAGATCGCGTTCGCGATGATCCGGGCCGCGTCCAGAAATACGGAAGGAGCGCTCGAACAGGATGAGAGATTCCAGGAGAATATGAGCGGCGCCAAATCTGTGGGGATCAGGACCGGGTGCTATGTGGACCTCGACGCGGACAGCGAAAAAGAGGCAGAGGAGATCGCGGAGTTTGTCCTCTCGAATCTGAGCATGACCCAGAAGGAGATGGGCGCGCCGGTGGCGGTGCGCGTGCAGATCCCCGACCATTCCAGTTCCCTCAGCGGACAGACCCGGGAGGAGTGGACCCAGGGCGTCAGAGCATTCTGCGCCAAAATAAAGAAAGCGGGTTATGAACCCGTCATTTACGCGAACACGGCGGCCTTCAACATGCTGCTGAACATGGCGGAACTTGAGGAGTACGACAAGTGGATCGCGGACTACGGAGACTATCTCTATTTCCCCTATAAATTCAGGTGCTGGCAGTACAGCCTGAAAGGTACAGTGAACGGCATAGAAGGTGATGTGGCGCTGGATCTGAGTGTATCGACGGAGTAGGCGCGCTGCGCGCGATTAATAATCGGGTAAAGAAAAAACACTTGACACTTGAGGACTTGGACTGTAATATAGTGCAGGTGATGGAAAAGATCGTTGAACAGGGCCTTTTATATGATTTCTACGGCTCGCTTCTCACAGGGCATCAGCAGAAGATCTATGAACAGGTCGTCTATGACAATTTATCATTGAATGAGGTCGCTGAGACCGAGGGTGTCAGCAAGCAGGCGGTGCATGATCTGGTGAGAAGATGTACAGTGATCATGCGCGGATACGAGAACAAGCTCGGAATGATCCGCCGCTTCGGCAAGATCAGGGAATGCGCAGAAAGACTGAAGGAGATCGCCTCCTCAGGCGAGATCCCAATGGCGCAGTCCTCCCTTATTTTGGGAATTGCGGAAGAAATCCGCGCGGATCTGGAATCCTGAGAAGAACGGCGTTTGTATTTTGCTCCGGCTCATTTTGACATAGTACATGATTTCAGAGGATCGTCTATATGGCATTTGACAGCTTAACAGATAAGCTAAACAGTATATTCAAAAAACTCAGCGGAAAGGGCAAGCTCACAGAGAGCGACGTCAAAGCCGCGATGCGCGAAGTTAAAATGGCTCTGCTGGAAGCAGACGTCAACTTCAAGGTGGTCAAACAGTTTGTTAGTTCCGTTCAGGAAAGGGCGGTCGGCGAAGAGGTCATGAACGGTCTCAATCCCGCGCAGATGGTCATCAAGATCGTCAACGAAGAGATGACTTCGCTGATGGGAAGCGAGACTACAGAACTTGAGCTGCAGCCCGGCAAGCAGATGACAGTCGTTATGATGGTCGGTCTGCAGGGCGCAGGTAAGACTACCACCGCAGCCAAGATCGCGGGCAAGTTCAAGCTGAAGGGCAAGAAGCCCCTGCTCGTGGCGCTGGACATCTACCGTCCCGCGGCTATCAAACAGCTGCAGGTCAACGGTGAGAAACAGGGCGTCGATGTTTTCACCATGGGAGACAAGCATGACCCGGCCGACATAGCGAAGGCGGCCATCGAGCATGCTAATAAGAACAAAGAGAACCTTGTCATCCTCGATACTGCGGGACGTCTGCAGATCGACGAGGAGATGATGCAGGAGCTTGAGGATATCAAGAAGGCTGTGACCGTTCACCAGACCATCCTGGTAGTGGACGCTATGACAGGTCAGGAAGCTGTCAACGTCGCCAAGACCTTTGACGAGAAGGTAGGCGTAGACGGCGTGATCCTCTCCAAGATGGACGGCGACACCCGAGGCGGTGCGGCGCTGTCGATCAAGGCGGTGACCGGAAAGCCCATTCTGTACGTAGGTATGGGCGAGAAACTCTCCGACCTCGAGCAGTTCTACCCCGACCGAATGGCGGGCAGGATCCTGGGCATGGGCGACGTGCTGACCCTCATTGACAAAGCCCAGCAGAACCTGGACAAGCAGGACGAGCAGGAGAGCCGCGACATGGTGTCGCATCTCAAGAAGGGCAAGTTTGACTTCAACGACTACCTCAACAGTCTCAAGCAGATGAGGAAGATGGGCGGTCTCTCAAGCGTTCTCGGTATGCTCCCCGGCATGGGGATCAACAAGGACCAGATCGACAACATGATCGATGAGAAACAGCTCAAGCGCACGGAAGCGATCGTGCTCAGCATGACGCCGGAAGAACGCGCAAATCCCAAGCTTCTTACACCTCAGAGAAAGTTCAGGATCGCCAAGGGATCCGGCAACGATATCGCCGATGTAAACCGCTTCATCAAACAGTTCAACCAGATGTCCAAGGTGATGAAGCAGTCCGGAGCCGGCAAGAAAGGCAAGAGACGCAGAAACGCCAATCCGTTCGGCGGAATGGGCGGCTTCGGCGGAATGGGCGGCATGGGAGGAAGAGGAGGATTCCCCTTCTGACCTGTTATTAAACAGTATGAATCAGAATTTATTCTGTTCAAATACCCGCGTTCGGCAGTGATCTGCCGCAGGACGCAGCATTTTAAAAGCAAACATTTTCTTAAGGAGGAAATCAAAGTCATGGCAGTTAAGATCAGATTGAAGAGAATCGGTGAGAAGAAGGTTCCGATGTACAGAATCGTGGTAGCAGAGGCTTCCACTCCCAGGAACGGCAGAGCCATCGAGGAGATCGGCACTTACAATCCCAACACAGATCCCGCTGTTGTCAAGGTTGATGTGGAAGCAGCGAAGAAGTGGATCTCCAACGGCGCACAGCCCACTACTGTTGTTAAGAAGCTGTTCAAGCAGGCCGGCCTTAAATAATCACGATCAGGAAGCACTGATCAAATAGTTCGGACCTGACAGTCGGAAGGAATATATATGAGAGAATTAGTTGAATTGATCGCCAAGGCGCTTGTCGATCATCCCGATGAAGTTGTCGTCACGCAAACGCAGGAGGGCAAGAGCATCCGGATCCAGCTTCATGTCGCACCTTCTGACATGGGCAAAGTCATTGGCAAACAGGGCAGAATTGCTAAGGCAATCCGTTCTGTCGTCAAGGCTGC
>CACZJD010000074.1 GCA_902781325.1 uncultured Lachnospiraceae bacterium
AAGGATCTGGAGGAGGCGGCCGGCATTGACGGCTGCAACATCGGACAGAAGTTCCTGCTGATCATGATGCCGCTCACAAGATCATCTATGGTATCGCTCGGCATCTTCACCGCTCTGTTTGCGTTCAAGGATCTTATGTGGCCCATGATCGTCTGCTCCAGCGTACAGACTACGACACTTGCAGCCGGCCTTGCAAAGGCTCAGGGACAGTACGGAAGCAACTATCCGCAGATGATGGCCGCAGCGGTTCTCGCAGTAGTACCGATGATCGTGATCTATATCATCTTCCAGAAACAGTTCGTCGAAGGTATCGCGACTTCCGGTGGAAAACTGTAAAGAACAGGTTTGTTGTTTTGGTGTATAATGAGCTGCATAATGCAGCTCATTTTTTGTCGGTTTATCGTTGATTACAGGGGGATCCATATGGCAAAAAGAAAGGACCGCCTTTCCAAGTGGTGGAAGACGGAGAGAGAAAAGATTTCGGGGATTCCCGGCACATCAAAAAAGATCGGCTACATATGGGAATACTATAAACTTTGGATCATAGGAATTGTTCTGGGCATTTGGTTTGTAACGTTTGCTGTCCGCCAGTATACGACAACTCTGAAGGATTACTGGTGTTATATGGTCTTTGCAAATACCTATGCCGATGCCGGAGATCACTCAAAGCTGTGGGAGGACTACGTCGAATACGCAGATTTTGACCTGACAGAAAAAGCGGTTAGATTCGATGCCGCTTCCTATTTTGACTATCTCAAAGGCGTTACCGGAAACAGCTATTTTGAAGCTTTTGTCGCATATGCGGACAGCGGGACGCTGGACGCGATCGTAATGGGACGGGATTCCCTGGCTGCACTGGGAAAGACGGGGAGACTTCTTGATCTTAACATTGAGGCGTGTTCTTCGATCCGGGCAAAATACGGAGACCGATTTCTCTATGCCGTCCCGCTCGATGAAGAGTACGGCGGGAAAGAAGTGCCTGTCTGCATAGATATCAGCGACAGCCGGCTTGTGAGTGAGTACGGGATCTATTCGGAGCCCTGCGCTCTCGGGATCGGCGCCCAGTCTGGGAACGTCGAGTCGGTGGAACTGTTTCTGGATTTTCTGTTTGAAGATCCGCAGATCAGATAGGAGGAGACTTTCGGTATGCTCTATTATATAACGCTGGTGCTGGTTTTCTGGGCGCTGATCTATACAGCGTCCAGATTCCTTCAGTATTACCGGATCGTAAAAAACTATAAAGAAGAGACACAGGCGGTTGTAAAGCAGATCAGAGAGCACACGCCTTCGGGCAGAAAGGAACCTCCGGCTCTTGACGTGCTCCTTTCCTATGAGATCGGCGGAGAAGAGAGAAGTTCCGAAGTCGTTGTCCCGCGTGAGCAGGCGGCGCAGTATCAGGCCGGAAGCAGGGTGGGAATCCGCTATTATGTGGAAGACAACGGTGCTGTGCATATTGCAACTGCCGGCGATGCGCCGCGAAAGATCATGTACGCTTATCTGGCGGCAATAGTTCTGGAGATCGTGATCTATGCGGTGATCTGGCGGGTATTGTTGTAGTATCGGGAGGCAGAAATGAATAATTTGGTACAGGGCTTTTTGGATAATGATAGTTTCTTCGGCAGATTCATGACGAAGCTCGGCATCATTATCGCCGCGAATATCATGTTCGTGCTTCTCAGTATTCCCTTTTTTACGATCGGGGCGGGCTTTTCGGCACTTTATTATGTTATGTTCAGGACTCTGAGGAGCGAGGGGGGTGTCAATCCCTTTAAGGAGTTCTGGACCGGGCTGAGGGTAAACTTCAAACAGGCGACGATCTCCTGGATCCTGTTTGTCCTTATGATCGCATTTGTGCTCATGGATATCCGGATCTGCAATGCGGCCGGAGGCGCTCTGGGGTATTTAAAGATCGGCGCGTACGCTATCGGCGCTGCTGCGGTCATCTTGTATTTATACCTGATCCCTGTTATGACAGTTTTTGAGGATTCCCTGCCGCATCTGATACGAAACTCTTTATACTTTCTCGGGAAAAAGCCGTGGAAAACGCTGGTGATCCTGTTTTTTGACATTTTCCCCTTTGTACTGACCTTTTCAGATCTGCAATCCCTTCCGCTCTACGCCTTTTTGTGGGTGATGTGCGGATTCGGACTTCAGGCAATGCTGGCTGCGACGCTTCTCCTGCCGGAATTTGAGCCTTATCTTGCCGCAAAAGAGGAGGATGAAGAAGAGCCGCCTGAAGAACTCGAAGCGAATAAAGAGGCGGAAGAGGAGATCCTGGAGGAGATGAAGAAACTGGGAATGTGACAGCGCAATCTGTCAGCATTAATAATAATTAAATAATATTAACAAAAACTTAAAAACTCTCCCTCAAAATGTTGCATTTATGTAATTGATATATTACAATAATGTTACATATGAAAGGGAGAGTTTAACTATGAAAAGAATTCTGACTGTAGTTCTCACATCCTGTATGATCGCCGGGCTTATGTCACCCGCAGGCTCCGGGGTAATGACGGAGATCAAAGCAAATACTGCTGCCGCTCTCAGCAACCTGGGCGCAGGCGACGGACGCACGGAGAGCGCGGCAGAAGGCGCAAGAAACTTCGGTGAGTCGATCCGGAATCTATATGACAATTCGATGTCAGCCACTGATGAAGAGATCATCGCCTCTGCAGAGATGATGAAATCAGATTTTTCAGCTGCCACATCCGCGATGGGGGAGGACGCAGAGAATCTGATCAGTTATCTCAAGTATTATGAGGCTGCCAAGAGCAGGTATATTGCAGGTGCTGAGAAAAACGGCAAAGACTTTTCCGGCAATGTGATCAGTGAATGGGACAGGCAGGGAGAGTATACATCCTATGTGATGCCCGCGGGGGATCAGATTCGCACAATGGTTCCCAGGATCAAAGTCAACGCCTGCACCGTGGAAAACGGTTCCGCGAATCTGGATATCTACGAGTGGATGACAGTCGGCTATGCTTCCGACGATGTCTCCGCAGTTAACGCAGCGGCATACGGCTATAATTTTTCCCTTAAACTGGACTGTGACCGCAGCGGCAGCTGGAAGATCGCCTCTGTCGATGATACAGATCAGAATTTTGACTGGATGCAGGATGAAGTGGAGTACTCCCTGCAGGCTGAGAACGGGAGCGCAGACGCGCTTAGGGTGATCTCAGATGACGGAGAGCAGGAAATGATGGCGGCGACCGCAGCCAGAACATATAACTATAATGTGTCCAACGCCATTGCATACGCGGACAAGTACTGCATTAACTATAATTCTTCTTATAACAGTTACAAAGGAAGAGGCGGAGACTGTGCAAACTTTGTCTCCCAGTGTCTCTATAACGGAGGATTTCCTCAGGATTCCGTATGGTATAAACACAGTGTGGCGTGGATCAATGTCATGAAGCAGATCGCTCACTTCAAACAGTACGGCTCTTTCATGAATGCCAATAACGGGAATATTCTCGCCGGTAATCCGATTTATTTCGACTGGAACGGCGACGGAACCTATGACCATGCGACGATCTGCGTCGGCCGCAATAACAGCGGAACGGCGATCCTGGACTCCCATACCAAGGATCTCTATCATGCCACCTGGAACAATTGGAGTTTCAGCAAAGCCGGCACGATCCAGCTTCGCCAATCCGGAACCGCTCCGTCCACATCTTCAGAGGGCGGCTACTGGAAGAAGAACAGTGTAGGCTGGTGGTACGAGTATGCCGATGGCACTTACCTTACTAACTGCTGGAAGAGGATCGATAATGTCTGGTACTATTTCAACGCCAGGGGCTACGCGCTGACGGGACTGCAGAAGATCGGTACAAGTTACTTTTATTTCGACCCTTCCAGCTGCGCGATGAAGACAGGCTGGGTGAAGACCGGCGGAAATACTTACTATTTCAATTCCAGCGGCTACGGCTGCACCGAATGGGAGGAGATCGGCGGCAAATGGTATTATTTCAGGCCTGAAGACTGCGTCATGGTGACAGGGTTCTACACGATCAAGAACAAAAAGCACTATTTTGGCACAGACGGCGCGGAACAGTTCGGCTGGGTTCAGGTGGACGGAGGAAAATATCACCTTGATGAGTACGGCGTCGTTCAGCGTGGATGGCAGACTATTGACAGCAAGAAATACTATTTCGACACAAACGGGGCTATGGTTACCGGTGTCGTCAGCATTGACGGGGAAATTCATGATTTTGACGCTAACGGACATTATATAGGGAAATCTGCAGCGACTTCAGCGCCTACAGTTGTCGATACCGTGAGAAATACAACCACAACAACTGCGGCTTCGACATCCACCGGCACCACCGGCGCCACCGGATGGGCGCTGGAAAACGGCAAGTGGTTCTATTACAACAACGGAAAGGCCGTGACAGGCTGGATTGATTACAAAGGAGCTAAGTATTATCTGGCTGATAATGGCGAGATGGTCACCGGCTGGAAAAAGATCGGAGGAAACTGGTACTACTTCGTATCCTCGGGTGCCATGAAGACCGGCTGGATCAAGCTCGGCACCAAATGGTATTATCTTGAGCAAAACGGTGTGATGAAGACCGGCTGGTTAAAAGACGGCGCGTGGTATTATCTTGAAGAAAGCGGCGCTATGAAAGCAGGCTGCTGGTTCAAGCAGGGAAGCATCTGGTACTATTTTGGCGCCAGCGGAGCTATGAAGACCGGATGGATCAGAGTGAACGGAACCTGGTATTATATGAATTCAGACGGATCAATGAAGATCGGATGGTTCAAGCAGGGCAACACTTGGTATTATTTCAAGGCATCCGGCGCAATGGCTACCGGACAGCAGTGGATTGACGGCAGATCTTATTATTTCAACAGTGCGGGCGAACTCAAATAACACAGAAAGATTATAAAGGCGAGGCAGCTGATGAGGAATCATTCCTCAATCAGGCTGCCTCTCTTTTTTTTGCGGGATAAGATCTGTCAATTTTTTTAACGAACATCAACCATGTTACAGGAAAAAAACACGTATTGCGGCGGAGGCGGTTGCAATCACTATTAAATTGTGATAAATTCGATTGCATGATGCAATGAAACCATGTATAAAATGGAGGATTCAGTTCCATGAGTGATAAATACGATTGCCTGAAGCTGAAAAGCCAGCTGTGCTTTCCGCTTTACGCCTGCTCCAAGGAGATCATAAGGAAATATAAGCCGTTTCTTGACAGGTTCGATCTTACGTATACGCAATACATTACGATGATGGCGCTTTGGGAAAATGAGAGCATGAATGTGAGAGAACTCGGCCTTGTTCTGTTTCTCGACTCCGGGACGCTGACACCGGTCCTCAAGAAGCTTGAGAACAAGGGATATCTTGAGAGAAAGCGCTCGAAGGAAGATGAACGGAATCTGATCGTGACTGTTACAGAGAAAGGCTGGAAACTTCGGGAAGAGGCTCTGAGCATCCCGGGATCCATGTCGAGCTGCGTCAATCTCGAACCTGAGGAGGCGTCAGAGCTTTACAGGCTTTTGTACAAAGTGCTCGGCACACAGGCCCGCTGAACCGCTTATGGAATCTCTGTGAATAATGCTGCGGAGGAATAGCGCATTGAAATGATTTATGATATCATTTCAAAGAATATGCGCATGAGGTATATGAAACAGGAGTATAAATATGTCCAAGTTTACAGATATGTTATTCGGCACACACAGTCAGAGAGAGCTCAGACGGATCGAGCCTCTCGTTAAAAGGATTGAAGATCTGCGCCCTCAGATGCTGGAACTGAGTGATGATCAGCTAAGAGGCAAGACAGAAGAATTTAAAAAGAGACTTGCGGAAGGGGAGACACTTGACGATCTTCTTCCCGAAGCTTATGCGGCAGTCAGAGAAGGAGCAAGAAGGTCGCTGGGGATGGAGCCATTCAGAGTACAGCTGATCGGCGGCATTATCCTGCATCAGGGCCGTATTGCGGAGATGCGTACAGGTGAAGGTAAGACTTTGGTGGCCACCATGCCCGCATACCTCAATGCCCTGGAAGGCAGAGGCGTACATGTTGTCACTGTCAACGATTACCTAGCCAAACGTGACGCGGAATGGATGGGCCAGGTCTACCAGTTTATGGGACTCACTGTCGGTGTTGTTCTCAACAGCATGAGCAGC
This sequence comes from uncultured Lachnospiraceae bacterium, assembly GCA_902781325.1. Lineage (GTDB taxonomy): Bacteria > Bacillota > Clostridia > Lachnospirales > Lachnospiraceae > CAG-791. Next base: position 6,137 of record CACZJD010000074.1, read on the forward strand.
GAGGAGAGACAGCAGGCTTACGGCTGCGATATTACCTATGTTACCAACAATGAACTCGGTTTTGATTATCTGCGCGACAACATGGCGATCTACAAGAAGAACCTGGTCCTTCGGGAACTTCATTACGCCATCATCGACGAGGTCGACTCGGTCCTGATCGACGAGGCGCGCACACCTCTTATTATTTCCGGTCAGAGCGGCAAGTCCACCAAGATCTACGAGGCCTGCGATATTCTGGCCAAGCAGATGAAGCGCGGCGAGGATATGGAAGACCTGTCCAAGATCGACGCGATCATGGGAGTCGAGAGAGAAGAGACCGGTGATTTCATCGTCAACGAGAAGGACAAGGTGGTCAATCTCACGGCGGAAGGCGTCTCCAAGGTCGAGAAGTTCTTCCACATTCCCAACCTCGCAGATCCGGAGAATCTCGAGATCCAGCACTGCATTATCCTTGCTCTGAGAGCGAACAATCTGATGCACAGGGATCATGACTATATCGTCAAGGACGACCAGGTGCTGATCGTAGATGAGTTCACAGGCCGCGTGATGCCCGGAAGACGCTACAGCGACGGACTGCATCAGGCGATCGAAGCCAAGGAAAATGTCAAGGTCAAAAAAGAGAGTAAGACGCTCGCAACGATCACATTCCAGAACTTCTTTAATAAGTTCGACAAGAAGTGCGGCATGACCGGTACTGCCCTCACCGAGGAGCGCGAGTTCCGCGAGATCTACGGGATGGACGTCATCGAGATCCCTACAAACAAGCCTGTGATCCGTAAAGACCATCAGGACGCAGTCTATAAGACAAAAAAGGAAAAGTATAAGGCTGTTGTCGAATCGGTCAAAGAAGCCCATGAGAAAGGACAGCCTGTTCTGGTCGGCACGATCACGATCCAGGTCTCTGAGGATGTATCGAAGATGCTCCGCAGAGAGGGAATCCCGCACAACGTATTGAATGCCAAGTTCCATGAAATGGAAGCGGAGATTGTCGCCCAGGCAGGTCAGCACGGAGCCGTTACGATCGCGACGAATATGGCAGGCCGTGGTACCGATATTAAGCTCGACGAAGAGGCGAAGGCCGCCGGCGGTCTCAAGATTATCGGAACAGAGAGACACGAGTCAAGGCGTATCGACAATCAGCTGCGCGGTCGAAGCGGACGACAGGGAGACCCCGGTGAATCACGCTTCTACATCTCTCTTGAAGACGATCTTATGCGCCTGTTCGGCTCCGACAGGATGATCGCCATGTTCAATGCGCTCAAGATTCCTGAGGGAGAGGAGATCTCCCACAAGTCTCTTACAAAAGCGGTTGAAGGCGCCCAGAAAAAGATTGAGGCCAACAACTTCGGTATTCGTAAGAATCTGCTGGATTATGACCAGGTCATGAATGAGCAGAGAGAGATCATGTACAAGCAGCGCCGCCAGGTACTTGACGGTGAGAGCATGAGGGATTCGATCCTCAATATGATCTCTGAGGTCGTCGAGAGAGCGGTGGATATCAGTATCTCCGAGGATCAGGACAGCGACGAGTGGAATCTCACTGAGCTCAATGAACTGCTTCTGCCTACAATTCCTTTCAAGGTTATAACCAGAGGCAGGATCAGGGAACGCACCAAGAACGGCCTGAAGCAGCAGCTCAAGGAAGAGGCTCTGGAGCTCTATGAGAGCAAGGAATCCGAGTTCCCGGATGAGGAGGCCGTAAGAGAACTGGAGCGAGTAGTGCTCCTCAAAGTCGTCGACAGAAAGTGGATGGACCACATTGACGATATGGACCAGCTGCGCCAGAGTATTGGTCTTCAGGCTCTCGGACAGCATGATCCGCTGGTAGAGTACAAGATCGCCGGCTACGATATGTTCAACGAGATGAACCACAACATCATGGAGGAGACGGTACGCGTCCTCTTCCATGTCAAAGTAGAGCAGAAGGTCGAAAGAGAAGAGGTCGCCAAGGTGACCGGAACCAACAAGGATGAGACTACGGCTAAGGATCCCAAGAGAAGGGTTGAGAAGAAGATCTATCCCAATGATCCCTGCCCCTGCGGAAGCGGCAAAAAATATAAGAACTGCTGCGGACGTAAGCAGTAAAAAATGACGTCAGTATTTATAAGGAGATTTACATCGAATGATCGAATTAGACCAGATGAAGCTTGAACTGCAGCAGTATGAGACACCGCTTGAGGAAGTCAGGGATTCACTGGACCTGGACTATAAAAAACAGAGGATCGAGGAGCTCTCGAGGGAGTCGGAAGCGCCGGACTTCTGGAACGACGCGGACACTGCCAACAAAAAAATGAAACAGCTTAAGGATCTTCAGACCCTGGTGGAGGATGCCGATCAGCTCAGCACCTCTTACGAGGACATGATGATGCTCATCGAGATGGGAAATGAAGAGGATGACCGCTCTGTGATCGACACGATCAGAGAAGATCTGGACGCCTTCAAGGAAAAACTCGAGGATATGAGACTGTCCACCCTTCTGACCGGTGAATATGATGATTCCAACGCAATCGTCAGCCTGAACGCCGGAGCCGGCGGAACAGAGAGCTGTGACTGGTGTTCTATGCTCTACAGGATGTATACGCGCTGGGCGGACCGAAAGGGATTTACAGTGGACGTTATGAACTTTGTGGACGGCGATGAAGCGGGTATCAAGTCCGTGGATTTCCAGATCAATGGTACAAATGCCTACGGCTATCTCAAGTCAGAGAGAGGCGTGCACAGACTTGTCCGAATCTCTCCCTTCAACGCGCAGGGTAAGAGACAGACTTCCTTTGTTTCCTGCGACGTAATGCCCGACATCGAGAAGGATATTGATATTGTGATCAATCCCGATGATATCCGGATCGACACATACCGAAGCAGCGGCGCCGGCGGCCAGCATATCAATAAGACCTCCTCGGCGATCCGGATCACGCACTTCCCTTCCGGTATCGTCGTGACCTGCCAAAATGAGCGCTCCCAGTTCCAGAACAAGGACAAGGCAATGCAGATGCTCAAGGCCAAGCTTTACATGAAGCGGATGGAGGAGGAGCAGGCTAAGCTTGCAGGCATCCGCGGCGAGGTAAAGGATATTGCCTGGGGAAGCCAGATCCGCTCTTATGTCCTGCAGCCGTATACGCTGGTTAAGGACACGAGAACCGCGGAGGAGACCAGTAATACCGGAGCCGTGCTGGACGGAGATATCGACCGCTTTATCAACGCTTACCTCAAGATGGAAGCCGGAAAAGCAGAGAGAAAGAACATTTAACGTGAACGGTACAGAGAGACTTTATGAAACGGACGCATATCTGACACGGTGTGAGGCGACGGTCCTCTCGGCAAGAAAGCTGCCGGGAGAAGAGAATCCGGAACCCGGCTATCAGCTGAAACTGATCCTGGACAGGACGGTCTTTTTTCCGGAAGGCGGAGGGCAGTCCTCCGACATCGGATGGATCTGCAGCGCAGGAAATGACGATGTAAACAGGTCTGAGATGCTGGCCGTCACGGATGTGCAGATCGAAGATGGAGTGATCAGGCATATTGTCAGCTGTCCGGAAGATAATACGGAACCTTTCCGGCCGGGTGATCAGGTGCTTCTTCAGATCAACTGGGAGCGAAGATTCGGCTTTATGCAGAATCACACCGGCGAGCATATTTTGTCCGGGCTGATGCATAACCGGTATGGGTTTGATAATATCGG
>CACZJD010000075.1 GCA_902781325.1 uncultured Lachnospiraceae bacterium
TCATCCATCAGACGGACATCGGAAGGAATGATGCAGGCTCTGATGATGCAGACCATGCGGCGCTGGGCAGGGGTCAGATCTTCCACGGGGAGATCAGCAGTCCCTGCGGGAAGGAGCTTTTCCAGTTCCTCTTCGGCAGCTCTGACAGAGATCCTTTCATTGACCATAGCTACGTTTTGGGCAGCGGTAAATCCAGGGCAGAGACGGTCATCCTGAAATACGACACCGACATTTAACCGGTCATATTTATAGTCGCCAAGCAGGGTGACCCTCCCGCCGTCGGCTTCTTCCAAGCCCATAATAATGCGCAGGAGAGCGGTTTTACCGCTCTTTTTCGCGCCGACGACAGATATTACAGAGCCGGAGGAGATATTCAGGCTTGCGCTTTTCAGATAGGGTTTTCCTCCATAGTTTTTGCTTACATTCAGTACTTCGATGGTCATGATGCGCTGTCTCCTTTCCCGGAATTCTTTTTAAGCATGATCTTACCCAAGGCTGCCAGAGCAAGAAGGAGAATGCCTGCTGCGATCTGATGGGGGATACTGGGAGTACTGCCTGACGCAAAGAGAGCTGCCGCACCGATGATGGCGGATACAGGCCCGGCGATCATAGCTGAAAGGACGAGCTTGTTCCGGCAGGCGGGCAGATCAATATAGGTGATGCGGGACATATCAGGAATGAAAAAAACATAGGCCATTTCCAAAAGATCCTGATCCCTGTCCTCAAGACCCTTTGCTGTTCCCAGCCCTGTCAGCGTAAAGGCAGAAAAGAAAACAGACAGGATGAGTTTCAGGATTCCCGGGGCAGCCAGGATCGCCAGGGCTATCAGAAGAAAACCGGCACACAAGGGAAGGATCCTCTTTGAAAAGGGATCCGTCTTTGCTCTTTTGCCGGGGCGTCCCAGATAAAGGGAAAGAATGCAGCCCGCCGCACTGCCGGCGGCAGAAGATAGAACGGTCAGGATCATGCCCTGCATGGATATACCTCCTTGTAATGGGGTCAGTTCCAACGCGGTCAAACGAATTATTAACTATTCTATACTATTTTGCAATGCGTTCAAATACCTCACCTATCCTATCAGCTGATCCACGCGCGAATTCAGATTGAATGTCCCCATGTTACGCTCATATCACATCATTTCATAGTATTCCTGCTCCGCAGCCTGCGCCTTGTGCTTCCCGTTTCTACAGTGTGGATTTAAAAGAGAGCAGCACCGCCCGCAGGCGCCGCAGCGCAAACCGGACAGATATTCCTCTAAGGTGATTTTCGGTTCTTCCGGCTCCGGTTCGGGGAAAATCTCTTCCTCATCTTCCGGAACCGGCTCGGGAAGAATCTCTTCTTCAACTTCCGGCTCTGATTCGGGAATAATTGCGTCCTCTTCTTTTTTTTGCTCAGCAGCTTCCGCGTAGATGCTGTCCCTTTCTTCCTTAGCGACAGCTGAATCCGTCGAAGAAGCCAGATCAGCAGCAATATCCATGTCAGGCGCTGCAGATGCGGAATCAGTATAGTCTTCTGCGGTATTGGCGTTTTCCTGCTCACTATATGTGCTTGTTACAACAGCCTGAGGCTTTGCTGCAGCAGCGGCATAGGCGCCGGCCACGGCAGCATAAGCGCTGCGCACAGAACCGTAAGCGGTGCAGACAGCAAGTGAGATCCCCAGGATTCTTTTTACAATTTGATATTTCATGTCGTAGTTCTCCAATTTTTCACTAGTCAAGGCTCGCAGAGCGAGCCGCTGCGCCGCGTGCGAGCTGCCTGAAAGACAGCATCTTCCTTTTCGCACGCGTGTGCATCATTTAACTCAGTGGAGACTTCCACCGGAGTTAACAGAAACGGGGTCATCGGTAGTTTCTGACTACTTTGTCCCGGGAGGAAGTGTAGACCGATCTTCCCAGGCAGGTCACGGACAACGCCTTGTCTTCCGGACACTTCCTTACGCATTCGCCGCACATAATGCAGGTGATCTCTGTCACATCTGAGTTTTCGCGTTCTTTGTAGATAGCTTTGATCCCCATGGGGCAGGCGTCATAGCAGGCGCCGCATTCCGTACATGCCGTGCAGTCCTTGGTAATGCGGAAAGGGGAAATCCTGTGAAACAGCCCCAGCAAGTAGCCGAGGGGGCAGATAGTACAGAAAAAGCGCCGCTTAAAAAAGCTCCCGGTCAAAACAATGACCATCATAAAGCCGCCTGCAAACAGGCTGACCTGAAGCCCTGCCAACACGGGAGAAATTGTTACCGCCGGGCAGAAATTACAGAAATTGCCTCCAATAAAGGTCAGCCCCAGCATCAGGAAGAGCATCGTCCAGCGGACCGGCACGAGGGCGCCGTACATGCGGTCATTCATGATGATCCCTTCCGTCTTTGTCCTGTGCCGGAGAAGATCCATGAGGTCCTGAGCCAGTCCCATGGGACACAAAAAGCCGCAGATCATTCGGCCAAGGACCAGTGCGAAGCCGATCGTGGAGACAAAAAACAGAATGATATCACTGACCGGCAGCGAAAAAAGGTCCGCGAGATGGGAGAGATAATAACAGCTGCTCTCCGTTAACTGGCTCATATTGACAGGACAGGAAAAGACCGGTATGGAAATCTTGTCAAAACGGGCGCCGAGCAGGGTACCGCCGAAGATCATAAGGAATGAAAACAGGATCATGGAAATCCAGCGGATGACCATGAAACCAGAGGCCCTTTGTCCGGGCAGCCGCTTTCCCGACGTCTCAGAGTGGGCTGATGCAAAACGCCTTGCGGCTGTATTTTGGCTGAGCAGCTTCTCCCGGGCTGAAATGCTGATCATGATCGCGATCGCGGAAAGCCCCAGGATGATCAATAGCGGGATCAGATGAAGCAGCCAGTCAAGTGTGAACAACCGGTCTTTAGTCGTTGTATAGATTTCTTCTGCGTATTCGTAAAAAGGAAGCCGCCATGCATGGTACGCAGCAAATACGAGAGCAGCGCAGGTAAGGGTGGTCAATACCCGCTTCCTCAATGTGTTCATAAGTTCTGAGTCTCCCTTCTGTAAACAAGTCAAAACAAGTCAGACTGCATTGCTGCCGGAGGAGTAACGGGCCTGTGAGAGCATCTCGCGGAAAGCCTCCAGCCGGATCCGAAGCTGTTCGATGTCATGATCCTGATAATCCGTTTCCAGCCGGAAGACGGGAATGTCATAGTACTCGAACATTTCCTCCATGCGCGTCATTTCAAAGTCATATTCAATCTGGCCTTTCAGGATGTGGAAAATGATCCCATCAATATGACCGCTTCGGATCTCGCGGTAAATCGCTGCCCTGAGCGCATCATTGCAGGTGTAAGCGGCAGACGCGTCGTGCGCAAGTGACGAAGCCGCGAGCGCATGTACTGCCTGCGCTGTCGTGCGCAGAGATTTCGCGCTCATGAGTTCTTCCTGCCGTATCGTTGACAGATCCAGACAGCTCCGGATGGACAGGCCTGCATCTTCAATAAGAAAAGGAATCTTGTAGTTGGGGAAATAGATCGGGGAACCTGTGAGCAGGATCCTCGGGCGATCCCCTGTCTGCCGATTCCCTGTTTCCTGCCTGAGTATCTGCAGCTGTTTTCCCCAGTTATCAAGGTCATCTGCAAAATAATAGCTGTTTTGAATCAGAAGTTTTCCGGATCCGGTGATGGCGTGACGTCCGTTTGTTAGATTTTCTTCGCAAAGAAATTCGCGTAGCTGATGGCGGGCCAGACTGACGCAGCGCACAGCATTTCGAATCTTTCGATGAGAGATCCGCCTGCGGGTGTGCTCCGAGACCGCCTCCATCATCCGGATCAGCTGCTTTTCCCACATCGCTATTGAACGGGGATCCGCATGATCCGGCGGTACGTCCAGCGTGAATATTTTGCGGCCCTCTTCCTTTAAGAGGTATGCGATCTTGCGCATGCTGTCCGAATTGACCGGAATGATGAACAGAGATCCGGCGAAGCGCGCCCCTTCCGGCGCGAAGATCGACCCCAGAATGGAGCGGCTCACGGGATCTGTGTCCCTGGGAACGAGCTCGTCGGACCAGGCGGTCATTGTATGGCTGCCTCCGAGCAAATATCTGTAAGGAATGTGGAACGCTCTCAGAAGGGCCTCCGGAATTCCGGGTCCCAGAACGAGGACTTCAGGCTGCACCTCGTCGGATGATCCAAGGATCGAGTATCTGTACGCGGTATCGGCAAAATATCGAAAGCCCTTCACGGAGCCGTTGTCTTTCCATAGTCTGTTCAGTGCGGAAAGGACTTCTTCTTTGTAAAGTTCGCGGTAATGTTCGTGTTTGTCCTTCATCTGTATGCGCCTCCTCTCTTGCTGCTTCATCGTAATGATAACGAGGCGCATTAAAGTGAACCTAAAAACAAAACTTTAGGCTCATTTTAGATTGGACCTGTAAACTGCTGACATTAACAAGAACAAGGAGGTCTCGCAACGACCGCGCGTCTCGGCGATTCGACATGGGTGAAAAGATAATGGATAAGAAATCAATGGAGAGAAAAGCCCGCATGAAACAGCGGTTTGAGGACAAATCGTCCCATACATCCGTCCGCTATTTGAGGAAAATGAGGGAACTTAGCGGCGCGCCTGAAGAGATGGCGCCTTTTTTCGATACGCTCGACCGGATCTATACGAAAATGAAAAACATGAATATACCCGGAGGAGTGCCTCTCATCGGCACTTACTGCGTGATGGTCCCGCAGGAACTGATCTATGCGGCCGGCGCGCAGCCGGTCAAACTGTGCAGCGGAAGTTACACAGCGTTTTCTATAGGAGACGACAAGGTGCCCAGAGATGCATGCCCGCTGGTAAAAGCTGTGGAAGGCTTTCAGAGTATCGGCACGATGCCGGTCTACAGTGAATGCAGAATGTTTGCTGTTCCTGTCACTTGTGACTGTAAAAAGAAGATTGCCGGAATGCTGGCCTCACAGCACAATACGGCAGTCCTACATGTCCCTGTGAACAAAGAGGATGAAGACATCGAACAATATGTTGAGGATCTGTACGGCTTCATGGAAAAGCTGGAAGATGTGACCGGGAATAGGATCACATATGCTTCGCTCAGCGAATCCATGCGCATGACCGGACGGGCTGCATACGAACTGTCGCGCTTTATTGCTCTCAAAAAACAGATGCCCTATCTGATACGCGGAACCCACAGTATGGCGGTGATGAACGCGGCAGCCTATATGAACGCCGGGATCTGGTCGGATCAGGTCAGAAACCTCAATGATGCCCTGGAAAAGAGAGTCAGGAATAAAGAGACATTTACCAAAAGACAGCTCCCGCGTGTGCTGATCACCGGGTCGCCGATCATTTTCCCCAATATCAAAATTCCACTCCTGATCGAGGAGATGGGCGGGTTCGTCGCAGCTGACGAGACGTGCATGGGAGAGCGCGGGATGTCGGACCCGGTAGTTCCTGTAGATGACAGTTTTGACGGGCTGATCCGATCACTGGCGGTGCGCGCAATCCGCCCGTGTTCCTGTCCGACCTTCGCGGACAATAAGCAGCGCATTTTCAGGATCCGCCAGATGATCCGCGACTATAAGATCGAGGGAGTCATTTACCACGTGCTGCGCGGATGCCTGGTCTATGATTTCGAGTACAGGAAAATAGAGGAAGACCTGGGAAGGCTCGGGATTCCGGTGATCCGGCTGGAGACCGACTACAACGAAGAGGACATCGAGCAGCTAAGGATCAGGATCGAGGCGTTCATTGAAATGATCAAGCTGCAGAAGACGCCGGAAATTCAGCATTAACATTACCGGAAGGAGATCGGAATGGAAAAGTATTATATAGGACTTGATGGCGGTTCCACTTATCTCAAGGCAGCCATGATAAAGGATAAACGAGTGATCGACACTCTCGTCCGCAACACGGGCATTGACAATAACGGCACAGCGGAGCGGCTTGTCGCGGAGCTGTGCGAGAGGAACCGGGTCAAAAGAGAGCAGGTCGGATATATCATGGCGACCGGTTACAGCCGGAAAGTGCTGGAAGTCGCGGATGACGATATCTCCGAGATCACAGCCCACGCATATGGTGTGAGGCTGACAGCACCGTCCGATTATCGCCCGGGAATGATCATTGACATAGGAGGGCAGGACAGCAAGATCATTTATCTCGACGAGCACTATAAAGTTAAAAACTTCAGTATGAACGACAAATGTGCTGCGGGGACGGGAAAATTCATGGAAGTCATCGCGCAGATCCTGGAGACGACGATCGATCAGGTCGGGCCGCTCTCCCTGGATGCGTCGCAGCCATGCGACATCAACAGCACCTGCGTCGTTTTCGCCCAGTCGGAAGTCATTTCCCTTATCGCAAGAAAATATGACCGGCGCGATATTTTGGCCGGGATGCATCAGTCGATGGCGAGAAGGATCGTGAAAATGATGAAAAAGAATGAGAAGAGAGGCGATATCCTCATGACAGGAGGAGGCGCGCTCAACATCGGCCTTCGCAAAGCGTTTGAGGAGGAACTGATGGAAGACGTCTTTGTTGCGCAGCACCCGCAGTTTAACGGAGCGATCGGTGCGGCGCTGATCGCAAGTATCAGAGGGAATTGATATGGGATCAGGAGTATTACTATCCGGTGTAGCGGCTGCATGCAGTGTCGGCATGGGCTGCGGGACATGCTGCGGATCGGGAATCAGCGCGTTTCTGGCAGGCTACATGATGACTCATGCCCAAAACTTTCAAGAGGCTTTAGGCGGATTTTTAAAGTTCTATCTGGGCAAGATTCTTGCAGTCGTATCGATTTGCCTTATGACTTCGCTTGCCGGAAGCCGGCTTCTCAGCGATGAAGGATACCTGGGACAGGTACCGCTGGCGAAAGTAATCGATCTGTGTATGATCGCAGCGGCCCTTTGGATGCTGTGCGACCTTTTGTTGGAGAAGAGCGGACGGAAGAACTGTGCTCACTGCAGCCATGCAGGACCGGGAGAAGGGGCGGGTTCTTTGGCTCGGACCCCGGATGCGCAGAATACGGAGAAGAAAATAAGCGGAGCGGCTGTTTTCCTTATGGGCGCAGGGTACGGGATCACACCGTGCGCACCGCTCATTCTGATCGCGGGCTGCTGCGCGACGATGCCATTTGCTCACGCCGCCATTGTAGGAGCAGTATTCGCCTGTGCCAGCGCGGTCTCGCCGATGCTGATCCTGCTGCTGATTTCCGGCGTCCTGGCAGGACGGATGTATCTTGAGATTCCGAAGTATCTCGACTATTTCCGCTTTGCCTGCTATATAGGAGTGATTGGATATTTTGCGTATTCTTTCTTTATGGGGAGTACGGTGGTCGCGTAAATCGGACGTGTGTTTTATAATTTGTTTAAGCACTACAAGTGCATTTTCGAGGAGGGCAGTAATGAAGCTTTTGTTTGCCGAAGATGATCCGGATGTCGCCCGCGGTGTGGCCGCTATCCTGGAGCGGAATAATTATCTCGTCGATGTCGTCAACAACGGGCAGGATGCGTATGATTATATCATGGAAGGGGATTACGACGCGGCGGTCCTCGATATCATGATGCCGAAAATGAACGGGGACGAAGTCGTGCGCCGCATCCGGAAGAACGGAAAGCCGATTCCTGTAATGCTGCTCACTGCAATGGGTGAGGTGGAGGACCGGATCGACGGCCTCGACGCCGGCGCCGACGACTATCTGACGAAGCCGTTTGTAAGCGGGGAGCTCCTTGCAAGAGTCCGCGCCCTGCTGAGGCGCGCACAGACATTTACGCCGAATGTGATCCGCTTTAAAGATCTCTCTCTTGACTGTACGACGTATCGCCTTTCATGCGGCAAAAAGCAGGAGGTACTTCCCAAGAAGGCATTTCTCCTGGCAGAAATGTTTATGCGCTCTCCGGGGATCATCATATCGGCAGATAAGATCATGGATCACGTCTGGGGGTGGGACAGCGAGGCGGAGATCAATGTCGTCTGGGTAAATATCTCCACGCTTCGCAAGGTGCTCACGAAAATAGGTTCTGATGTCCGCATCCGCATGGTGCGCGGAACGGGATATGTGATGGAGTGAATTGCGGCGAATAGCACGGGAAGAAGCGGCCTGCGCGCATGGCAGGCCTGGGAGCAGAGTGCAGTGCCGTTCGGGGAGATGAGATGACAAGGATACGTGAGGATAAAATGGTTAAAAAAGCGCGGAGAAAGTTCGTGCTGGGGGCTACTGCGGCGACCTTTATAGCTGTGCTGATGCTTGTGCTTGCGATCAACACTGTTCGTTACGTGCAGGTTAAAAATCAGCAGGAAGAGACCTTACAGAGCCTGACAGAATCAGTGATGAGGGACAAAAAGGGTTCCGGAAAGACTCCTAAAGAGGAAGACGCTATGTCCCGGGAATACGGGGAAGATGATTGGGAAAGCGAACAGGGCTACTGGGGAGGCCACAAAGGCGGCCGCGGGTCGGCGGCTGCACAGTACGGCGATCGATATTTTGAAATAATCATGATGTACGACGGCACGACCTACTTGCGCACCGGGAATTTGGACGCAATGACTGAGGAAGAGGCCCGGGAGTTCGGCGAAGAGATCCTTAAAGAGGGGAAAGAGGCGGGATACAAGGACGATTACCGATATCTGGTCCGCTCCGGCGGTGATGAGTCGGTCGTGATCTCACTCCTTGACTGTACCGTCGATTCAGAGGGGTTAGCGGATCTGCGGACGGCCACCGTGGCTGTCGGACTATTGGGGACGCTGCTCGCGTTCCTGTTCATTCTATTTACGTCGCGCAGAGCGGTAATGCCTCTGGAGGAGAGCATGGAGAAGCAGAAACGCTTCATCACGGACGCCGGTCATGAACTGAAGACGCCGCTCTCCGTGATCGCTACCAATATGGATATCCTGACGATGGATTTGGGCGAGAACGAATGGGTCGAAGGCACAAAGAAACAGGTAAGCAGAATGACGAAACTGGTGAACAACCTGGTTTCCCTCTCCAAAATGGACGAGCATGATGCGACACTCGTTTTCGAGCCGTTCTCTATAAGCGATGCAGCCTATGAATGCTTCGATCTGTATCAGTCGGTCGCAGATTCTGCCGGAAAGCGGCTGGAGGCTGATATTGAAGAGGAGATAAATGTCACTGCGGATGAGAATTCAATCCGGCAGATCTTCTCTATCCTTCTCGACAATGCGATCAAATACGCGGAGGGAGACCGCGTGATCAGGGTGCGCCTTCATCGGGAAGGGAAAAAGGTGCTCTTTGAGACAGAAAATGAATGGGCGAGAAATGTCGACGCCGCAAAGCTGGACACTCTTTTTGACAGATTCACGCGGGGCGACCGCTCCCGAAGCGGCGCGGATGGGAAAAGCGGATTCGGCCTGGGGCTTGCGATCGCGCGCGCCGCGGCTGAAAAGAATCATGCATCCCTGACAGCAACCGAGACGGAGGAAGGAAAGCTTCGCTTCACACTCAGTTTGTCCTCTATCATTTTGGAATTGTAAATCTTCTCAAATCAACGCCCTCCAGCTCAAGGAGGGCGTTTTTTCTCATAATTCCTCCGCTGTATCCGGTAAGGCAAGGTGAAAGGTCCTCCCGAAAGGAAGCTCTTCTCCCGGCAGACAGGTAATTACCAGAGGTGTATCGGCCATGATGGAACGGATATAAGCGATGGACGTTTCCTTTTCTTCTTTTGTCATGCCGGCAAAGGGTTCATCCATCAGACGGACATCGGAAGGAATGATGCAGGCTCTGATGATGCAGACCATGCGGCGCTGGGCAG
>CACZJD010000076.1 GCA_902781325.1 uncultured Lachnospiraceae bacterium
AGCTCCTCTCTGGTCATTTCCGCATATGCTTTCATACTTATCTCTCCTTTGTCCGATTATTCAATGTCCAATTTTTCTGTGTTCGGAAAGATTGGTTCGTTGTTCTTAAGGATAAGTACGATTATATATGGTTTACAAATGCTTTGCAATGAATATTTGTACTCCGGTATACAATTATTTCATTATTCCGTCCCTGAACTCGAGGATCGTTTCCAGAAAAGACTGCCCGTATTCCCGGGAATTTTTCTCCCCGACACCATAGAGAGCCCTAAGTTCCTCCATCGTCTCCGGCCTATGGCAGCACATTTCATAGAGCGTTTTATTAGTGAAGATAAAATATGAAGGGAGCTGCTTTTTCAGCGCGATCTCCGAGCGCAGCCGCCGAAGGCGCTCGTAGAGTTCCTTCCCGGTCTCATCAAGCCTCGCGGCGTAGTCGATCCCTCTGGTCCTCCCCTGATTAGTCCGTCCCCTGTGAGTTCGTCTCTCCAGCTCCCGGACCACTGCATCCCATCCCTCGTCCTGATAGAAGAGAAAGAGCTTGCTGACAGAGACCGACATAAATTCGTAGATTGCCCCTTTCTCCTGCTCCATCTCGATGAAGTCATCCGCAGATTCCTCATCAGTTCCGGAACCGCTCAGGATTCCCCCGGAAGAACCAGCGCTCCCTTCTTCCCAATCAGTCGCCACTTCCCATTCCTTGTCCTCTTCGAGCAGATCGAGAACAGCGCTTCTGAACACTTTGTAATTCATTTTTCTCCTTTCCGGGCAGATCCGCAGCGTGGAAAGCCTGCTTCCGGGACCCGGAAAATGAACAAAGATAGTCTCCCGCACTGTTTTGCCTGTGCCCAATATTAAATATAAAAAATGGAAACTGTAACCGCAGAAGAACTCCGCGGTCCTCCGGAAGAATTCCGGTACACTCATATTACGAAGAAAAGAAGGGGAATGCAAACCATTTTTGCATTCCCCTGTCAAAGTATTCAGATCTGAAAGCTGTCCTGTGCCGGGCTTCCCTCACTTCTTCTGTTTCGCGATCGCGCCCGCGATCTTCGCGGCGAGCTCCGCGTTGTTGATCAGGAATGCTTTCTGGGACTCCACGCTGTCGGGACCCAGATATTCCTTGATCCTGCCCATCATGTAGCCGGTGATGGCCTTGCCCATGACATGGTTCTTTTTGACGTCCTCCATGGCCTCATCCACAGCCTTCCTGGTGAGAATCGGATCAAGCTCGTACTCCTTGGGCACGGGATTTACTACCAGCACGCCGCCCGGAATGTCCATGACTTCCTTGATGTGCATGATTTCCGCCAGCTCCTCCGGGGTATCCATACGGTAGGTGAGGCGGAATCCGCTGCCGCGCACCATATACTCGGGCATTCTGTCAGTGCCGTAGCCGACCACGGGAACGCCGGCTGTCTCGAGATACTCCATGGTGAGCGAGAGGTCCAGAATGGGCTTTGTTCCGGAACATACCACCATGACCCGGTTCCTTGCCAGAGACTCAAGATCTGTGGAGATATCCATAGTCTTCTCCGCTCCGATCTGCGCGCCTCCGATGCCGCTTCCGCTGGCCACCGGCAGTCCCACCATCTGCGCCGTCTTTACCGCTGCTGCGATCGTCATGACGCCGTCCTGCTTCTTGGCCAGCAGGATCGGGATGTCCCTTGCGGAAGCCTTAAAGATCGATCCCCTCTTCTGCTCAAGGTACAGGATCTCGTCATCGGTCAGTCCCACATGGATCTGCCCGTTCAAAATAGCGGCGAAGGCAGGTACCGCTCCGTTCTCCCTGACGACGTTTCTCATGCGATACGCAAACTCGGCGATCCCCGGATAGATCATGCCGCCGAAAGTAGCCGCGCTCTCGATGACGACCACAGGTCTGCCTTCCTTCATGGCGCCCGCCACCTCTTCGGAGAACATGATGTAGTCGTCTTTCCCGCTTCTGAACTCTACTTCGCGCCTCTCAGTATCATCCGGCGTATCCGGCGCGATCGCTTCCTCGTGGACTGTCGAGAACATATCCACGAAATCCATCCAGGCCTCGATATCGTACCTGATATCGGGCGAGGCCACCAGTTCACCTTCCGCGTCGAGCAGATAACTGGAAGCCGGCTCGGGCGTGCTGTCCTGCGCAGAATCTTCATCCTCATTCCAGTCATTGTCCGCAAATCGCTCTGTCTCGATGCCGACCCATCCGTTAGCAAAGACATAGAGACTGCTGACCCACTCGCGGGTTCCAGACAGTACGCTCTCTATGCTGTAGGTCATCTCCTCATCCTTGAGGAAAAACCCCTGGATATTCTGCTGAACATCCTCCCGGGTCAGACCCATTCTGCTGCTGTGGGAGGTCCTGCACGCCAGTGTGGCGCCGCTCAGCACGACATATTCCCCGCCGTCGACAAAGCCGCAGATCTGCTCAAAGAACGCGCGGTCTTCCAGAAGCGTCAGAAAGATCTCCGCGGGAATATAAGATGTGTCCCCATTCTCTGCCGTCCAGGCCGCGAACTGCTCCTGTGTATCGATCGAGGCCAGATTCATCAGCTCTTCCGCAGTGAAGGCAGACTCCACAATATCAATCTTGTCGAACCTGCTGTAAAAATCAGAAGTGATCATCCCCATAACCATACCCTCCTTGCTCACATACATAATTGTATGCTTAATTATACCATACTCCCGCCTGCCTCTTTGGATTATTTACACCGCGTCTTTATAAAAGACGGCGCAAAAAAAAGCGGATGAAACCGTCCGGGTCTCATCCGCTGCCGCCATAGCCTGGCCTTATTCCTCTGTCTTCTCCTCTGCTGTCTCTTCTGTCGAGATCACGGTATCACAGACGCCGTCTCCGTCGGTATCGATCAGGACCTTGTCCGCCTTTCCGTCATCATCCGTATCGACAGCCACTGCGTCGATCTTGCCGTCTTTGTCAAGATCTACATAGACCGCATCGTCCTTCCCGTCTCCGTCAAGGTCCGTAGTCTCCACTCCCTGGCCGAGGACAACCTTGTCCTCTTCGGCGATCTCGCTCTTTACGACCTCTCCTTCTTCAGCGGGCTCAGCTGCCTCTGCCTCTTCCGCAGGCTCTGCATCCTCTGCAGCGGACGCTTCAACCTCGTCCTCAAAAGTATCTTCGTCTTCGAAGTCTTCGTCAAACTCATCAATATCATACGCGTCATCATCAGCGCGTTTCTTCAGATAATACGCTGCGCCTGCCGCTGCTGCCGCAGTGACTGCTGCTACGATCAGTTTTCCAAAAAGTCTCATAATCCATTCCTCCATATTCAAATCTGTTAACAGTGCCCTGAATTTTGTGTAAAATCCTATGAACAATTTATTCGGAACAGCGATTACAATTTCAAATACGCCCGGGAGATCCACTCAAACTCCTTGGGATCGGAAATGGGCTCCACCGTAAAATCATCCCCTTGCAGGTGACACCGGTAAATGTATTGTCCGTCTGTCCGGATCTCATCATCCTCCACCACGCAGCTGACGACATAGTGACGGTTTTCGATATCGAACTCGTCCACTACCGCCATCTCCACATCTCTTCCGTCCCGCGCCGTGACATGAAAAGTCACATATTCTCCGCTTTCATAAGCCGGTGTATTGTTCTCCATACTGCTGTCTCCTCGCTGTTTATCATTCTTACTGAGGGTCAGGCACCCCTGCCATATTAAACTCTCCGGGAGCTATGATCTTCATTGCCCGGTGAAGATTGTCGATCTCCACTCTTTTATAGGAACCGCCGTACTCCCCGTCTCTCGTCCAGTTGACCGGCTCGTCCGACTCAAGTACAAGGTGCGATGTTTTGAACCGGTAGACCATATCCGAGGAGTCTGTCAGGCGGCTGACATACTGTAGAATATCATTCAGTTCAAGGATGTTGGCAGGCATCTTGATCAGCGTCACCTCAAAGAGGCCGTCGTTCATATCCACCTCGCTTCCGGTGATGTCCGGGAATCCTCCCACCGACTTCGAGTTGGTGATCATTCCGAAGACAAAATTGTCAGTCATCGAGAACTCTTCAGCCTCCACATGGAAATGGTAGGTGCGGGCCTTGCCCAGATCCATCATGCCCTGAAGGACATAGGCCAGATGACCCAGCTGGTTCTTGAGATCCTGAGGCGTCTGGTAAGAAGTCTCCGTAAAGATGCCAAAGGCTGCCACGTAAGTGAAGTATGTCTGCCCGTTAAAGAGTCCCAGATCGCACTCATAAGGTTTCCCGTAGGCGATCACCCTGGCGGCGGCCTTCATATCCGAAGGAATCCCCAGGCTCGCCGCGAAATCATTGGTAGTCCCGGCGGGTATGTAGCCAATGGGTACAAAGGGCTTATCGGGATGCTCCATCATTCCGCTGACCACTTCGTCGAGGGTGCCGTCTCCACCTGCGCAGACTACATATAAATAGTCTTCATTCCTGGTCCGCACCATGTTTCTCGCATCCCCTCTGCATCTTGTGGGATAGCAGGTGACCACATAGTCTTTCTTCGAAAAGATCTCCAGAATATCCACCAGATCTGTCCTGATCTGAGATTTCCCCGACACCGGGTTGAATATAAAGAGTACTTTTTTCCAGGAACCGTCAGTTCCGAAGTTCCCTGTTCTGCTTTTGTCAATCTTCGAAGGAGTACTCATCCTCTTGTCCTCCATGTCTGTATCTTTCTGTCATTTCTTCGATTTTCAACTCCAAAAGATCAAAGAGCTTGCCGAGGTAGCGCATAGCGGGCTCTGTGGCGATGGCAAACAGTACGAACAGCATGATGCATTCTGTCGATATATGCCTGATCGAGAACAGCCAGTTGAAGAAATAGGCAAAAAAGCAAAGCCCGGCAATGCATCCCAGTATGACCGCCCAGCGATACTTGTTGAGCGGTGTGCTGATGCGGAACAGGATCATAAATCCTACGATCGCCAGCAGGAAAGTAGCCGCGACAGAGATATCCACCTCCGCCACATTGAAAGTGCTTCCGAACACTACCAGCGCCGCAATGGCGAAGAAATCCGTCAGGGCGGCGGGCATCGCGTTGAACACCACTTTCCGCAGGAAATTTCCTTCGATTCTCCGGTGGTTGGCTTCCATCGCCAGGAAGAAGGCCGGAATGCCGATGTTAAACATACTGATCAGCGAGATCTGCGAGGGCTGCAGCGGGTAGACCAGCACATTGATGATGGAGAACACCGACAGCAGGAGCGAGAAAATATTCTTGACCAGAAACAGCGTCGCTGAGCGCTCCACGTTGTTGATGATCCTGCGCCCCTCGTTCACGATCTGCGGCATATGGGCGAAATCGGAGTCCAGAAGGACCACCTGGGCGGCCTGCACAGCCGCGTCGGATCCCGCTGCCATGGCGATGCTGCAGTCCGCGCTCTTCATTGCGAGAATATCGTTGACACCGTCTCCCGTCATGGCGACCGTGTGTCCCTCTGCCTGCAGAGCCTTCACGATCTTCTGCTTCTGATCGGGAGTAACTCTCCCAAACACTGTATATTTACGTACGGCCTCGGCAATTTCCTCGTCACTTCCGAGCCAGGACGCGTCTACATAGCTCTCCGAGTTCTCGATGCCCGCCTGCCTTGCCACTTCCGACACCGTCAGCGGATTATCTCCTGATATTACGCGCACATTTACGCCCTGTCTGGCAAAATAGCCAAAGATCTTCTGCGCGTTCTCCCGAAGCGGATTCTGCAGGAGAATGAAGAAGATCGGCTCGACCTTCATGCCGTACAGGCCGTTCTTGGGCACCGGCAGCGACCTTCTGACCGTGCTGCCCGCGCCTGTACCGTCTCCCATGTATCTTCCGAAAACAAGGACGCGAAGTCCCTTAGACGCGAATTCATCCACCACGTCGCTGTATTTGTCAAAGTCCTCGCAGAGCACAAATTCAGGCGCTCCCAGGACATAAGTGGAGTCCGTGAACTGCACACTGCTGTATTTGTGCTTGGAACTGAAGGGGAAGAAAGACAGCGCCTGCCGGTTCCCTCTGCCGCGGAAGTACTCCCGCATGGCCTTCATGGTTATGTTGTCGTCCGGGAGCACCATAAGGTATTCCCCCACGATCCCCTTGTAGCGCCGGAGCTGGTCATCGGTAAGCCTCTGGGCCGGAACCGCGTCCGCCACCAGCATGCTGTTGTCCGTGACTGTGCCGGTCTTATCCACGCAGAGCGTGTCGACCCTTGCCAGCGTCTCAATACTCTTCATGTCGTGCAGCATGACCTTGCGCCTTGCCAGCAGGACCGAACTCGTCGCCAATGTCACACTGACCAGCAGATACAGACCTTCCGGGATCATGCCGATGACCGCGGCGACCATGCTCACCACGCTCTCGCTGAAACTGTTTCCCTGCATGACATAGCCCTGCACGAACAGGGTTACGCCGATAGGAATGATCATGATGCCCGCCGCGATGACGATCCTGTTGATGGACCGCACCATTTCCGACTGCTCGCCTGTGGGCATCTTGCGTGCCTTCAGCATCAGTTTGGATATATAGGAGTCCTGTCCGACTCTGGTGAGTCTTGCCATGCACTCCCCGGAAGCCACGAAACTTCCGGACATCAGCTCGTCTCCGGGTCCCTTGACGATCTCATCCGCTTCACCCGTCAGCAGCGCCTCGTTGATGGCGGCTTCTCCGCTCACGATCTCCGCGTCCGCCGGGATCTGGTTGCCCGCCCTTAAGACGATCACATCTCCCAGCACCAGTTTGTCGATCGGCACCTTGGTGCGGGATCCGTCTCGGATCGCTATAGCGTTAGGCTCATGCAGGATGCTCAGGCCGTCCAATACCTTCTTGGCGTGAAGTTCCTGAAAAATACCGATCAGTGTATTCGCTATGATCACCGGCAGGAAAGTAAGGCTGTTGAAAGCCCCCGCCAGGATCAGCAGAAGACTGATGATCAGAAAGATCAGGTTGAAATAAGTAAATACGTTTTCTTTGATGATGTCTTTGGTCGTCTTCGCGGTCCGGTCGATCTGCACGTTGACCTTGCCTTTGGCGGTCAGTTCCCTGACCTCAGACATCTCCAGTCCTATCTGTTCTATTTTAATCACCTCTGATTCTTATACTCTGTGATTACATGCCGCGTACACAAATCTGTCCGCCTCTGCCAAAAAAGCGCAAAGAACTGCATGCTAAGATTAGATTATAGCATGCAGTTCCAAGAATTCGATTGCCAGTTTGTGAATTTTGTCTAAAAATTATTTGTCGTTATTTATCTCCTCGGTCTCGATGATAAATCTCACGCTTCCCTTCTGCCCGTCGCAGATCCCGGAGAAATTCGTGTAACTGTGTTCCGCGTCTCTTGCAGCCCTGATCCCCCTGATCACATCTTTGTACTCCGGGCCCGCCAGTTCCGCGAGGCTCTGAATGCCCTCCTCGTCAAATTCCGCGATTCCGTCCGCGAACTCGTTCATGCCGTCCACCAGCTGCCAATAAGCGCTTCCAAGCTCTCCCCCCGCCGAGGTCACCGTGTTCATAGCCGAGGCAAGCTGCGATGATCCTTCCGACGCCGCTCCGAGGGCCTGCTCGAAGAGTCCGAGACCTTCTGTCAGCTTCGCGCTTCCGCCGGACAGCTGTGATATACCGGTCTTAAGCTGCGTGAGCGCTCCGGACAACTCCGTAAGAGATGACGCCGTCTGAGACATCCCCTCGGCATAAGCTGCGATGATTGCCAGAGACTGTTCCATTTCACCGATGGTCTTCGTGATCTCTTCCGTTTTTTCAGGGCTCAGAACCTCAAGATCGGGGACTTCAGGCTCGACGATCTCCGAGGACGCTTCTGTGAGTGTATTTCTGCATTCTTCCGCGTCCTTCTGGATCCCGTCCCTGATCTCTCCGAAAGTCTCGTCAAGGGAGATCTCAATATCCTCCATATTCACAGCGGCCTCTATCTCATCCCTTGTATCTTCAGGCACCGAATCCAATATCTGATCGATCATTTCTATGGCCTGAGCTTTAGCCTGAGAGGTCGCTTCCGCATTTAGGCTCTCTGTCCATCCGTTTTCCTCATCTGCTGCCGCCAGATCCGGCTCGGGCATCTCTTCGACCGCCTGCTGGAGGGCCTGCACCTGCCCTATATAGGTGCTTACATTTTCCGCAAAACTCTGTACTGCCTCCAGTTCGGTCCCGATCTCTCCGAGTTTCTCCTTAAGCGCCGCGCTGTTTTGTCCCAGCGACTCCAGGGCCGCCCGGGCGGCAGCCGCGGCTTCACTGCTCTCCGAGGATGAGAGCGCCGACAGATCGACCTTCGCGAGTGACTGATCGATCTGTTCCAGCCCGCCCTGCAGACTCTTCGACCCTTCTGAGATCTTTGAGATATTTTGGCTCAGCATTGTCAGCCCCTGATCAAGGCTGTCTGTGCCCTGGCTCAGCTGCGAGAGTCCGTCAAAATACTGACTCAGGTAATCCCCGAATTCAGATCCCCCGTCTGCCAGTTCCTGCGCGGCGTCCCTGATCTCAGAGGAGGCGTCTGTAAGTTCATCCATATCCTCCGGGAGCTTGTCCAGATCCTCCAGATCCTTGTCCTCCAGTTCTTCAAAGAGTCCCGTGCTCACCACAGAAGCCGTGAAATCCAGCGCAAATTCCTCCGCTCTCGCCTCGATCTCCACATATTCGGGCAGTTCGATCTCCTCCGTGGGCTCGTAGTCCACAAGTTTCAGGGTGTCCATCAGTCCCGGGAAAGCAAATCCGATCACCGCTTTCTGATCGCCCAGATCCAGTAACCGGCCGTTCTTGACTTCCACATCACTGAACACATCTGCCGGGAGCATCGCCGCCGACAGCACCATAAAAGGCACGTCCGTGCTGTTCTCGTAATCGAAGCGGATCTTCACCTTGCCGGTCTTCCCCGCGATCTCTTCCGCGCTGACCTCCTGTCCCTCCAGGTAGTAAGTGATGCGCACGTTCACCGGCAGCGCTTCATCGGATTTGCCCTTGTAATGGATATCCTCGCCGTTGTTCTGCCACAGATACCTTCCTTCGCCGGCCTCGGTATACTCTTCGTTTCCCTCAGTGTTCTTTATTTCACGCAGATTTGAACGGTCCTCGATGGGGTCAGACCCCTCGATCTTCTTAAGGACGACCTCCACTGTCTTTTCTGTGGGCCTTCCCGCCGCGTCCGCCTTGACATAGACGCTCTCGTCCTTCTCGCCCGGCGTCACAAAGGGCGTGTCGACGGGCGGCCTGAAGACGACTTCTTCCGCCTTCTCTCCGGCCGGCTCGCCTGCCGCAGCATTTTCCTCTGCAGCAGCTGCTGCACCGCTTCCCGAATTGCCTCCGTTTTGCCCGCAGGCTGCCATCCCCAGCACAAGAGCCGGGCAGAGAATTGCTGTTGTCAATATTTTGCGCCACTTATAGTTCTTTCTCATACTGTGCCTGTCCTTTCCGGCCTTTTCCCGGGATCATTCCGTGTCCCCAAGCACTTTGCTTTTCTATCACTCCGCGTTCTTGAGCGCCTCATCCATAGGAACCCTGCCGATCTTCCGGTACTCAAGGACCGCGATCACCGCGTAGGCTCCTATGCCCAGCGCGACATCAGAAACTTGATCAGCACCGTCACTACAGGGATCGTCGCGACAAAGCACAGCAGGTAAACGACCGTAGTGGATCGGATGTAGAGTTTCCCGATCTCACTTCCCGTATAGCCCAGTATTTTGGCCATGGAGATGGACTGCGCGTTCTTCTCGATGATGATCTTGGACAGAATGTAGATCAGCACCATAAAGATCGCCACCGCGAAGAAATCCACCAGATACATCATGCTTCCCATAGATATGTTGAGCTGTCTCGAGACCTTGGTCAGCGCCTCGAGATCGATCTCCGAGCCTATATATTTCCCTTCGATATCCGTGATGGGCGTCTGTGAGAAATATCCCGAGAAGTAGTCCTTTCCAAGGTCAAAACACTGATTCATCGTCTTCTGCTCCATGAATACGCAGATCGACGCCCCGTAGTCATAGACCCCGGCCACATTGAAGGTGTAGCGGTCCGCGCCGTACTTCTCCTGCAGCTCGATCGTATCTCCGGCAAAAATATCGTATTTTTCCGAGTAAGCCGACGAGATCCGCACCCGCGGATCCTCTCCTTCGGGCGTCTCGGGAACTCCCCTGATATAACGGCTGTCCGCGACGGCGCCGTAGATCATCACATCCTCGGACTTGTATGGAGCGTCGATAGGCCTCCGCAGCGTGTAGGCGCTGAACTTCTCCGCCGTCTCGTTCCCTGTCTCGGTCTCGCTCACAAACTGCATCATCTTCAAGGCGCTCTGATGTACTGATGCTTCGCCAGAAGGCTCCTCTCCACCTCCTCCTGATAGTGGTCCAGCGCCTTGGGAAGCGCCAGTCCGAAGATCAGCAATATGTTGGCAAAGAAGATCCCCACCAGCAGGATCATGTAATTGGGAATGTTCTGCGCGATTACCCTGATCCTGAACCTGTCAAAAAACGGAATCCGAACACTCAGAGGAAAAGCCCTCTTCATCTGCCTCCTGCGCAGCTGCCTTCTGAGGAACTGCAGGGGCGTGAGTCCCAGCTTCCACCGCAAAATAGTGTATGTCACCACTGCCATGATCACAATCGGAAAGATCGTTGTCTTTACAAAAGCCTCCGCGTTCCAGATCGTGACATAGGTGGGCAGACTGTAACTGTTGTAGTACATGCTCGCGCACACATCCTTGAGATACGTGTAGCCCAGGATATTGCCGATCACGGCGCTGATGAGAGTCACCAGAAGAGGCATCGCCATATAGTGCCGGATCAGCTCTCCTTTGGTATATCCCATCGCGCGCAGCGTCCCTATGACAGGCGCCTCCTGGGAGATCGTGTTGCCGATGGTCACCCCGAACACAAAAGCAATGATCACCATCATGATATACAAAAGAAGCTCCATCATAGCCCGGTCACTGCCCATATCCTCGCCCGTAAAACGGATCGCCTGGTTGGCGTACCTCGGGACATAATTCTCCAGTTTCACTTCTTTGCTCAGATCCTTAACCAGGTCCTCGCCGCGGTCATTCTCCTCTTCCTCCGTGAGCGGCGGGACTTCATATTTCCAGGCATAATTGTAGTTAAGTGTGCCGTCAGGATACTGACTGAATTCCTCCGGCGAGCACACCGCAACACCGAATTTCAGCGCGTCAAACATCGTGTCGTTGTTGTCGGAGAACATAGTACTGTAATCCGAAAGGGCCACAAGGCCGGTGATGACCCAGGTATCTTGACTATCTTCCGCCGCAGTCCGGATCGTGTCGCCCACTTTCAGCCCGTTGTTGTCCGCGTACATCCTGTCCACAGCGATCTCCCCCGGCTTCTGCGGGAGCTCTCCCTCCATCAGGCATACGAGGTCCACCCGGTCTCTGTTTTGAAAGACGCGCAGCGTGCTTCCGTTCTCCAGCGCGAATTCCCTGTAAAAAAGCTCATACAAATAAAGGCCCAGTCCCTCCACGGATTTCCACTGCGCCTTGTTCATTTTCTTCTGAGTTCGGAAATTTCCGTCCTCGATATTATACTTGGTGAAGCTCTCGTTGTAGGCCTTGGCCATGCTGCCGTCAGCCACCAGAAATCCCGACACGAAGCCGATCGTGAAGATCATCAGAAGAGCGATCACCACATATTTCCCCAGGTCATCGCGAAGGTCGCGGATGAACCGGCTGTTAAGTGGATTTTTCTTCATGCTGCCGCTCCTGTCTCACCACTCAAGCTCTTCCGCGCTCATTCTCTGCGCGTTGCGCACAGTGTCGCGGATCGCGCCGTCCCTCAGGCGGACGACCGTATCAGCCATGTACTTGATCGCGTCGTTGTGAGTCACCATGATGATCGTATTGCCGTAGGTCTTGTTGACCTGCTCGATCAGTTTGAGGATCTCTTTGGAAGTCTTGTAGTCCAGCGCGCCCGTCGGCTCGTCGCACAGCAGGATATCCGGATTCTTGACCACCGCGCGGCCGATCGCCGTCCTCTGCTGCTGGCCGCCCGAGAGCTGGCTCGGTACCTTCCCCCGGTGCTCCCACAGTCCCAGGAGCCTCAGCAGCTCATCCACATCCAGCGGCTTGTCACTCAGATACGAGCCCACTTCTATATTTTCGCGCACCGTCAGATTCGGGATCAGATTATACATCTGAAAAATATACCCCAGATGCTTTCTGCGGTACATTGTCAGCTGCTTCTCCTTCATATGGGACATGGGCTCGCCTCCGATAACGATTTCGCCCGAGTCCGCACTGTCTATGCCTCCGATTATATTGAGAAGGGTCGATTTGCCGGATCCTGAGGGCCCCAGGAGGACGCAGAATTCTCCCCTCTCCAGAGAGAGGTCGATCCCCCTGAGCACCTCCACCCGGCTCTCGCCCTGGCCGAAGGCCTTTTTGATCTGTTTAATTTCAAGAAACATGTTTCATTACCTTATGCTAAATGCTGCTCCTGTGCCGTCTTCGGTAATTGCCCGGGGAAACTCCTCACTCTGTGCTGCTTGCGGTAACTGCTGGGAGAAAGCCCGTACTCTTTCCGAAATGCGGCGGCAAACTTGCTGCAGTTCTCATAACCATACATTCCGGCGATCTCCATAACCGAGAGTTTCCCCTCCTCAAGCTGCACTGCCGCCTGCTGCATCTTCCTGGACCTGATATACTTGTAGACCGATTCGCCGTAATAATTGCGAAAGCTGTTCTTAAGCTGTGTCTGGGACACATGCATCCTCTCCGAGATCTCGCTGATCGTGATCTTCATATCCATGTGCTCCAGCATATATCTGCTTGCCTGCTCAGCGAGTTCTGCTTGGGATTTTGTAAAACTTCGGGTCTTTTCTGCTTTCATGACTGTCACCACTACAGAATTCTTTTTATGTATAGGAATTTACAGGGGGTGGGTTCAATTTCTGGTTAGTTCATTTTAACTAACTCAGTTTAGCATTTCTAACCCTTCGTGTCAAGGACCGAGCGGCCTGCCTGGCACAATTCTTACCATCCATTTCCGGCTTTCTTAAAATCTGATGGACCAGATAAAGCTTGTCAGGCGAAAAAACCCCATCCTTTTCTGGGATTGTTGCAGTTGGATGTAGCCTATTTGAAGACTTCACGCAAATTCACCATCGGATTTCCCGGAATTGAATAGTGGATGGAGCAAATTTGAGCCATATTCTCTTTTCAGTCCATCGGATATGGCTGAAGCCGAAATCGGATGGAGAGCTTGTGCCAAGGAAGCTTTTCTCGCACCATCGGATTTATGAAAAGCTTGTCCAAGGATGGGGTACTTCCACACAGCAAGCTTTTCTCGCACCATCGGATTTGAGATATCTTGTCTGAGGATGGGGTACTCCCACTCAACAAGCTTTTCTCACCCCATCTGTTTTGAAAATGCTTCTGAAAAGATGGAACCCCGATGCCTGAGCCATCCCATCGCGCCTCAAGAAGACCCGGCCCCATCAAATTCCATCAAAAAAAGCCGGCCCCACCGGGCCGGCCTCTTCACAACATGACCATAAGGCCAATAATTCTTCTTTCACTGAATTTCTGTACTGCCACTCTCCTCCACTCGGCTGCAGCGCACAGCGCACCGGGTCTGTCCGCCGAGGTTACAGGTAAACAATGTCATGTCCCAGTCAAGCAGGGAAGTCTCACTGTTTGAAGTGTTTTCGATCATCTGCTCAACGGCTGTGGGCTCCACTGTCTCACGGTTGGTAACAACATAGTGGATGGTCAGGCCTTCTACGCTGGTAAAGTAGACATCCTCGCCAATCCCGATCTGCAAAAGCGGTCCCAGGTGCTTCATATAATTGTGCGCGCAGATGACCAGGTCATCGGAATAATAGGATCCGGTGAACCTGCACGGCGAGATCTTCAGGCGAGTATAGTCCCACTCTTTCATGACCGGCAGGGACAGCCCCTCGGAGGGAATTTCCAGCACGCCAATATACTCATATCCGTCGATCACTTCCACCGGCATGGGCGTGTTGGGATCGACGTAGGGTGCGGCTGTTTTGCCATCTTCCACTTTAGTCTCAATTTCCGTGATCAACTGCCCTGTGATCTCATCCGCAGCCTCCTGGGCACGTTTGGCGTCCCAGAGGTTGTAGCCGGCGAGCCCGACCGCCGCGGCGATCAGGAGAGCCCCCAGTATGATCAGAAGATTTCCTTTGCTGTTTTTACGCATATTACTCCTTTCAGAACCCGCTCCCCGGCCGCTCGATCCGGCAGCTGCCCAGGAGCACCCGGACTGCCGCCTCATACTGGACCCTGTTGTTCGCGCGGCGAATTTCCTTGAGGCACTTGCCGCCCTCAGGAAACAGCTGGCCCATATAAAACCATAGTTCTTTCATGTGACTGAGTAACACTGCAGTTCCCGGCAGTGTCTCTCCAAGTCTCTCATACAATTCCGCATGAAATGCTTCCAACTCCCGCGCACTGATCAGTTCACCGCCCTGACACTGCCGCACCAGAGACGGATCCGAGAGAAATCCGCGCCCGGCCATAACACACTCCAACTGCTTACCGGCCTTCTCGCCCGTGCCTCCAACCGCGCCCGAAGCCTCCTCGCACACTCTTGCGATCTCGCTGACGTCCTCCGCGCAGTTGATATTTCCGTTGTAGACTATGGGGTTGACGCTGTTTTGCCAGACAAGGAGGAATGCTTCCCGGTCCGGTGTTCCTTTGTAGAGGTCCTTCTGGCTTCTGGGGTGGACGATCAGCTCGCTGATCGGATAGCGATTGTAGATGCGCACCAGCGCTTCCGCCTCCTGCGTGCTGTCCGTGCCCAGGCGCGTCTTGACAGAGATCCTGACCGGCGGAAAGTCAGACGGCCGCCGCGCGATTCCCTCGAAGACGCCGTCCAGGTAGGCATCCAGCTCATCCGTGAACTTCAGCAGGCCTGATCCCTTCTTTTTGCGGGCTACCGTCGGCATCGGGCAGCCCAGATTCAGGTTGATCTCTTCATAGCCCAGCTTCGCCAGTTCCTCCACCGCCCACAGCGTCTCATCCGCTTTGTTGGAGAGCACCTGAGGCACCAGCGGCACTCCGGCGTTGTTCTCCGGCGCCACGTCCCGCTTCTCCTTGGTCTTGAAATGCTTCGTGTAATTGGGTGCCACAAAGGGCGTGTAGTACCGGTCTGTCCCCGGGAAGAATTTGTGGTGCGCGTTCCTGTACACGTACCCTGTGATCCCCTCCAGCGGGGCAAAATAGTATTTCATTCCATGTTAATCCTTCATTCTTATTTACAAAACGCCCTCTGGCGACTATAATAGATATGTTAGGCCGGCGTGTCGGAATTGGCAGACGAGACAGACTCAAAATCTGTTGTCCGCAAGGGCGTGTGGGTTCGAGTCCCACCGCCGGCACTGATAGAGAGAATCCTTTGTTTAAAGGGATTCTCTTTTTTGTTGCGTAAGTCCCCTGTTCATGGGCTCAGAAAACCGCAGAGTTCTACGCCCCGCCGTACAGCCTGTCGATTTCCGACACCTGGTCCTCATCCGGCGTCTCGCGCATGAACCGCGCGACGAAAGGAATACAGGTCAGGGTCGTCAGGATATCAGATACCATCTGGGCGCACTCGATACCGGTCAGCCCCAGGAACAGCGGCAGGATCAGCAGCGACGGAATATAGTAAAGGCCGCTTCGGAGCATGGCCATGAATGAAGCTTCTTTGCTGCGGCCGATGCTCTGGAACATCATATTGGAAGTTACGCTGAAGGGCTGCATGATAACTGCGATGCACTGAAAGCGCAGCGCCCTGCTACCGATCTCGATGACCCGCGGGTCATCGCGGAAGAGCCGTACAATGGGCGCCGGAAACAAGAAGCCTAAGACAGCCAGGACCCCCAGCACAATCATTCCTGCCTTAACAGTAAAGTAGAATGCTTTGCGAAGCCTCGCGTACTTGCGCGCGCCGAAGTTATAGGCAGACACAGGCTGGAAGCCCTGCCCCAGGCCGATCATAGCCGATCCTATGAACATCACGATCCTTCCCACAATGGCCATCGCCGCGATCGCCGCGTCGCCGTAAGGCATCGCCGCGTGATTGAGCGTAATAGTTGCCAGGCTGTTGAGCATCTGACGGATCAGGCTCGGGAAGCCCACCCGCATGATCGAAAGCGTCACCTCCGGGTCATTGGACCTGCATCGGAGCGAGAGTTTGCTGATCGTCCGCTTGCTGAAGACCATGTAGAGCAGGATCCCGAAGCTGATATACTGCGAGATCGCCGTCGAAAGCCCCGCGCCGTCAATACCCAGTCCCAGGCCGAACATCAGGATCGGGTCGCCGATCATGTTGAGCACGCCGCCAGTCACCAGGCCGACCATGGCCAGAACCGCCCTGCCCTCATAGCGCATAACATTGTTAAGGACACAGCTCCCCACCAGAGCAGGCCCCGAGATCAAAATATAGAAGCCGTAATTCTTTGAAAAAGGCAGAATCGTGTCCGTACTTCCCATGAGCCGCATCAGGGGCTCAAGTCCGAACAGACAGATAATACCCACGATCACGCTGATCACCAGCGCATGGAAAAAAGCGGTGGAGAACAGTCTGTCCGCCGCGTCTCTGTCTCCTTCCCCCAGCCTGATGCTGATCTGGCTTCCCGCGCCATGGCCCATCATGAAGCCGAAAGCCTGGAAGATCGACTGGACGCCCAGCACGACACCGATCGCCGCGCTGGCGCTGGTCCCCAGTTTCCCTACGAAAAACGCGTCCACCAGGTTGTAGATCATCGTGATCATCATGCTCAGTATTGTCGGTATGGCGAGCCGCGGAATCAACTGCTCCACGGGCGTCATGATCAGTTTCTGATATTGCTGCTGCTCTTTGCTCATCTTACACTTCCCTGTCCCTTGCGTTTAAGGGCTGCACTCGTCCGCATTCGCCGCGGCATGAGTCATCTGATCAGGTCCCTCACCACTTCCGAAGCGATGAGAAGCCCCGCTGCCGACGGCGTGAAAGCACTGCTTCCGGGCACATCCTTGCGGCCCGCTTCGGGGTCCGCCTCGATCCTGATAAGCGGCTTCATCGGCTCTTCTTTGGAGTATACCACTTTGAGTTTCCTGACGCCCCGCTTTTTCAGTTCCCTGCGCATCACCCGCGCAAGAGGGTCCACTGACGTCTTGTAGATGTCCGCCACCTCGAACCCCGAGGGGTCCATCTTGTTGCCCGCTCCCATGCTGCTGATCACAGGTGTGCCGGCGCGCTGAGCCTGCAGGATGATCTCTATTTTGGCAGTGACCGTGTCCACAGCGTCCACCACATAGTCGTACTGTGTGAAATCAAACTGATCCGCGGTCTCGGGCAGGTAAAAGCACTTGCGCTGCACCACCATCGCCTCGGGATTGATGTCATGAATCCGGTCGGCCATGGCCTCGGTCTTGTCCATCCCGATGGTCTTCCAGGTGGCAATGATCTGGCGGTTCAGATTGGTAACGCTGACCTGATCGCGGTCGATCAGCTCGAAAGCGCCGACGCCGCAGCGCGCCAGAGCCTCCGCCACATAGCCGCCGACGCCGCCGACGCCGAAAATGGCCACTTTGCTGCTCTTAAGTATCTTCATCGCATCGGCACCCAGAAGGATCTCCGTGCGCAGGAACTGGTTCTCCACGTGCCGCCCTCCTCATAAACTTTGATTTCGTAATTGTAACACTTTTCGCGCCCAAACGACATAATTTGTGCTATACTCATTTCCAGTAAACGGCATTTTCAATCAGACGTAGAACCGTAAACGACAATTACTTACATTGATCTAAGGAGGTTTTACTGTTTATGAGAAGATCAGCCGTTATTTTTGTGCTTATTTTTACACTGGTCGCCGCTAACATCTTCACGGGCTGCGGTTCGTCCGCATCAGGCCCGGACAACGGACCTGCCAAAACAGTGTCCGGCGGCAGTTCCGACGCTGCCGGCAAGACCGATTCTGCCGGCAAGACCGGCGACGCGGGGAAGACAGACGCTGCCGGCAAGACCGGCGACGCCTCATCCATCCCCGACACCAACGAATCCGCTGTGACCGACTGGGGCACAGCGGACGCGGGCACTGCTTCGAACGCAGACGGAAAGAGCACTCCCGTCGAAACCGGCCCGGCGCCTGCCTTCAGCCAGGTGTTGATCGACAATGACGATCTGTATTTTGCCATCAAAGATGTGCGGTCCGACACCGCCTACGGCTACGAGTGGAAGGTCTATGTGGAAAACCGCACGGACAAAAATCTCATGTTCTCCTTCGAGAAGGTCTCGGTCAACGGTGTGATGTGCGATCCCTTCTGGGCGGAGGTCATAAACGCCGGCAAGAAGGGCAACTGCGAGATCACCTGGATGCGTGACTCCCTGCAGGAGCGGCAGATCGGAGAGGTAAGCCGGGTTGACTTCACCCTCAATGTCTACAATGACGACGATTACACGGAAGCCTCGCTGATGCACGACCCCTTTACGGTCTTCCCTCTCGGGGAGGAGAATGCCGCCGCCGCTGTGCGGGAACCGGCTGCCACAGACCACGTCCTCGTGGACGACGACAACTGCTCCGTGATCATTACCGGATATGAACCCGACAACAGCTGGGGCTACGCCATGAAACTCTACCTTGTCAACAAGACAGACCGCGACATGGTATTCAGCGTCGACAGCTCTTCTGTAAACGGCATCATGTGCGACCCTTTCTGGGCGGACATTGTGTGCGCGGGCAAAACATCATATTCCACCGTTTTATGGGACAAGAACGCCCTGGCTGAGAACGATATCTCTGAAGTCGAGGAGATCTCGCTCCCGCTGAAGGTGTACGCGGATGAGGATATAGGAAACCCTTACGTCAACGAGACTTTCGAACTCACTCCCGGCTTGGAATGATCGTTTCATCTTGAGCAATTAAGATTTCAACATATGCAATAAGAATAAACCTCAGGGGTCCCTTAAGGCCTCTGAGGTTTTAACACTCCATTTAGTTTTCTATTTTTGTCAGCGCCCTGATCAGTCCTTCGATATTCACGTCATTTTCAGACTCCAGGATCACTCCCAACACGGGGTTTTCTGCCTTTACGGCACTGTCCGCCGTCATAGAATTCCATATACTGCTCCCGCTCAGTGAGAGTCCGAAAGCATATTCACCGGAAGCCAGCTCCCCGTTTTGCTGCGCGTCCTCCGCGATCACGTCCGACTCATATTTGAAGGTACGTAATTCTCCTGCACAGGCGCTCTTCAGGTCCTCCGGCAGATAGCGGGACAGATCCTTGAAATAACCGTATCCGGCCAGCTCCGCAAACGCTTCCTCGCCTGCGATGACAGCGTCTACTCTTCCATCTGCCGCCAGTACGCTCAGCCTCGCATACTCATTCGTGTTAGTGGAGACGAAGCCGGTATCAATCACGATCCGGGCGTCCTCCGGAAGATTCAGAGACGCTCTCACCGTCTTCTCCAACTGTTCCAGCGCCTCTGAGGAGAGTTCTGTGTCAAATACGGCAACTCTGAGAGCCGCCTCATCCTTAGCCGGAGACAGAAAGCGCGTCACCATAAAAATGATCAGCGCTGCGACCGCAAGCACAGCGATCGTGCCGCCGAGGTAGTAGTCTTTGAACTGCTGTATCTTTTGACCTGTTGTCATTAGTCCTGATGATTTTCTGTCTGACACCGCGATATTGCTCCTTCGAATCCTGCGTCTTGTGATATGATAGTCACAGAAAGTTGTGCTCCGGCGGCAGGCGGCCGCCCATACTCATTATACATGGAGGCAGAGTAAATAATAATGCCGATGCATTATTATTTGCTCGCAAGGAGGGAAACATGAAGAAAATCTTACTCGTGATCGATATGCAGAACGATTTTATCGACGGCGCTCTCGGAACGCCCGAAGCAGTCGCCATCGTCGACAACGTCAAGGCCAAAATAAAGACCTACCCCTGGCCACCCAGGAGGGCAAAAATCTTCCGGTCCCCCACTGCATCCGAGGCACCGAGGGCTGGCAGATCCGCCCCGATATCGCGGAACTGATCTTCCCCGATCACATCATCGATAAGCCCACCTTCGGCAGCACACAGCTCGCCAAACTCATGGAAATCTTCGAGAAGCGCGAGGAGGAAGGGATCGAGATCGAAATAGTCGGTCTGTGCACCGATATCTGCGTCGTATCCAACGCCCTGCTGATCAAGGCCACACTTCCCGAGACGCCCATCTCCTGCGACGCTTCCTGCTGCGCCGGTGTGACGCCCGCGAAACATGAGGCCGCCCTTGAGACCATGCGCTCCTGCCAGATCAAGGTCACAAACGCCTGAATCAGGATCAATAATGAAAATCGAAAGACGGCGCTGCCTAAGGCAACGCCGTCCTTTCTATAAACGAAGAAAACCGGCTGCCAGTGTCAGCCGGTTTTCTTCATAGGGGATGTTTAATATTTAGGGGGGTAATTTATGAATGAAGCTTTGTATTGCTTACATGATGTATAGTATCACCCGC
>CACZJD010000077.1 GCA_902781325.1 uncultured Lachnospiraceae bacterium
CGCTGCCGCTGTAGCTGCCAAGAAGGCAGGAACAGACAGTATTCTGATCATTGAGCGTGACAAAGAGCTCGGCGGTATTTTGAACCAGTGCATCCACAACGGATTTGGTCTTCACACCTTCAAGGAAGAGCTGACAGGTCCCGAGTATGCATACCGCTTCATTCAGCAGGTCTATGACCTGGGCATCGAGTATAAGCTCGACACCATGGTCATGGATATCTCTGAAGACAAAACAGTCACAGCTATGAACCGCACAGACGGTATGTTCCAGATCAAGGCAGGCGCCGTGATCCTGGCTATGGGATGCAGAGAGAGGCCCAGAGGAGCCCTGAACATTCCCGGATACCGTCCCGCAGGAATTTACAGTGCAGGTACTGCACAGAGACTGGTCAACATGGAAGGCTATATGCCCGGCCGTGAAGTCGTCATCCTCGGTTCCGGCGATATCGGACTGATCATGGCAAGACGTATGACCTTTGAAGGCGCGATCGTTAAGGTCGTCGCAGAGCTGATGCCTTTCTCCGGCGGTCTGAAGAGAAACATCGTTCAGTGTCTGGATGACTATGGAATTCCGCTTAAGCTCTCCCACACTGTCGTGGATATCGAGGGCAAGGAGCGCGTCAGCGCTGTCACTATTGCAGAGGTCGGCCCCGACATGAAGCCGATCCCCGGAACAGAAGAGAGATATACCTGCGACACACTGCTGCTCTCCACAGGTCTGATCCCTGAGAACGAGCTGTCCAGAAACGCGGGCGTTTCCATCAACCCTGTTACCAACGGCCCTGTTGTCAATGAAATCCTCGAGACCAGCATTCCCGGCGTCTTCGCATGCGGCAACGTCCTTCACGTGCATGACCTGGTTGACTATGTTTCCGAGGAAGCGACCCGCGCAGGCGAGAATGCTGCCAAGTATGTGCAGAACGGCTGCAAGGATCAGGATGGCGGCAAGATCATTCAGCTCAAGGCTACTGATGGCGCTCGTTACACTGTTCCCTGCACGATCAATCCTGAGAGAATGGATGATCTGCTCACCGTTCGTTTCCGTGTCGGCGCTGTGTTCAAAGACTCCTTCGTGAGTGTATATTTTGACGACGAGCGCGTGATGCACAAGAAGAAGAGGATCATGGCTCCCGGCGAGATGGAGCAGGTAATCCTGCAGAAGAAGAAGATCGCTGAAAAGCCTGACCTTAAGACCATCACGATCAAGATCGAAGCAGAATAATAAAGGGAGGCAGAATATGGAAAAGAGAAATCTTACATGTATCGGCTGCCCCATGGGCTGCCAGATCACTGTTGAGTTCGAAGGCGAGGAAGTCTTCAGCGTGAAGGGCAATACCTGCGCGATCGGCGACAAGTACGCTCGCCAGGAAGTCACACATCCCGAGCGCACAGTCACTTCCACAGTCGTGGTCGTTGGCGGCGCTAAGGAGAGAACAAGCGTCAAGACGAATGCAAACATTCCGAAGGACAAGATCTTCCAGTGCATGGATGAGATCAACAAAGTCCGCGCCGAGGCACCTCTGAAGATCGGCGATGTCGTCATCAAAGACGTCTGCGGCACAGGTGTGGATGTAATCGTTACGAAGAACTGCGAGAGCGCGTAACGCAGCGCAGCGGCCTGTCGGACAGGCCATGAATAACAAAAACAGAGAGGGTCTGCAGTCGCTGCAGGCCCTCTTTTTGGTGTAAAAAGCATGTAAAGCGGAAACTGTGGCATTGTAACGTATTGTCGTGCTATAATCGGAACATCGGAGGCCTGCCGAGCTGTCCTCCGCCATTGAGGGAGGAAGCTATATGGAAAAACTGTCTTATAATTATGAAGTGTTTGAGAACGGAGCCGGCAAGATCTATACGATCCTCAGTAGGGCGTCCATGCCGGCACTGATCCTGGGAGTCGCTCTGATGATGACGATCAACTCGGGCATGTTTACCGGATTTGCGAATCTTCCGGATTTTGTCAAGATCCTGTTTATGGCCGTTATCATACTGTATATTGTACCCGGGATTTTTGTATTTCCGACAGTCTGGATGCTTCGTTCGTGGAAGACAAGATCGCTCAAGAACTGCTACGTCATGGCCGGGAAAAAGTCAGTGGAATATCACAAGATCTCTGACCAGACTATCAGCAGTAAGGCAGAAAACATCTATGTAGCGACACAGATCAAGAAGGTGGAAGAGACAAAGAGAAAATATATCATATATGGAAACGTATTGGAGAAGGCTACCGGACACCAGAGCGGGGAACTGGAGATCCCGAAAGCTTTTGACAATATGGAGACCATAAAGAGAGCGGCAAGATACAGATAATCTGTTACCGAAGACATGAGCATGGAACGTGACCGGAAACGGTGAAAGGGGGGCTCAGGGATGGAGAATAAGAGCAGGTTTACGCTGGAAGACTGGAATGCGCCGGTCTATATCGGAGCGGAGGAACTCCGCCACGCTTTGGTCCATATGGAACTGGAGAACAAGGTGATCCATGGTTTCCGCCTTCTTGACTATTCAGCGGTGCAGCTGCCGGAGTGGGACCAGACTAAAGAGGAGGTGATGATCCCGGTATTTGCTGCGCTCTCAAGCCCGTTGGTCGTTCTGTTTACGGACGGTACGCGTCTTGAGATGTATATGCAGGACCAGTCGGTGTTCAGGCTTTCCGTCAATAGCATTCCTTTGGAAGAACTCAAAGAGGAGGTCACGGTCAATACGTTGGACAGGCTCTTTGCCAGGGCACTGGGCACTTCCATCGTCTTTACAGAAGTCCAGGTCACGGAGGACTTCCCGGAAGTTGCCAGGGACTACGCGGAGGAGTTTAAAAAGCACAAGGAGTTTATTGACTCGGTACTGTTCTGCCTGGATTCCGGAGATGCTTTGGAACTCTATTCCTGGGGACAGCAGGGCGAAGTGGATCTTCTGAATGAGAACGGCGAGATCACGATGATCGGCATGAATGAATTCCTGCACTAAAAGGCAAAATGAAAGGAGATACAGCTGCGGGCTGTATCTCCTTTTTTGTCACTGCTTATGGAGCCAGGCGGTGAATTGCTGTAATAGGAAGTCATTCTATGACTGCTGTAATAGAGCCCTTAGAGGTGGCTCTAAGGGCTCAGTTAGGTCAAGCCGTGGAAAGTCAGGTTATGATTGCTGTAATAGAGGCCTTAGGGGTAGCTCTAAGGGCTCAGTTAGGTCAAGCCGTGGGAAATCAGTTTATGATTGCTGTAATAGAGGCCTTAGAGGTGGCTCTAAGGGCTCAGTTAGGTCAAGCCGCAGGAAGTCAGGTTATGATTGCTGTAATAGAGGCCTTAGAGGTGGCTCTAAGGTCTCAGTTAGGTCAAGTCGTAGGAAGTCAGGTTATGATTGCTGTAATAGAGGCCTTAGAAGTGGCTCTAAGGGCTCAGTTAGGTCAAGTCGTAGGAAAGCAGTTTATGATTGCTGTAATAGAGCCCTTAGAGGAGGCTCTAAGGGCTCAGTTAGGTCATGTCAGAATATGAGCGGCATTCTATTTACTGTTGATGGAGCCTTGTAATGATCCAGTAGGCTCCCATGGTCTGTCCGGGCTCTTCTGTGACATCATCGTTGAGATATTCGGCAAGGACAGGAGAAATACTCTCTGCATTCCATCCGCGCGCAATCTCTGCAGTGGGGTATTCGATCTCGGCGTACCAAAACTCTGTGGGAAGCCCCTCGTCGACGTGATTGACTTCGAGCTTGAGGCCATCGGGGAGGGCATAAGTGCGGCGCACCTTGGGAATAAGCGGAAGGCCGATGAGATCCTCCAGTTCAAGAAATTTGTCTTTTGTGATATCCATCTCGATCTCTTTGCGGACAAGGCCGGCACCGGATTTGATGCAGAGAACATATTCAGTGCTGCCGCCGGTCATAGCTTCTTCGCGGATGCGGACAGTAGGGCGCACACTGATGTAGCCCTGCCGCATGCTCTGTTCGTAGAGAAGAGGCAGACCGAGTTCTTCGGGAGGCCATCCTTTAAGCATCCATTTTCTTTCTATTTCCATGTATATACCTCCGGTATAGGAACAAAAATCTGTTGCCATTCTTACAATAGTCTAGCGAAATGCGCGGTCGATTTCCAGTATTACTTGTCGATGAGACAGGGATTGATTTATAATTTCCAAAGATTAGCACCGGCAGGGGCCGGTTTAGGGAGAAAGAACGATGGAGAAGAAAAAGAGCGGAAGCGGGCGCCTTGCGCTTTTAGACAGTCTCAGGGGACTGACACTGATCAGTATGATCTTGTTTCATGCGTGCTGGGATGCGGTATATTTGCTGGGAGTGAACTGGCCCTGGTATGGCAGCCGCGCGGCGTATATATGGCAGCAGAGCATCTGCTGGACTTTCATTTTTCTGTCCGGTTTCTGCATTCCTTTCTCGTCCAAGCTTCTGAGGCGGGGACTGGAAGTCTTCGGGGCGGGAGCTCTCGTGATGGCTGTCACATGCCTTTTACTGCCCGAGGACAGGGTGATTTTCGGCGTACTGACTCTTATCGGATCCTGTATGCTGCTGATGGTTCCTTTGAGAAGAGTACTTGATGGAGATATCGGTGGGAAATCCGTTTCGAGCGGATATGACGTGCAAAAAGCGCCCGGTGCAGGCCGTGCCGCCATCCTTTTCGCATTCTTCGCGGTCCTCTTTATCTTATTCAAAGATGTCAACTACGGGGAGATCGGCACCGGAATGCTGCACAGGATCATTCCCGCGATCCCGAAACTGACGATTCGAATTCCGGAAGCGCTGTATGCTAATCTTGCGACTGCGTATCTGGGATTTCCGCCGGCCGATTTTTATTCGACTGACTATTTCTCTTTACTTCCATGGAGCTTTTTATATCTTTGCGGATATGAGCTGCACTGGATTCTTAAGGCGGCAGGAGTTCTGGATGCCCCGATCATGAAGAAGGAGATCAAGCCGCTGGCCTTTATGGGAAGA
Organism: uncultured Lachnospiraceae bacterium; assembly: GCA_902781325.1. Taxonomy (GTDB): domain Bacteria; phylum Bacillota; class Clostridia; order Lachnospirales; family Lachnospiraceae; genus CAG-791. The sequence goes on from CACZJD010000077.1 coordinate 4,939, forward strand.
AATTCACTGACTATATATCTTTTGCATCAGCCGATTCTGTATCTGTTCGTGCTTCTCTACAGCGCGCTGTAGTGAAATGCCCCCGCCTGCGTTTATTATTTTGAGGCGGGGTTTTTATGCTATTACTCAGGCAAAGCCGGATTTAGCCCGAATCTTGAGAAAAAATGCCGGATAGTGTATAGTAAGGCTTAACGCCAAGTAAAGAATATGTAAAATCGAGAAGATACACTGTTTACGAATCCAAGGCCGGACTGTCTGGCATAGATAGAGAATTAATAGATGGATATAAGGGAAAACAGCTTTTGGTATAAGCTTAGGAAGAAGCTGGTTCCCGTTCTGGGTGTAATTATTGTTGCTGTACTGATCTGGTTTGCCTTCGGAAATAAGATTCCGGGGCTGATCCCTCTCTTAAAGGAGGGTGACAGCCAGAAGATCGCGGATTATCTCGCACAGGAGACCGGGATCAGAGGGGTGATCGCAGTCATTTTGCTGCAGGCGATCCAGGTGGCAAGTATTGTAATGCCGGGAATGGCGATCCAGGTAGCCGCGGGTCTGATCTACGGATGGCTCGAGGGTTTCCTTATGTGCTATTTTGGGTTTGTTCTGTCTAATCTCTGCGTTTTCCTGTTTGCCAGGAGAATGGGGAGCGACAGGATCAAGGATGTGTCCATGGGGCGTATGAGCCAGTGGCTGATGGAGAGACTCAAGGGAACGAAGCCGCAGTTTATGGTGGTGATCGCCTGTATGGTCCCGGCGATTCCCAACGGTATCATTCCATATCTGTCGGCGAGGACCGAGATTACGGCGAAGGAATATGTGGGCGCCGTGGCGATGGGAAGCTGGCTTCAGATTCTGCTGGCATGCATGGCAGGCCAGTTTATTATCAACGGACAATGGCTGTACACTGTTTTGACAGTGTTGTTCCAGTGTCTGGTGATCGTTATTATCCTGTGGAAGAAAGATTGGTTTTTGGAACGGCTGAACTGACAGATAAGGAGTAGAGCGTGACGGAAGAGAAGAAGGATGTCGAACTGGCCCTGGCGGAAAGCCTGAAGAGCCTTGCGGTCAGGACGCCTTTTGAGAAGATCACAATTAAACAGATTACAGACGGCGCAGGGGTGATCAGAGTCACTTTCTATAATCATTTTCAGGACAAATACGATCTGCTGGGCTACATAGTGCGCAGAGAGATCCTGGAGCCGGTAAGGATTCTTTTAAAGAACAGTATGTACAGGGAAGCTCTGATCCTTATCTTTTCAAATGTCAAAAAAGACAGCGCTTTTTACCAGAGAGCGTATAAGATAGAGGGGCAGAACTCTTTTGAGGAGATTACAGAGAACTGTATCTATGAGCTCTTGCTGGAGCTGTTCAGCGAGAGAAGAAGCGGAAAGCCGCACTCGAAATTCCCGTGGCTCACGGTAGAGACAATGGCAAGATATTACGCCAGATCTATGAACTATGTGGTGATGGAGTGGATCCGGTCGGGAATGACAGTCGCACCGGATGAAGTGGCCGATATATACGAGTACATCATGTCGCATTCGCTTTGGGATACGCTGGATGAACTCTGACGGTTCGCCGCTGATACAAATGCGCCGGTCTGTCTATCGGAATCTATACAAACCGGTCGGTTTGTATAGGAACAGTTAACAGCAGGAAGGGATTGAATATTACATGTTCAATCTCTTTTTTTTATACTCTTTTTCGTGGCAGAGATCTGATATCTGCCGGTTTTCCGCTCTGCGGGGCGGCAAAAGATAGAGAAATGTGAGGAGTGAGTATACGTTATGAAGAGTTTTGGCAACGCAGTGGTAAAAGCAAGGCATCTGATCCTGATCCTCGCCTTTGTACTGCTGGTTCCGGCAGTGTGGGGTTACACACATACGAGGGTCAATTACGATATTTTGACCTATCTGCCGGACAGCATTGAGACAATCAAGGGTCAGGACATCCTGATGAATGAGTTCGGAACGGGCGCCATCACGATGCTGATCGTGGAGGACAAGAACGACAAGGAGATCGTAGCGATGGAGGACGAGATCCGCAAAGTCGATCATGTCAAAAAAGTGCTCTGGTACGACAGTTTCGCGGACATCACGATCCCGAAGGAGATGCTGCCTGAGAGGATCAGAGACGCTTTCCTAAAAGGAAACGCGACAATGCTGGCCATCACCTATGATTCTTCCACCTCATCGGATGAGACTATGGAGGCGGTAGCCAGGATCCGCAAAGTGCTGGACAGCGGCTGCTATCTGCAGGGCATGTCGGCGGTCATCACCGACACTAAGGACCTGGCAGAGGCGGAGGAGCCGATCTACGTGGCGCTGGCAGTTCTGCTGTCGTCTGTCATTCTGGCCCTGAGCATGGATACATTCCTGGCTCCGGTGTTCTTCCTTCTTTCAATCGGAATTGCGATCATTTATAATCTCGGTTCCAATTACTTCTTCGGTGAAGTATCATATATAACAAAGGCGCTGGCGGCAGTCCTGCAGCTGGGTGTCACCATGGACTACTCGATCTTTTTGTGGCACAGTTTCAAGGAAAACGAGCAGATCTACAGCAATTCCAAGGAAGCTATGGCTGTGGCGATCAATGAGACGCTGAAGTCTGTAGTGGGATCTTCGATCACGACTATAGCCGGTTTCGCGGCTCTGTGCTTTATGAGATTCCGCTTCGGACTGGACGTCGGTCTGGTCATGATGAAGGGCGTCGCATTGGGCGTGATCTGCTGTGTGACGGTACTGCCTTCTCTGATCCTTCTGTTTGAGAAGCCGATCGAGAAGACAAGACACAGGCCGCTGCTTCCTACATTTTCAAAGATTGCGGATTTCGTGCAGAAGCATAGTAAAGCGGTATTTCTGGTTTTCCTGCTGGCCTGGATCCCCGCGATCTATGGATACACACACTACAATATTTATTACGACATTATCCAGACACTGCCCAAGGATCTTCCTTCAATGGTGGCCAATCAGGAGATGGAGGATACCTTCAGCATGAACAACACGCTGATGATCCTCGCGGATGAAAACCTGGACGTAAAGTCCGGAGACGCCATGTCCAAAGAGATCAAAGATGTAGAGGGCGTCAGCAGCGTTATTTCGGTGGACAGTTTCATGGGAGAGGACATTCCCAGAGAAATGCTTCCGGAAGAAGCAAGAGAAGTGCTGTACGGCGGCGGCTATCAGCTGATGCTGGTGGCCAGCGAATACGTAACGGCAACAGATGAGATGAATCAGCAGATCGATGAGATTAACGAGATCATCCACCGCTATGACAGTAAGGCAATGCTGATCGGCGATGCGCCCTGTACCAAGGACCTGATCACGATCTCCAACCACGACTTCAATGTCGTCAACTGGACTTCCATCGGTATCATAGCGGCGATCATCATGTTTGTCTTTACGTCGCTGAGTCTTCCGGTCCTGCTGGTTCTGGTCATCGAGTGCGCGATCTTCATCAACATGGGACTTGCGTACTATACAGGCACGTCGCTTCCTTTCATCGCATCGATCGTCATCGGAACGATCCAGCTGGGATCCACCGTTGACTACGCGATCCTGATGACGAGCAGATACCAGGTTGAAAGAAGAAGCGGAAAGAGCAAACAAGAGGCGGTTCTGATCGCCCATAAGACATCTATACAGAGTATATTCGTCAGCGCGATGTCATTCTTCGCGGCGACTTTCGGAGTCGGGATGTATTCGGGAATTTCTGTAATTTCCTCCCTCTGCATGCTGATGGCGCGCGGCGCTCTGATCAGTATGGTCACCGTAGTATTCGCGCTTCCCGCGATCCTGCTGCTGTTTGATCCGGTTATCATAAGGACAAGCCGCGGCTTTATAAAGAAAGAGAATGAGTTGGGGAATCCGGACAGCGCGCTGTCCCATTCCATGTGAGTAAAGGAGATATAGAATCATGAAGAGAAAACAGGTTCTGGCCCTGCTTCTTGCAGTGGCAATGACAGCAAATATGACTATGCCGGCCTTTGCAGCGACGGCTCCGGTTTCCGGAAGCATTTTCTGGGATTCACAGGAAACGGCAGCGATCACGGAAGAGGATCTTGCGGCAGCGATGGCAGCGGCTGTAAAAGGTACAGACGAGGTTTCGGAAGGCGCTGAGAAGGAAGAGACCGTATATGTCTTCACAGATGCATACGGCAAGCAGAAGAGCATGACCGTCTCCAACTGGCTCAAGAATAAAGAAGGCTCGGACAAGCTCTATGATAATTCGATCCTGCAGAATATTGAGAATGTAAAGGGTGACGAGCCCTTTACACAGAACGGCGATATTTTGACATGGAACGCCGGCGGCAATGACATCTACTATCAGGGAACAACGGATAAGGCGGCTCCGATCTCCCAGAAGATCACCTACTACCTGGATGGCAAAGAGATCGCCCCGGAGGATCTGGCCGGCAAGAGCGGCAAGGTCAAAATCCACATCGATTACGATAATTCCGAGAAATACAGTGACGTCTTCGTGCCCTTCACCACGATGACAGGTATCATCTTCTCCAACGACAACGTCAAGAACGTCGAGATCGACAACGGTTCAGTTATCTCTGAGGGAAAGAATACAGTCGTTGTCGGTATGGCATTCCCCGGCCTTTCAGACAGCCTGCAGAGCGCCAAGGACGACGCGGAGCACCTGCTGGACGAGACAGAGGCCAGCCAGAAGTCAAAAGACAGAGTCCGCGACCTGGAGATCCCTGATTCCGTAGAGATCACGATGGACGCGACAGACTTCAAGATGAGCATCGCTGACCTCGAGAAGGACGGGGCTGACCTGGCGGATGGCGCAGGTAAGCTCTCTGACGGTATTGATGAGGCGACCGACGGATCGAAGGAACTTGCGGATGGCGCAGGAGAACTGGCTTCCGGTATTAAGGAGTATACGGACGGTGTGTCTGAGGTCAATGACGGCGCAGATCAGCTTGCTGACGGTACAGACACGTTGGTAGAGCAGCTGCCGGAATTGACGAGCGGACTTAAAACGTACACACAGGGCGTCGCGCAGGCAGATGCGGGACTGGGAAAGCTGGTGGACAGTCTTCCTGAGCTTACTAACGGCACATATGGTCTCAGCAGCGGCCTCACGGCCTTCAGCGATGGCTTGAGCACATTCACAGAAGGGCTCGGCAAATTAAAGGATGGCACACAGACACTTGCTGACCAGTCACAGGCGCTCAATGATGGCGTGGACGAGCTTTCTAAGGGCGCTGTAAAGCTTCAGACGGGAATCAAAAACTATACTGGCGGCGTTGAAAGACTTAAAGCCGGAACAGACTTAATGCTGGCAGAGGATAAGCTGCCCAAACTCTCTGCGGCAGCTCAATTTGTGAGTTCAGGCCTGGAAACCTATGCGGGAGACGTATCTGATAAAGCCGGAAAACTTTCTGAGGACGCGGGTACGATAGCAACAAAGGCCCAAAATGTGAAGGGTGCGATTGAAAATGTCAAAAGTGCAGGAGATAGTATCTCAAAACTTCAAGCATCTGCAGGCACAGTTGCAGACGACCTTGACAGCACAAAGAAAGCTGTGGGCGAGGCGATAGAAAAGGCGGGCAGTATGACAACAATTGGAGAGATTGATGAAGATACTGTTACAAACGTAGGATCAGCCGCGGCTGATAAGACTAAGAAGGATTACGAAATAAGTGCCGATGATATCAATATCGAAAATATAGTCCGCGAAAAAGTATCAGCCTCTCTCGAGGGATACGACCTGACTCAGGCTGAGATAGAAGAGATAGCTGATAATGCGGCAAAGGCGGTGCAGGAATCTGTGGATGATTCAGGTATTGCAAATGATAAACTTGAAAACGCAATAAACGATGCTGCAGAAGCGGGAGCGAGGAACATGGCGGTCTATGCCAATGAAGAAAAAATCAGTCCGGCTCTGAAAGCGGCAGACGAGCTGCAATCGAATCTTACCACTGATGTTTTGGATAATATTGAAAAACTGAAAACAGACACAGATACTGTCAGTAACGGAATCAATACAAGCAGTACCGCTATAAAGGGACTTAGTGACCTCGAAAAGTTGGAAAAAGCACTTGGCGATATCTCTACTGACGCGAAAAATCTTCAAACTGCGGCTGGGGAGATCGTGACGAAATCCGATACTTTGAAGACATATGCGAATGCAGTATACGCAGGAATCGGTGAGAGAATCGGTGAGAATGAAAGAAGTGGAATCTGGGGCGGCGTGACTCAGCTTCAGGCAGGCATTGACCAGATAATCGGCAACGACAAAGATCTCAATGACGGTGCGGCTGCTCTTGTAGAGGGGTTTGTGCATCAACCTGTCAATGAAAAGGACGAGCCCGGACTGATGCTGGGACTGGATGCCTATATCGCCGGCGTTAATCAGGCCAACGAAGGCGCACACGACCTTTATAGTGGCGCGATGACTCTAAATGGAAGCATGAAGACTATCATTGATGGAACTAAAAAACTGGATACGGGAGCGAAAACGCTGGCAGCCGGCGCCTCCCAGTTAAAGAGCGGCACTTCTCAGCTTGTAGAGAACAACAATAAACTTACTTCCGGAGCGGCAGCCCTGGCAGCCGGCGCCTCTAAGCTGGATGACGGCATGAGCAAACTGGCTTCGGGAACACAGACTCTTACTGACAACAGCGGAAAGCTCACAGACGGCGCAACTCAGCTCAGCGAAGGCGCGGCAAAGCTCGCAGACGGTATGTCGGAGATCTCCTCCGGGGCACTGGAACTGAAAGACGGCTGTATAAAGCTCAATGAGGAAGGCGTACAGAAACTCGCGAAGCTTTACAAGACAGACGTCAAGTCTATCGAAAAACGGATCGACACCCTTAAGGACGCCGCTAAGTCCTACAAGACATTCAGCGGAACCGCAAATCCGGATAAGACAAGGGTGAAGTTCATCTATAAGACGGACAGTATTGAGAAGAAGGACTGAACTGCCGGAACACAGTATCAGGAATAAGAATATGGGAAGCATAATTATAATTTCACTCGCTCTGGCGCTGGGAACCTACGGGATCGCGGCGCAGAGAGGAGCCAATCTGGTAAAACTGGACAGATATACTTTGCTGATGTCAGCCATATGGGGAATCATGGAACTGGCGGCCGCTTTTACCGGCTATGGAGCAGGCAGGTGGATCCTTACCAGAGAAGTTGTCACAGAGCACAATCTCTACTGGGTGCATGTGCTGGCGGGCCTTCTTCTGGCGGCGGTAGGCCTGCGGATGCTCCTGCAGGCATTCAGGAAGAAATCTTTTTTCGAGCACAGAATGGAGAGAGTCGACATCAAGGCAGAAGTCCTGCTATCGCTGAGACTGTGTTTGCAGGCTCTGTTTCTTGGGATTGCCTGCGGATTGCTCATGCTCCCGATGAGAGGATTTCTTCTGAGCGTATTCGGGCTCAGCGCAGTCTTTGCGGGAATCGGATATGTCAGTGGAAGAGCGAACGGCGCAATTCTGACGGACCAGGCGGTAGGCCTGGCAGGCAGTCTTTTGTGCATACTTGGAATCTGCTTGCAGATCGCGTAAGAGGAATTGTCATTCCAATATAATAAACTGGCACAATAAAACAGGGGCCGCACCGAAACGGTGCGGCCCCTTTAATACTGTGGGTTCAATTGTTTGTATTCATCGGATCTGATCAGCTGAAGATCGGCTTAATTGCTGCGGACAGCTCGTCCTTCTCAGCCTGTGCTGCGTCGAGATCCTTGCCGAGGGTGGTGTAGTAAGCCTTGATCTTGGGCTCTGTGCCGGAAGGTCTGACCATGACCTTCGCGCCGTCCTCGAGTACGAAGGAAAGAACGTTGGCCTTCGGAAGACCGGTGGTCTCGGGCTTCGCATAGTCTGTTACGCTTGCAACAGCCTTGCTGCCGAATGCCTTCGGAGGATTCTCGCGCAGATCCTTCATGATGCCTGCCATCTTGTCCATGCCGGAGAGGCCGGGGAACTCGACGGTGTCGATCTTGTTGAGATAGCGGCCATACTGAGCATAGAGCTCTTCCAGACGCTGCTTGATGCTGGAGCCGATGCTGCGATAGTAAGCAGCCATCTCGCAGATAAGCATGGAGCCGATGATAGCGTCCTTGTCACGTACATAAGGGCCTGCCAGATAGCCGTAACTTTCTTCGAAACCGAAGATGAAGCGGTCGACTTCGCCTGCTGCCTCGAGCTGCGCGATCTGATCACCGATCCACTTGAATCCGGTCAGGGTCTGACGGAGCTCTACGCCGTAGTGCTCAGCAACCTTCGCTGCCAGAGGAGTGGAAACGATGGACATAACAGCGACGGGGTTCTTGGGCATTGTGCCCTTCTCGATGCGGCCCGCGCAGATGTAGTCCAGAAGCAGGACGCCCATCTCGTTACCGGAAACCAGCTCATAGGAGCCGTCCGGGCACTTCATAGCGATACCGACACGGTCTGCGTCGGGGTCGGTAGCGAGCATCAGGTCAGCGCCGACTTCCTTGGCAAGTTCAAGACCCTTGCGGAGAGCTTCAAAGATCTCGGGGTTCGGATAAGGGCAGGTGGTGAAGTAGCCGTTAGGATACTCCTGCTCCTTGACGATGGTGATATCGGTGATGCCCATATCCTTCAGGACGCGGGTAACGGGAACGAGGCCTGTGCCGTTCAGAGGAGAGTAGACCAGTTTGAGGCCTGCGGTCTTGCAGAGACCCGGACGTACCTGACGGGCTTCGATCGCTTCATAGAGAGCTTCCTTGCAGTCATCGCCGACGAACTTGATGAGGCCCTTCTCAACGCCTTCCGCGAAGGACATATACTTAGCGCCTGTAAGAACGTCTGTCTTCTGGATCGCGTCATAAACGATTGCAGCCGCATCGTCTGTCATCTGGCATCCGTCAGGGCCATATGCCTTGAAACCATTATACTTCGCCGGGTTGTGGGATGCTGTGATCATGATACCGGCGTTGCAGTTGTAGTAACGGGTAGCGAAACTCAGCGCGGGAACGGGCATGAGCTCGTCATAGATGCGGACATTGATGCCGTTTGCAGCCAGAACGCCTGCGGCGTCACGAGCGAAATTCCAGCCCTTGAGACGGCTGTCATAACTGATCGCTACGGTCTGTGTGCCGCCCTGTGTGAGTACCCAGCTGGCCACGCCCTGTGTAGCCTGGCGGACTACCCAGATGTTCATGCGGTTTGTGCCTGCTCCGAGGGTTCCGCGAAGTCCGGCTGTACCAAATGCAAGCGCAATTGCGAAGCGGTCTTTAATGGCTTCGTCATCGCCTTCGATGCTCTTAAGTTCGGCATTCAGGTCGGGATCCTGAAGGTCAAATTCGGACCAGCGTTTGTAATCATCCAGATACATAGTTTCTCTCCATTCCGGAGCGCGCCTGATCAGTCCTGCCTGCGGCGCTCCATCGCAAGCGGTTGTGTGCACCTGCTGTCTCCCTGCGCAGAGAGTACACACTGTTACTGCATGTTGCCGGAATCTTTGCAGAATCTCCACTTGCGACAAACGATTATTTGCGGAAATCTGCCAAATCATCCTCTAAAAATAAACCTGTTTTAGGCATTTCTACCTAATATTAATATTACGAAGTTTGGGGTTGGTTGTCAATCTATCCTATATTCCAAATGGAGGAATGTCTTTACTGTAGACGATGTACAAGCGCCTCTTTTCGAAAACATTGTTTTCACATGCAAAAAATGCTAAAGTTATTTTGTATAAGACTGCTGAGATAGTTACAGTGCCGTTGACACGGTGAAGAGAGGAGTGCGTCGCACATGGCAATCAGAACTTACAATGACTGGTATCTGGCCCATAAAGAAGCCCTTGCTGAAAAGATCAGGGGAGAGGACCATACAGAAGGAGAGAAGCTCACTGCGGAGATAGTGCGCTATTCTCATCTTAAAAATCATCTGCTCGCGGAGGACCACGAGACAGCGGATATCATAATTGCCTGTGATGATGACGGCGAGCCCGATGAATTCGCGACAGTACTGGTGAAGGACTATTTTGCCTCCCATCCGGAGATCAACCTGCTCTATGGAGATGAAGACAGGGTGGCGGAGGACGGAGTTCATCTGGATCCCTGGTTTAAATCGGAATGGGCGCCGGATACTTTCCTGTCGACCTTTTATTTCGGCAATGTGATCGCGTTCCGCTCGTCGGCTTTTGCAATGATCAATCCCGGTCAGAGAAAGACTTCCGTCTTCGAGAGCGCAGCTTCGCTGCGGGAGGACAGCCTGGATGAGGAGAGAGCGCGCAATAACGAGGATGACGGGCCGGTGAGGGCCTGGATCTACGGGACACTCTGCCTTAAACTCGCGCAGGCGGACGGCGGATACACGAAGAGACCGGAGAGCAAGTGGAATGAGTTCCCGATCGGCCACGTACCTGAGGTGCTTTACCACGGGCACCACAGGGTAGAACTTTGGAACGGAAATCTGATCAAAGATTCGCTTACCGGCAGGTACAGCGCAGACTCCGCGTATACAAGGCTGATCAGCATCATCATCCCCAGCAAGGATAATCCTGAGATGCTGGCGCGCTGCATCCGCTCCATCGAGAAGCACACCTCGATCCCTCACGAGATCATCATCGTGGATAACGGTTCCAACGAAGTGAACCGCAGGAAGGTGAGGGAACTGGTCGAAGAGATCAATGAAGACGGAAGATGCCTTTATATCTTTAAGAGGATGGGCTTTAACATGCCCGCTTTCTATAATCTCGGCGCTCAGTACGCCAACGGCGAGATGCTGCTGTTCGTGCACGATGACATTGTCGTACAGAAGACGGGCTGGCTGTCCCATCTCTCTGAGAAGGCGAAACTTCCCTATGTGGGCGCGGTAAGTATGAAACTGCTGTATCCCAGTTCAAATATCATTCAGCACGCCGGCATCACTTCCGTAGAGAGCGGGATTGTCTATAAATTGCAGTACTGCAGAAATGATGAGTCTTACTATTTTGACTTCAACAAGGGCGTGCGCAACATGCTTGCGATGAGCGGCGCATGCATTATGGTCAGAAGGGAACTGTTCGCGGAAGTGGGCGGATTCGATGAGAAGAATTTCCCGGCCTACGGCGGAGACATTGATTTCTGCTGGAGGATCTTCGAGAAAGGTTATTACAACGTGGTCCGCAATAACATGTACCTGTTCTACTATGAGTCTTACTCGCCGGAGAACAGCAAGACCAAGGAGGAGAGGCAGCTACAGAAGCCGGCCGAGATGAAGAGGCTGTTCACGTAAGAGAGCCGAAATTTAAGATCAACCTCGACAGCACTGCTGTCAAATAATGAGGGAACACAACGTGTCAGTTTGGAGCGAATTCGGGAAAATAATAAATAGTGCCCGGTCAAAAATCCGACTGCCCAAGGGGAGCGAGGACTCCCCTAAAAGGTTTGCCCTGCGCGCAAATGACAAGAAGCAGGAGAAGACTCCCCGGCAGAAATATGTGTATCAGGAGCCCGAAGCGTCGGTTCTTCTGAACCAGAGAGCAGTCTGGGACCGCATTAAGGGCGGCGAGAAGCCTGAAGACGCGCTTGGCGCATCCGCCTCTGTCCTGAAAGTGCACCATGTGCCGCTCATCAGCGTGATCGTCACGACTTATGAGCCGGTGATCCGGTATTTTGAGCAGACCCTGATCTCTATTCTGTCCCAGACTTACGGCGGATATGAGCTGATCATAGCGGACACGAGCCTGAGTTCCGGAGTCAGAGACACGCTGGACCATTACAGGGATGAGAGGATCCGCTACTACAGCGTGCCCGGAAACAGGGGAGAAGCGTCACTGATCAATGACGCGGCTCATCTGGCTGCAGGAAACTATCTGTGCACTGTAGACGTGGGAGACCTGCTTACAAAGGACGCTCTCTATGAAGTGTTTCTCTGCATCATGAGGACCGGCGCCGAGATACTCTACACAGACGAGGATCACTGCGACGCGGCGGGGAAAAGATTTGACCGGCCCAACAGGAAACCAGACTTTAATAAGGACTATCTTTTGTCCAACAATTATATGCAGAGGCTCCTGGTGATCAGGAGGGAACTGTTTCTGGCGCTTCGCTTAAGGGACTCCTTTGACGGCGCGCTGACCTATGATCTGGTGCTCCGGGCGCCCAAATCCGCGGTGCGCCATGTGCCCATGATCCTCTATCACAGAAGCAGCGCCTCAGAGGACGCGAAGATGGCCTCCAGGGAGCCGGACGCGGATATAGCAGCGGAGAAAGCGGCGCTGGAGGACTACTTCAGGGTGCGCTCGATCAGGGCAGTTGTGAGCTATACGGGACGGAAAGGAATCTACAGGATCAGATATAACCCCAATATCTTTGCCTGCCGCAGCGATGTGGGCATCCTCGGAGGGAGAGTCCTGAGCCGAACGCACAAGGTTGTCGGGGGAATGTTCGACTCCCAGAGCAGAGTCATGTATGAGGGCTGGGACGAGGCGGAAGGCGGTCCCATGAGCAGGGCGCTCACAGTGCAGAACGCATTTGCCGTGGATGTCAGATGCATGCAGGTGAGACCGGATCTGCGGGGGCTCTACGAGGAGATCGTGGAGAAACCGGGAAGGGATCCGAATACGGACTGGAGGAAGGACCCGCAGGAACTGCGCAGAAGGAGCATCCTTTTTTGCGCGAGAGTCAGGGAACTGGGCTATCTGATCGTGTGGGATCCCTCATATATCACAGTTGTTTGAGGCAGTGCTATTAGAATGAGCGATAAAGTTACACTTATCATTCCTGTCCGCAGGGGTGCCGACAAACTGGAGAGATGTCTGAGGGCAGTGCTTTCAGGCACAGTGGTCCCGCGGATCATCGTGATGGACTGCACGGCAGATCCGGCGAAACTGGAAAAAGCCAGGGACAAGTTTCCGGACGTACTCTTTTTTGATCTGGGGATGAATCCGGGAAGAGCTCACGCGGTGAACACCGGCTTTCACATCACACAGACGCCGTATGTGATGACACTCTCTCCGGGACTTCTCGTGGGGAAACACTGTGTAGAGAGGCTGTGCGCAGTCCTCGACGGCGATCGGAACCTTTTGAGTGCGCAGGCCAAAATACTATCAGCGGAAGAGCCTCCCCGCATAAGCGGCGCCGGATGGCTCCTGGATCTTGCGGCTGAGCCCGTCATCCGCGGCGCCGGAAGGAGTGCTGCAAGCTGTTCCCGGAAAGCGGGGATCACAGCCGCGCAGATGGATGCTGCGATCTACAGAATGGAATATCTGGAGGTTACCGGGATCCTCGATGAGCGCTTTTACACAAGGCTGGAGGATCTGGATCTCGGCTACAGGGGACTGATCGCGGGCTTTAAGAATGTCTGTGAGCCGTCCGCCAGATGCCGTGAGATGGAAAAGGCTCAGACGAGCAGTTTCTACGAGCAGCTTGAGACGGGCAATATGGAGTACTTCCGCTACAAATACGGGCTCAAAGGCCTCAGGCTCCCCGAAGGGAGAGCGAAGAAGGAAGACCCGCAGAGGGCAGCCGCCCTTGAAAGAGGCAGAATGCTCTGCTTCCAGGCGGAAATAGAGCAGATGGAGAGAGAAGAGCTCGGAATGAGCGTCACGAATCTGACGCTGCCGGAGGAATTCTACATGGAGATCCAGGAGGACGGCCCTAAAGGCGTATTCCCGCTCTACGTGGGATCCAAAGCCGAGGGGTCGCCTCTGCAGATCCCGAATCTTTTAAGGGCTCGGGCAGGGATGCTCGCCGGAGCCGCAGAGAGGGCAGGAGACCTGTTCAGGCGTCGCTCCTGACAGTTGGCTCATCGTCTGAATGTATTCGGTTTATTTGAAAAATCAGAAAATTTTGCGAATTTCATCCGAAGTCTAACAATATCCGCGGCGGCTCTGAGGGCTTCGAAACGATTGTAAATGGATTCGGATAATGATATTATTGGTAGGACGAGTTTCTACCGAAAATGAAAATTTCAAACAGATCGGGCAGCTATTGCCCGGAAATGAGAGGCAGGAATGAGAGATTCATCCTCCGTATGGAATTACAGCAATACAGTTCCGAAGGTCGATCTGAGCAATCCCGACGAGATGATCAGGGCAAACGGCGCGGCGGAAGCTGCGCAGACAGACCGCCTCAAGGCTGAGGTGGAGGACTACACGCAGGTCCTTTCCGAACTTCGGGAATTATATGAGAAGAACAATGAACTGGTGCAGAAGCTGCAGTTCATGAACAGAAATACAACGGAAGGCATCCGGACCCTGATCGAAGACAACAACCGCCAGATCTCAGACAAGCTGGCGGAACTCGAGGAGTGGGACCATAAGGCTTTCAGGGCCGAGATGCAGGCATCCATCAATGATGCCAGGGAGCAGATCATCGGCTCCATCCGGGAATCGTCCGGAGAGACCCGCGACCTCTTCCAGGAAGCCAATGACTTCAGTCACAGAGACAACGTGCGCGTCTACAGAAATGTGCAGGCGTCCATGATCGCAGAGCTCACCAGCCAGACACAGGCGCTGAACGAGAAGCTTGAGATCATTCAGAAGCAGTCTGAGCCGGACAAGGCCCAGTCCACTATGCAGAAGGTATCTGTTGGCCTTCTCATAGCGGTCATGGTGATCCAGGTCCTTGAGGGAGCAGGACTGATCGCGCTTCTGACAGGCATACTGCATTGAGGCGCGAAGCAGGAAAGGCCGCTCCCGTAAGGAAAAGAGCGGCTGAGCCCGGAGGCAGGCAGAACTGGAGAGCTTCAAACATGCTCTATCCGGTGCCGGCTGTGCTGATCGGGTGCAGGGACAAGGAGGGAAAGGACAATCTCATGACGGCTGCATGGGCCGGAACGGTCTGCAGTGATCCTGTCATGGTATCTGTGTCGATCCGCAAGGAGCGTTTTTCCCACCATATCATTGAAGAGACGGGCGAATTTACGATCAGTCTGACGACCCGGGCGCTTGCGGAAGCAACTGATTTCTGCGGTGTCAGATCGGGGAGGAATACTGATAAGTTCAGAAAAATGAAGCTGACGCCTCTGGAATCTGAGAAGATCGGAGCGCCCGGCGTGGCCCAGAGTCCTGTGGTCCTCGAGTGCATAGTGAAGCAGATCCTTAGGCTTGGCAGCCACGATATGTTCATAGCGGAAGTTGTGAATGTGAGCGTGGAAGAAAAATATCTCGACGAGAACGGAAGGCTGGAACTGGAGAGGGCAGACCTGATCGCGTACTCCCACGGTGAATATTTTGCCCTGGGAGAGAAGATTGGTAAGTTCGGTTATTCAGTCCGCAAAAAGGCGGTATCGCCGGGATCCGGGGCTGCAGGCGGGAGAGGGAAAAAACGCTCCTCCGGCAGGAAAAACCTTGGGAAATCATAACGGAGATCGACTTTCCGAAGCGGTAATTTGCCGTCAAACTGACAATTGACAGGGATCGGCGGCGGGAGTATCATCCTGTTACTGCGAAAAAAGCGATTACAACGAGGGACGGTATGGAACACTATATAGTAAAAGGCGGAAATTCTCTGTCCGGAGAAGTAGAGATTGCCGGAGCCAAAAACGCGGCGCTGGCAATCCTCGCGGCATCGATCATGACGAATGAGACTGTGACAGTGGAGAACGTGCCGGATGTCAGCGATATCAGAGCGATCCTCAAGACGATCGAAGTGATCGGCGGATACGTGGAGAAGATAGACCGCCATACATTCCGGATCAACGGGTCAGGCATCAGTAAGGATACACCGGTCGATAATGAGTATGTCAGAAAGATCAGGGGGTCCTACTATCTGATCGGCTCCCTTCTTGGCAAGTACAGGAAGGCGGACGTGGCGCTTCCCGGCGGCTGCAACATCGGACTTCGTCCCATTGATCAGCACATCAAGGGATTCCGCGCGCTCGGCGCATCAGTCAGACTGGCTTCCGGACGGGTCGCCGCGAGAGCGGACAGGCTTGTCGGATCTCACATTTATATGGACGTTGTCTCCGTCGGAGCAACCATCAACATCATCATGGCTGCAGTCATGGCGGAAGGAAGCACGACGATTGAGAACGCCGCTAAGGAGCCTCATGTGGTCGATCTCGCGAACTTCCTCAACAGCATGGGCGCGAGGATCAAAGGCGCGGGTACGGATGTGATCCGTATCAAGGGCGTAAGCAGTCTCCACGGAACAAACTATTCCATTATTCCGGATCAGATCGAGGCAGGGACCTTTATGTTCGCCGCAGCGGCCACCAGAGGGGATGTAACGATCAAGAATGTCATTCCCAAGCACCTGGAGTCTATTACAGCCAAGCTCCTTGAGATCGGCTGTCAGATCGAGGAATCGGATGATATGGTGCGCGTGGTAGCCACCAGAAGGCTCGGCCGCACAAATGTCAAAACATTGCCGTATCCCGGTTTCCCCACCGATATGCAGCCGCAGATCACGGTTGTTCTGGGACTCAGCAGAGGGATCAGCATTGTAACGGAGAGCATCTTCGAGAATAGGTTCAAATATGTGGATGAACTGACCAAGATGGGCGCGAACATCACGGTGGAAGGAAACACCGCGATCATCGACGGCGTTGAGCAGTATACCGGAGCGCATCTGAGTTCCCCCGACCTGAGGGCGGGCGCGGCTCTTGTGATCGCAGCCCTGGCTGCTGACGATTACAGCGAGATCTTCGATATCAAGTTCATTGAGAGAGGATACGAGGACTTCCCGGAGAAGCTGCGCAAGATCGGTGCCCATATCGAGAAGATCGATACGGATGAGGACAAGCGGAAATTCATGTTCCATGTCGTTTGATTTTGATTTACATATCCCGCTTTGGGATATATAATGTAAATGCTTTGAAGGGCAGCATAAGACCTTCAGTAACTGAATAACCACGATGTTTTTCGGGGCAGGGTGAAATTCCCTACTGGCGGATGGAAGAACAAACTTCTGGTTTTGCGCAGATAATGGACTATGTCCGTTTTCTGCTGTTGTCGGATGTATTGGCCCCGAGCGCGTTTGCGCCCGGGGCTTTTTTGCAGCCATACACATTGCCAAAGAAGTTTGAAAAAGAATTACAGTCATTTAAGGAGGAAAAGAAAATGAACGGATTCTTTACTGCAGTCAAGGAAAATGCAAGCTTTGTAGGCGTGTGCCTGGTCACAGTGCTTGCGATCACGCTGATCGCTTACGGAATTGAGAAAGCGGCCAAGCGCAAAAACGGTGACAAGGACAGAGTCCTGGCCACCAGAAAGATCGTCATGATCGGTATGTTCGGAGCGATCTCCGGAATCCTTTACTGCTTTGACTTCGCGCTTCCGATCGCGCCCAACTTCTATAAGCTGGACTTCAGCGAGCTTCCGGCTCTGATCGCCGGATTCGCATTCGGCCCTGTGGCGGGCGTACTGGTAGAATTTGTCAAGCAGGTCGTCAAACTGATGATTAAGTCCACCTCTACCGCTTTTGTCGGAGATCTTGCCAACTACCTGATCGGCTGCATGCTGGTGCTTCCCGCATCAGTGATCTACCAGTTCAATAAGTCCAAGCAGAGCGCCCTGATCGGCTGCGCAGTCGGCACGATCGTAATGACCATTTTCGGAACATGGTTCAATGCGGTTTACCTGCTGCCCACATTTGCAAGACTGTTCGGCATGCCTTTGGATGTCATCCTCGGTATGGGCTCAGCGATCAACCCTGCAGTTACCAACATCACAACATTCGTGATCCTTATGGTTGCGCCGATCAACCTCATCAAGGGCATCGGTATCTCAGCGCTGACAATGCTGATCTACAAGAAGATCAGCCCGATCATCAAGTATGGCGCAAGCGCGCAGGAGAGCGTGAGAGCTTCTCAGTAATAATAGGGCATGCAAAAAGGCGCCGCATCTTGCTGATCGAGCAGCAAGGGCGGCGCCCTTTTTATGTCAATGTCCCTTTGACCTTGTCAATACACATAAGGATTGAATCCGTTTGCCGCCATGACAAACCACGCGGTCGGCGCAATGTGCGCATCAGTGGAGTACTCCCACGGTGATCCGTCAAATAAATCCATCCCTGTAGACAGGTTATCCACGGTTGCCGCCGGGAACAGCCCGTTTTCAAGCTGGATAGACGCGAGGGCATCCATTGCCTGCCTGTATTCTTCTGATTTATCAATTACCCTATACATTAAAGCTGTGTAGGCAGTTCCTTCCGCCCACCATCCGCCCTCTTATAGGGCTCAAAAGCATCCCCGAGAGCCATCTGACACCACACCTGCGCGTCCAGAACGATCACACTCTTGTTCGGCGTCACACCGTCGTCGAGCGTTCCTGTCATGAACAGCCCCTGCTCCTCATCATACATGGATTCTATGAATCGAAGAGCACTGTCGGCGGCTTCTCTGTATTTTGACTCACCGGTGACTTTGTAGAGTGCGCTGAATACCGCATAAGCGTCGATGTTGTGTTCAATGGATTTGTAGGTGAAAGGATAGACAACCGGAGGATCTCCCTCCTGCCAGCCGTCAAAGCCGCCGACGAAGCCGTCGCCTCCGTCAGAACAGTCCTCGATCACCCAGTCCATCAGAGAACGGGCGGTCTGAAGGTATTGCTCTCCGCCGTAAGCCTTGTAATACTGCATGAGCGCCATTGCTGCGTAGGAAGTGTTTCCAACATTGCTGCCGACCTGGTAGCGATCCTCGTACCACTCGCCGGTCTCGTTGTCATACCAGCCCGGAAGCTTCGCACCGCTCTCCCAACCGGGAAATGCGGAGATGTCTCCGGCTGCGTAGGCGTTCCTCACACGCATGGGACCACCTGCCGCAGCCCGCAACGCTCTGTCGTTCTGCACCGCATAGACAAAAGCGTCCATGACCTGCTGCGCCTCCGGCTGCATCCCCTCAGAGATGAAAGCCATGCCGGCCAGCGCGTTGTCATAGGTAAACGCGGCGTTTTGGATATAAACATTTTCTGTGTCATAGGAGCGGAGCATCACAGGCGCCGACTGCGCAGACTTTATGTCCCCGCAGAACCGGATCTCATCGAGGTAGAATACATTGTCCGCAACCCCATCTTTCTGATCATTCAAAACATAGCCGAATCCGCAGACGATGTAACTCATGTCAGCGTTTTCGAGCGGGATCACATATTCCTCCCACTGATCCGTCAGCTCGATCCAGCCGGCAGACTGTTTCTTTGCACTGTCGGGGTATTCGACGTTTTTCTTTCCGCTGCTCCCGTCGTAGCCAAAGCCTGCAGTGAAGAATTCTACTTTCTCGCCGCCCCTGTCACCTTTCGCCATGAAGCGGAGTTCCGTCGCTCCGGTCAGATCCAGACCCTGTTCGTCCATACTTCCGTCATTTAAGAGGGGCACTGTCTCGCCTTTAGGGAGATAGCCGTTCAAAAACAGCCAGCCGCCCCAGTCCTCGATCCGGGTCGACACTTCGCAGCGGATACAGGATGTGCCAGAATAGGGATCCTCCTGCCAGTTCTCATCCATGTCTTTGACAAGGCTGTCGTCCTTCCCGGCCATTTTAGCTTTCTGAGTGAAGTGATTGGCTGTCATGCTGAAGTCCTTGTAGACATAGACAGTATCCCGCTCACTCTTTTGTCGATTTGCGAGGGCGGAGATTGCGGCTGCTTTTTCTTTGGTGTAAGCGTCTGGGTTATTTGTTTCAGGGGCGGGTGTTGACGTGACTTCTGCTGTAGTCTTGTCTTCAACATCTGCTGTATTCTTGATGTCGGCATCAACTTCTGTCGTATTGCCGGTTTCTACTGCTTTTGTATCGGCGGCTTCTGTTGACTTCGAACTGCTGGCCGTCTGCCGCAGCTACACCGGAAGGTTCTGCTGCTTTTCCACAGCCTGTAGCTGCTATCAGAACTGAAGCTGCAAGCCCTATTGCTATCAGCTGTTTTGTTAACATTTTGTTCCCTCCCTACGCTTAGTGATCTATATTGGCAGTATATCAAATACAGAAGTTGGCGGACAACAGGCTTAAACAGTCCATCCTATTTGGAAAAATCCTTCTGTGGATGGAGTCCAACTAGGCGTGAAACCTGAGTAACAAGACGAGGTCCATCCTTTCAGAAACATCTGCTGAAAAGATGGGACCTTAAACCAAGAGTAACCGGGAAGACTACATCCATTCAGAAATTTAAGCTAAAGGGATGGGCCTTTTACTAAGGGTGATCAAGAAGACTCCATCCTATCAGGATTATTTGATGAGAAGATGGAGAATTTAAGTCTATGAAACCATCCATTTAGAGAACCTTGTTGTCTGGATGGAGGGTACAGCCAAGAATGACTGTAGAGGCTCCATCCATTCAGAAATTTCCACTGTATAGATGGGGGTCCAGCCAGAAAGATATTTTCACATACCACCGGATTCGGCTGAACATGATAACCGATGGAGAACTTGTGCCAAACAAGCTTTCTCACACCATCCGATTTGACAACGAGCCGTAAAAGGATGGAGAGTAAGTGCCGGACAAGCCGTGGAGATGTCCGCTGTAACTCCTTAAGCACTCCATTGCTTGTTTTCATGAGACAATTGTGGAATAATGTGTACTATGGATACGGCTATGAAAAAAACGGTAATGGAAACCTCTTGCATGGAGGAAACTGCAAAATTTGCATATGAAATGGCTCAGAACGCCGAGCCGGGGCAGGTGTACGCCCTGATCGGCGATCTTGGCGTGGGCAAAACTGTCTTCACTAAGGGATTCGCGGAGGGCCTTGGGATCGAGGAGCCCGTGAGTTCGCCCACCTTTACAATCCTGCAGATCTATGAGGAGGGAAGGCTTCCTCTGTATCATTTTGACGTCTACAGGATCGAGGAGCCCGAGGAGATGGAAGAGGTCGGCTTCGATGACTATATCTATGGGGATGGAGTCTGCCTTATTGAGTGGGCTAACAGGATCGAGGAGATCCTGCCGGAGGAGACGATCTATATAGTGATCGAGAAGGATCTGGAGAAAGGCATGGACTATCGCAAGATCACAGTAGTCAGGCCTGAATAATTCGCAAGATCACAGTAGTCAGGCCTGAATAATCTGACATATTAACAGCGGTCAGACCTGTATGATAACAGATCACTGCGGTCAGAACATAATTATTAACAGCACAAGGAAGAAGTATTAATGAGAATTCTAGCAATAGAAGCTTCCGGCCCTGTAGCCGGATGTGCGCTGTGGGAGGATGGAACTCTCACGGCGGAGTATAGTGTTCAGTATAAGAAGAAGCATTCCCAGAGCCTGGTCCCCATGCTCAGCGAGATGAGCGGGATGGTGGATCTGGAACTGTCGTCGATCGATTTTATCGCCGTAACGAAAGGGCCCGGGTCTTTTACGGGACTCAGGATCGGAGCGGCAACGGTGAAGGGACTGGGTCTTGCACTCAATAAGCCCGTACTTCCGGTACCGACAGTGGATTCGCTGGCGTGCAACCTGTACGGGACGGACCGTCTGATCTGCCCTTTGATGGATGCGAGAAGGCAGCAGGTCTATACGGGAATTTATGAAAACAGAGACGGCCTGAAGGTGCTGCGCCCGCAATGTGTTGTGGCGCTGGCTGATATTGTGAAGGAACTTAACGCGATCGGCAGAGAGGTGATCTTTGTCGGTGACGGCGTTCCGGTGAGTGAGAAGGTACTGGCAGAGACAATGGAGGTGCCCTATCTTTTGGCACCCGCGCATTTGAACAGGCAGAGAGCAGCTTCTACAGCTGTCAGGGCGGCTCAGCTCTACGAGGAGTGCGGAGAGGCGGCGTTGGTTTCCGCAGATGATTTCAGGCCTGAGTATCTCAGGGTTCCCCAGGCGGAGCGGGAGCGCGGCGACAAGCGCAACTACAAGGTGTTTGTATAATGCGTAAGATTGAAAAAGTCGTGATCCGGCCGATGACGGCGGAGGATATCGGGCAGGTGCTGGAGGTGGAGCGCGCGTGTTTTTCGGAGCCGTGGTCAGCGGAGGTCTTCCGGGCGACGCTCCTTTTACCCTACGCTCACTACTATGTCGCGGAGATCACAGAGGAAGACGGCGCAGCCAGGATCATCGGGGAGTGCGGTGTCAGAGATATTGTCGGGGAAGGTGAGATCACGAATGTGGCGGTCCACCCCGACTGGCAGGGAATCGGCGTAGCCGGGAAGATGCTCGGAACGGCGCTGGAGAGGTCCCTGCAGGAAGGAATGACGGCGTTTACTTTGGAGGTCAGGGCGGGAAACCGTCCGGCG
>CACZJD010000078.1 GCA_902781325.1 uncultured Lachnospiraceae bacterium
GACTGCAGCAGCATCGGATCCTCGATCGCCACCTGCGTGTCAAAAAACGAGAACAGCCTGTCCTCCTCGAGGTTGTACTGCCGCCTCAGCTGCAGGTCCACGTCCACCCTATTGTCATTAACTGTGTAGAAGGTCTTGCCGTTTTCCTGATTGTAGTAGGTCTCCGCGATCGGCGAGCGCCAGTCGATCACCAGATGCTCGAATGCGTTCTCGGATACTCCCGCGCTCCCTATGTAGTAGTCCTCCGGCTCCTCCGACGGATCAAACTGCAGCTTCACCCTGGCAAAATACGGCGCTTTCAGCAGTCTCTTAACCCTCCCGAGTTTCTCCGCCGCCGCATCCTGCTCAATATTGTATTGAGTGATAGAATGGCTCATCGCCTCAAACTCGATATAAGTTTCCATGGAGTCCGTGTCACTGTCGAAGTTGAGAGACAGATTGCTCCGGATATCCTGCTTTTCCTTCGCGGCCTTCTCGGATATCGTATTGATCCTCTCCTCCAGCTCCTCCTTCATCGCGCGCAGTTTCCCATGCGTCTGCGTCAGATGCGCCTGCTCTTCTTCAAATATCTTCTGTTGGATTCTTTCCTGTTCGTTCACTCATTTCTCCGTTTTCTGAATAGGTTTTACTTAATATTTAAGTATACATCTAATTTGCATAGTATTGGGATTTATTTGTTTTGGAGGTGGTTAGTCATTCCTACCCTGTTGATTTTCGGTACAGCAGCAATATATTGATAAATTCTCGTCCCTGCCAGCCTATCAATCTCATTAATTTCCTTTGACACACATGATTCTTCTGGCAGTTTTCGGCACAGAAGCTTCTATTTTCAGTATTCTCGTCCCTGTAAATCCCCGGAAATCCCAGAAATCTCTGAAAAATCTCTCTGTACCCCTGTTTCTTTCATCATATCCTGATAAATCCTGTTTTTTCATGTACGCAAATCTTTGATTTGCGAGCTTCTGTACCTACTTTCTTCCAACACGCTCCAAAGCTCCAACACTCAAGGTTGTCTTGTTCCTCTGCCAGGGACGAATATTTTAGCAAAACTTGCTTCTGTACCGAAACTCCGAGTCGCCCCCAAATTCTGCTGTACCGAAACGCCGGCTCGACCTCAACGCTTCTGTACCGAAACTCCGAAAATCAAATGATTCCACTTGTAATCCCCCCTCCGCCATCCTATAATCTTCCCATCATCGGTCCATCCGCCTGATCTCACCGATCACATGTCTTTAGTTGCAGATGGATCCACAATCCCATCCACATTTCACATCATCTCCGCTCGGAGGAAAGGAGCCCCTATGACATTAGCACAACTGGCTGAATCAAAAAAACGGCAGCTTCTCGGCGAGAAACGCAGAATAGAACGATTTCTTGACAAAGCGCCTCAAGGAACACTGGTCTACAGCAAAACCGTCAAACAGGACAAAGGCTACTACAAGTGGTATGTTTCCACCGGCAGGTCCGGCAAAACCAGAGAATATATCCCGCACCGGAACCGATCCCTGGCCCGACAACTTGCCAAAAAAAAGCTATGCCTGCAGCGGCTCCAGGACATCAACGCCGAACTGAAGGCGATTGACATGTATCTGAAAGCTCATCGGGACAACACGGACCTCGACACTCTTCTCAGGACGCCTGCTTACGGGACTCTTTTGTTCGAGGAAGGTTTCGAAATGTATGGCACGATGTCCGAAGAATTACAGAAATGGGCTCACGAAGAATATGAGATTAATCCCAAAGATCCCGAACTAAGAAATGTTCCCACAGTAGACGGCATCAAAGTCCGTTCCAAGTCGGAGGCACTGATCGTCATGCTTCTGTCGGTGAACCATATTCCTTACAGATATGAGTGCAGACTTGATGTCGGAGGACACGCTTATTATCCCGATTTCACGATCCGGCATCCTGTGACCGGTGAATACTTCTACTGGGAACACTGCGGGAAGATGGGTGACTTTAAGTATGTTATTAGATTCTTGAATAAATTTCGTATCTATATACTTAACGGATATCTTCCTGATCACAACCTGATCCTCACTTATGAGAGCGATAATCATCCCTTTGACATCACG
The DNA here is from genome assembly GCA_902781325.1 of uncultured Lachnospiraceae bacterium. Taxonomy (GTDB): domain Bacteria; phylum Bacillota; class Clostridia; order Lachnospirales; family Lachnospiraceae; genus CAG-791. Next base: position 2,076 of record CACZJD010000078.1, read on the forward strand.
ATCGCGCAGGACAAACTCAGGGAATTTCTCATTTGTAAAGATCCTTTTAAGTGTGCATGATTTTCAGGTATGCCAAATTGGTTATATACATTTTGCATTTACCACATTTATGATATAACCAAAATATAGCAGTACAGCATACTCATATGTATTGCCACCGCAACAATCCAACTAAAAGCGCAGAATGCAACTGCATCTCCAAATTCAGAAGCAAGGAGATTCCCATGCCCCAATACAAGATCGATCCACAGCTCAGGCAGCCCGCCTACCTTCAGCTTTACAATCAACTCCGCGAAGATATCACGAGAGGCCTCTGCCCCTACGGGAGCAAGCTTCCCTCGAAAAGATTTCTTGCCGCTGAGACAGGAACAAGTGTGATCACAGTGCAGCACGCTTACGACCTGCTGGCTGATGAAGGTTATATCGAGTCCCGCGAGCGCAGCGGCTATTATGTCAGCTACAAGGAAAATGAATTGTTCCCGGTTGCCGCTTTTACTGAAGAAAGCGTATCTGATTTGTCTGAATCGGCTGATCTGTCTGAATCGGCTGATATTCATGAGATTTCTGACATTCCCATAAGAGGTCCTGTCGTCACACCGGAGCAGGAACAGTTTCCGTTCAATACTTTGGCAAAGATTGCGCGCAAGGTGCTCTCTGAGTATGGGGAGTCGCTCCTGGTGCGGTCCCCCAACAACGGCACTGTCTTTCTGCGCGAGACGATCGCCCAGTATCTTGCGCGCAGCCGCAGGATGAATGTCACGGCTGATCAGATCATCATCGGGTCCGGTTCAGAATATCTCTACAACCTGATCGTGCAGATGCTTGGGCGTGAGCGGATTTTTGCGCTGGAGGATCCTTCATACGAAAAGATCCGACTCGTCTATGAGGCCAGCGGCGTTTGCTGCCGGATGCTGCCGATGGACCGAAAAGGTGTCAGACTCAGTGCGCTGAAAAAGACCGACGCCACGGTCCTTCACGTCACTCCTTTCAACAGCTATCCGAGCGGAATCACCGCGACAGCTTCGCGGCGAGCCGATTACATTCGCTGGGCTTCTGCGGAGGACAGGTTCATCATTGAGGACGATTTTGACTCCGAGTTCTCCATGTCCACCAAGGCCGAGGACACGCTTTTCTCGCTGGAACCCGAAAAAAGTGTCATCTACATGAACACCTTCACGCGCACAATCTCGCCTGCCGTACGTGTGGGCTACATGGTCCTGCCCGCGCAGCTCAGCGCTGCCCTGCAAGAGAAGATTTCTTTCTATTCCTGCACAGTGCCTGTCTTCACACAGCATATGCTTGCTGAGCTCATTCGAAGCGGCGACTTCGAACGGCACATCAACCGCGTGCGGAGAAGGCGCCGGCAGGGCTCGGAGCCTGTGGGGAAATGAACCGTCTGGCTTTCCGGATCCGGATACCAGAAAGAGGGGGCTGCTTTTTGCTGATTAATCAGCAGGAAGCAGTCCCCTCTTCTGTGTTTACTTGACAAGGCCCCACTGTGGCTGGCGGTTTCGGTACAGAAGGCTTCTTTTCTTGTACTCTCGTCCCTGCAGGACAATTCTTACTGATTTGTTCCTGCCTGCCGCGACTCCTTTTTCATAATTTTCGGCACAGAAGCATCAATTGCAAAAAGTCTCGTCCACAAGTTTTTATGAATTATGATAATTCTTGATAAATTCTGGGATTCCTCAGATATCTTCCCTGAAATCCAGCTGTGTGAAGGACGAGAATTTGTTCAAATCAAGCTTCTGTACCGAATTCCTTGCCACCCGGCCAGCAAATCAATCAGCAAATAATGATCCTCAACACTTCCAGGGACGATAATTTCCTGAAAATGTCCTTCTGTACCGAAATTCTTCCCCGCAGCAACCTCTACGCTCATAATCTTCCCCGAGGCAGCCTCCTCACCTATAAATTCCTCCCGCACCAGCCCTCCCCCCAACAAATCCCCACAAAAAAGACGCCCATGCCCCGCATGCGCGCCCAATCAATCATTTATTCAACACCTTCCCAGATATCCGTGTGCTCTCTCTTCATCTTCCGTCCGATCACAACGATCACAGCCGTCAGCATGATTCCCATAATGATCGCGGGAACCGTGCTCTCAACGCCGAATCCAACATTGTAGAAGAAGCTGTCGGTCGCCGTAGCCGCATCCAGCCTGAAGATCGAGTAGGGGAATACATTTCCGCTGTTGGGAAGCCCCGCCAGAATGCTCTGGGTGAAGTTCCAGCCGGCATGTGCGCCCATGGCCATCCACACACTGTCAAAGTAGTATACCATCGCGCTGTACTGAATACCGCAGACGATAATATAGATGATCGCGGTCGGCGTCGCCCCGTTGTTTGTTATATGGATCAGTCCGAAGAACACGCCGTTGACCAGTGCGGCCAGAAGATATTGTCCTCTGTAAGTCCGAAGGACCCTGTGATAAATGAATCCGCGGCACATGATCTCCTCCGCCGCGCACTGAATGAACACCGCGACGAACAGGATCAGGAACGACAAGAAATCAAATCTGTCAAAATACAGATGAATGTCCCCGTGCATCATCGCGAACACGATCAGGATCCCGTTCATGAAGAATCCGATCACCAGTCCGATCAGCAGTTCCGGTATCCGGTTTCCCTTAAGCCCCGTCCCGTATGCTTTGAACAGCGGCCTGTTCTTTTTCAGCAGCGCGTTGAGGAAAAATGTGATCCACGCGCCAAAGAAACAAAAATATACTATCGCAGTTTGCCATACATCTGAAGTAAGGTTCGCTGCCTGCCCGATCAGTGCCAGCACCAAATACATTCCTGTCTGTCCGACAATAAACAGGATATATGCTAAAATACATGCCCATATCGCCGATCCGAAAATGATCTGCGGAATTGTCTTTCCGGCAAAATATTGTTTGATCCCGCTCTCTTTTACTTCTGTATTGTTTTCCATGTCTTTTCCCTTTCTGCAGTAAAATCTAGTATTAGATACGTCAGAAGTATCATTTTCCACACTATTTTTATCATATTTTTATCTTAGCGTCTTCAAATTATGTTATGATTAGCATCGAAATTCAAAGAATCGGGGGACTTCCGAATGAGTAAGACAAAGGTATACATCGACGGCCAGGCCGGTACTACAGGCCTTCAGATTTTTGACAGGATCGGAGCGAGGGAGGATCTCGAGCTGATGCGGATCGACGAGGACAAGCGCCACGACAACGAAGAGCGGCGCAAATTCCTGAACGCGGCGGACATCGTTTTCCTGTGCCTGCCCGACGCCGGCGCGAGAGAAGCGGTCTCGCTGATCGACAATCCGAACGTTCGCGTCATTGACGCTTCCACGGCACACCGCACAGCTGACGGCTGGACCTACGGTTTCCCGGAACTGTCCGCTGACCAGCGCGCAGCCATCGCGAAAAGCCGCAGAGTTGCCAATCCCGGCTGCCACGCCACAGGCTTCATCTCCTGCGTGGCTCCGCTGATCCGCATGGGCATCGTGCCTGTTTTCTACCCGCTCACCTGCTTCTCCCTGACCGGCTATTCCGGCGGCGGCAAGAAGATGATTGCGAATTACGAGGCGGCCGACAAGGCGCAGCCCCTCTACGCGCCCGGAATCTACGGCCTCACTCTCAAACACAAACATATCCCGGAAATGGTCAAAGTCTGCGGCCTCGAAGCTCCGCCCGTTTTCCTGCCCGTAGTCGACGACTACTACAAGGGAATGGCGACCACCATTATGCTGCACAACGGCATGCTCCCCGGCGCTCCCACCGCGGAGGACATCTGCGAGAAGCTTCAGGAGTATTACGCGGGCTCTCACTTTGTGAGCGTCATGCCTTTCGGCACAAACGGCACCACCCTTTATGCCAACGAACTTGCCGGAACAAACCACCTGAAGATCGTGGTCTGCGGCCATGAGGGCCAGACCAGCGTCACCGCCCTCTTCGACAACCTCGGCAAAGGCGCCTCCGGCGCCGCGGTCCAGAACATGAACATCATGCTCGGCATCGACGAGGCGACCGGGCTGGAGTGAAGTGAAAAAAGGGGTCAGACCCCCTCGCGGGGGGGCTGACCCCTTTTTACACTCCTCGCGGGGGGCTGCCTTTACGCAGGCACAAATTTTCCATCCTCTTCCGGTATCGACTAAATATGGTTGGGGTGAAATTATGCTTTCTGGCACAAACTCTCCATCCCTTTACGATATCGACTAAATCCGATGGTATGACAGACATGAAATGCCTTAATGGGCTCCATCTACAGAGAGAAATTGTTGTATCCGATGGAGACTTCAGGCGGAAGTGCCCAAATAAACTCCATCCACAAAAGAAAAAAGCCGAGTCCGATGGAGAATTCTGGCAGAAAAGTCTAAATGGGCTCCATCCTCACAGAAATGAAGCCATATCCGATGGAGACTTCAGGCAGAAGCGCCCAATAGGCTCCATCTAACAAGAAAATCTCAATAAAAAGATGGAGAACAACATGTAAGGGGTCAGACCCCCGCGAAGGAGGGCTGACCCCTTTTAATGCTGCTTATTCGCAATCAGCTTCACTTCCATCCAGAATCCCAGTTCTCTCCAACACTTCAGTGACATCGGAAACCGGAATGATAGTAAGTTTGTCCTTGACTTCCTGCGGCACTTCGTCCAAGTCATCCTCATTTTCCATAGGAATGAATACTGTCTGAATGCCCGCTCTGGAAGCCGCCATCAGCTTCTCCGGAAGACCTCCGATAGGCGTCACAACGCCGCGAAGGGAAACTTCACCGGTCATGGCAATGGTGGGAGCCACCGCTTTGCCTGAAACAAGAGAAGCGAGCGCTGTCGTCATCGTGATGCCTGCGGACGGGCCGTCCTTGGGCACTGCTCCCTCCGGCACGTGGATGTGCAGGTCGTTCTCCTCAAAGAGAGAAGCCTTGTCCGGGAACATAGATTTAACAAGGCTCACTGCAATCTGCACAGATTCCTTCATGACATCGCCGAGCTGTCCGGTGACTGTGAATTTGCCGTTGCCCTTGGTAAATAATGTCTCAATGAAGAGAATCTCACCGCCGGCTGCGGTCCAGGCAAGTCCTGTCACGATGCCGGGTTTCTTCTCTGCCAGCACGCGGTCATGCCTTACGGGCTTGGCGTCGAGCATCTCCCGAAGATCTTCTTCTTTAACAATTATAGGCTCCGCTTTGGGCACAGCGGGTGCTTCAGACGCCGCATCCGATCCGGCTTCCACCGAGTCGGTCTGATTAGCGCCGGTCTGATTAGCAACCGTCTCCGCAGCACTTCCCTGCTCAGCAGCCTGCTTCAACGCCTCCACAGCCGCCGCCCCGACTCTCTTCGACACTTCCACAGCCGCCGACCGGCACAAAGTATCCAGCCGTTTGCGCAGTCCGCGCACGCCGGATTCCATCGTGTAGTTGTCGATGATGCTGCGGATGATGTCATCGGAGATGACGATCTGTTCCTCTGTGACGCCCATCTCCTTCATGGATTTGGGCAGCAGATGCCTGCGGGCAATCTGGAACTTGTCAGAAGCCGTGTACCCGCTGAAGCGGATGACTTCCATACGGTTGAGCAAAGGTTCCGGGATCGTGTCCACAGAGTTTGCCGTGCAGATGAACATGACGTCGCTGAGGTCATATGGGACGTTCATGTAGTGATCGGTAAAAGTGTTGTTCTGCTCGGGGTCGAGGACCTCGAGGAGAGCGCTCGCGGGATCTCCGTTGTAGGAGACGCCGAGTTTGTCCACTTCGTCAAGGACCATGACGGGATTGGAGACGCCGCTCTTCTTGATGCCGTCCATGATCCTGCCGGGCATTGCGCCGATGTATGTCCTGCGGTGGCCGCGGATATCAGCTTCGTCGCGCACGCCGCCGAGGCTCACGCGCACATATTTCCTGTGCAGCGCTTTCGCGATGCTCTGTCCGATACTTGTCTTGCCGGTGCCCGGAGCGCCGACAAACAGAAGGATCGAGCCGGATTGCTGCTTTTTAAGATTCATGACAGCGATCTGCTGAATGATGCGCTGCTTCACTTTTTTGAGTCCGAAGTGATCCTCTTCAAGAACAGCTTCCGCCTCGGACAGATCGATGTCCTGCGCCTGCTCCTTCTTCCAGGAAAGCTCCGTGACAAAATCCAGATAGTCGTAGAGCATGCCCGCCTCAGTGCCGCCGTTCGACTCCTGTTTGAGGCGGTTGAGAACTTTCAGCGCCTCTCCCTTCGCGGTCTCGTTCATGCCCGCTTCTTCGATCTTGATCTCGAATTTGCGGATATCCGACACCTTCTCGGGGTGCATCTCGTCGAGTTCCCTCTGCAGAAGCTCCATCTGCTTCTTGATCGCGGACTCCTTGTATATCTTCTGGTACTCCTCCTGCTGCGCGCTGGCAGCCTTGGTGGTCACCTTGGAGACCTCCATGAACTCGTAGACCGCCTTCTCGAGCATCTCAAGACGCTTCTTGTGGCTGTCCTGTGCCAAAATCTCGTATTTCTCCTCCGCGCTCATCTTGAACCAGATGGACATAGCCACAGCGACTTCGCTGATAGAGTGGAACTGGTTGAGATAGCCCATCGCCTGCTCGCCCCACTCAAAGCCCTGCCAGCTCTCCTTAAGGTCGGCCTTGAGCTGCTCGAAATGAGCCTGTTCTACGCCTTCGTCGAGATCCTCGATCTCCTCGCAGCGGGAAACCGTCAGTTCAATAGTGTGATCCGGGTTTATCCCGACAATATCGAGGTTGACTCTTCCTGTGGTTCGGATCTCCACATAGCCTTCCTCGTTCACTTCTTTGACAAAACCGGTAACGCCAATTGGATAGAAACTATCCTCGGTCATGTCCTTGCGGTGCTCCTCTTTCCTGCATGACAGGAGCACGACGCGGTCGTTGACCTCCGCATACCTGCGGGCCAGATGCCTGTACTGGTCCGACTTCAGATAGATATTGGCGTCCGGAACCATTAACAGATTATATATAGGAATAACTACCATTTTCTTTGCATGTCCTCCATAAAAACCTCCGGCAGTCTGTATGCCGGCACAACGCCCGGCCAGCATTCTTTATGCCGCCGAATTGTCAGCACTCATTATACCGCCGGATTGTCAGCACTCCCGTGTCTCGAGTGCTAACGCCAGTGTAAAAAATTTGGCTTCTCCGGGAAGCCGTTCGTTCCTTGACACTTGTCAAGGATTTGATATGATAGATAGTAGCATTGACCTTTACAGTTGTCAAGGTTGTTCACCTTTTTTTAATAATTAGCCTGCTCACAGGCACAGAATCGTTTAGATACCAATAATACGCAGGAGTTCCCATGTACGAAGGATGCAACAAAACCGCGCTCACCTCGCAGTCCGCGATTGCTGACGCGCTTCTTAGTTTAATGGAAGAAAAGCCTTATACACGCATCAGCGTGAGCGAGATCTGCAAGTCCGCGGGCGTCTCCCGCCAGACCTTCTACACCCTCTTTGAGTCCAAGGACAACGTCATTGCCTTCGAGCTGGAGCGCAAGTACTGCTTCAGGCCGGAGGAACACACGGAATGCCGGGACATTCTCGCTCTGCTTGTCCGCAACGACATCCTCTATCTTCTTCAGGACAATCTCTACAACTCTTTTTTGTCCTGCAGCTTCTACCTGCCCGAATGTCCGGGCCGGGACCGCGTCTACGCGGCGGATTTTCTCGCCGGCGGACTGACCGGCGTCGCGCGCAACTATGTCCAGCAGGACAGCACCGCCTCCCGGGAGCATCTCGAGAACATCCTCTATTCACTGTTCAGCGGCTCCTTTTTCCGATAATATGTAATTTATTCAGCCCCCCCCCGAGGCTGAACATCTTACAATACTACAAGGAGATACATTTTAATGAACACAAGTATTCAGATCGACCCTGTAAAAGACGGCAAAAGACTGCTCATGGTATGCATCGCGGCCTTTATCATGGCGCTGAACATCCGGACACTCGTGCACACGGGCGGCCTGATCCCCGGCGGCGCCACGGGCATGACGATCCTGATCCAGCGGCTGGTGAAGCTCCTGCTCTCGGTCGACCTCCCCTATACGCCGGTCAACCTTCTTCTCAACGCGGTCCCGGTATATATCGGATTTCGTTTTATCGGAAAGAAGTTCACCCTGCTCTCTCTTGTCATGATCATGCTCTCCGGCTTTCTCACCGACCTGATTCCCGCCCACACGCTGACCCAGGACGTGCTCCTGATCAGTGTTTTCGGCGGCATCGTCAACGGCTTTGCGATCAGCCTGTGCCTTCGGGCGGACGCCACCAGCGGCGGCACGGATTTTATCGCGATCTACCTCTCGCAGATGCACGGCGTGGAATCCTGGAACCTGATCCTCGGATTCAATGCGGTGCTGCTCCTGATCGGCGGTTACTTTTTTGGCCCGGATAAGGCGCTCTATTCCATCATCTTCCAATACGCTTCAACGCAGGTCCTGCATCTGATGCACAGAAACTACCAGAAAGTGACCTTCCTCATCGTCACTGACAAACCGGAGCAGATCTGCGCCGGGATCCACGACATGACCCACCACGGCGCCACGATCTTTCACGGAGAAGGCGGTTACGAGCACAATCGCCGCGACCTCGTCTACTCCGTGATCAGCGGAAGCGATGTGCGGGGGATCAAGAAAGGCGTTCGCGAGATCGACCCCTCCGCTTTCGTCAACACTTTCAGTTCCGGAGAGATCATGGGAAACTTCTATATGCAGCCAAAAGACTGAAGGCGCCGGGTGCACCGGTATTCTGTTTTTTCTGCCCGACTTATATACTGTATCAGAAACCGGCCGTTCGCAATGCCGCCACTGCGAGCGGTCTTTTTTATTGCATAATCCGTTGCAATTGTTTCGTCATTTTCAACAACTTTCGTATTCTTCCATCCCCCTCTTTATAAAATTTTTCCAATAATTTTGATTCCGGTCATTTACGGACTCATCGAAATGGCATACAATAGACTTAGATTTTTGTGACAATGTTACGCACGCACATTGTCTCGAAATAAGTTAATGAAACTACAGATAAGGGAGGTTCTCTATGAAGCAAATTGAAATGTTAGCTATGATCCTGGCCGGTGGCCGGGGAAGCCGCCTGCTCGACCTTACCAACCACGTAGCAAAGCCGGCTGTCGCCTACGG